>JBAXRM010000061.1:0-22349 GCA_037131225.1 Nostocales cyanobacterium ELA583 | reverse complement strand
GGCTTATTTGGAGGCAATGGCAACGATCTCATCTTTGGTGAAGCTGGTAATGATGCCTTATATGGTGAAGCTGGTAATGATAGCTTAAATGGTGGTGATCCCAATAGTTCTAACCCTGGACAAGGTGAAATAGACAACCTCAGTGGTGGGACTGGGAGCGATCGCTTTATCTTAGGCGATAGTGCTAACATTTACTATGATGATCGCAATACTACCACCAATGGCAACAACGATTATGCGTTAATCACTGACTTTAACACCAGTGAAGGAGATGTGATTCAGTTACAAGGGGAAGTAAGTAACTACCGTCTGGAAACCTCTGGTGCAAATACTAATCTCTATGTTGATAAAATTGGCAGTGAACCGGATGAACTGATTGCTATTTTCCAGAATGTCACAGGGTTGAATCTTAGCTCCAATGCTTTTGAGTATGTTGCCGCTGTTAATGTTGACGGTGCTGGAAATACCCTAGATACTGCTCGCAACTTGGGTATTTTAACAGGAACGCAAACCATCAACGACTCTGTTAGCAATGCTGACCTTAAAGATATATTCCGCTTCCAATTGACTGATAGTAGTGATTTTAGTCTTTTGTTGAATGGATTGACTGCCGATGCTGACGTACAGTTATTGGATAGCAGTGGGAATCTTATTACTGGTTCTAGTCAAGAGGGAACTACACCAGAAGCGATTTCCATTAAACTAAATCCAGGGGTTTATTATGTTGAAGTTGACAATCACAGTGGCGATACAGAGTATAACCTCCAACTAACCTCAACTATCGCAACTATTGCACCCTTCCAAATTCTTAGCGTTACTCCCGACGCTGGCAGTAATGGGGGAAATACGACCATTGGCGTTATTGGGAATAAGTTTACACCTAACGCCACTTTAAGCCTCATTGATGCTAATGGAATTGAACGCCCTGCTAGTCAAACCCTCTGGTATAACGATACAACCTTAGTCGGGACTTTTAACCTCACAGGCTTGACCACCGGGGCTTATGATCTCAAGCTGAATGATACACCAGGAACACTGACCAAGCCAGATATTTTCACTATTAACAATGGTACACCTGGACAGCTAGAAGTATTTTTGAGCGCGCCCGATTCTCTCAGGAATGGACAAACTGGAACAGTTAGTGTCACTTATCGGAATACAGGCAATACGGATATTGTCGCACCATTATTAACCTTAGCAGCAACCGGGGGCAAGTTCCAAGGATTTGACACACAAGGATTTACAGCCACAAGTCTGCAATTTCTCGGTATTAATAATCAGGGGGCGGCTGGTATCCTTTCCCCAGGAGAAACAGGAACAATATCCTTTCAATTCCAAGCTGATAATAGTGCCGTTAATGTCAATTTTACCCTCAGTCAAATCGATCCGAATGGAACTATTGACTGGGCAGCCCTCAAAGATGAATCTCGTCCTAACTTCATTCCCGTAGATGGTTGGGATGCCATTTGGAATAACTTTACAGCCAGCGTCGGTACTACTGCGGCAGCATATCAGGCTGTTTTAGCAGAAAACGCCACTCGTCTGAGTCAGTTGGGTGAATATACCCCTGATGTCAACCAATTGTTAGCTTTTGAATTGCAACAAGCCAGCGACTATGGCACACTTTCCCAACGTTACGACCTGGGAAGTTTGGGTAGGGGTGGCTTTTTGCCCTGGGAGGTTACAGCTACACCAGACAGCGACGGCAATGTTAGCATCGGTTGGGGCAGCAGTGTCCGGTTCTTTGAGCGACAAACAGATGGTAGCTATCGCGGTTCAGTGGGGGATTACGGTACGTTAACCCTGACAGCAGGAATTTACCAACTGCGGGAAAAAGACGGCACGCTCACCGTTTTCCGTCCTGATGGCAAGTTGGACTATTTGCAAGACACCAATAACAACCGCCTGACAACAACTTATGCAAATAATCAACTCACTCGAGTCACAGATGGCAGTGGTTATAGTCTAATTTTTAACTACAATCCTCAAGGTCGCGTCAGCCAAATTACGGATAATGCCAACCACACCACTACCTATACCTATGATGGGACAGGGGAACGTCTGCTCAACATTACCGACGCTCTCAATCACACCACAACTTTTACCTACAACCCTGATAATTCCGTCAAGTCAGTTACGAATGCTGAAGGAACAAAAGCTGAATTTATTTACGACAGCCAGGGGCAATTAATCCAGCAAAACCTGACCAATGGGGCAGAAAAAGTTACCTATACCTACGATACCGCCGGTGGTGTTACCGTCACCGATGCCAATGGGGCTGCAACCCAGTTGTTACTTAATGATTTGGGGTTATTGAGTCAGTTAAAAGACCCTCTTGATCGTTTCCTACAATTCCAGTACGATGCCAATGGCAACCTCACCCGGTTGACTGCTCCCAATAATACCGTTTCTAGCTTCACCTACGATAATCAAGGCAATCTCCTCAGCCAAGTTGATCCCTTGGGTTACAGCGTCAAATTTACCTACGAACCGACTTTTAACCAAATTACCAGCGTCCGTGACCAGCGAGATATTCCCACCAACTACAGCTATGATACCCAGGGTAATCTGCTGGCCATTACCTACGTTGATGGTAGCAAGGAACAGTTTAGCTACGATACGCGGGGCAATGTGGTGGAGTCTGTCAACCGACGGGGACAAAAGATTGACTATACCTACAATGCTAACAACGAACTGGTCAGTTTTTCCTATGCTAATACTCCCCAGGTAGACTTTACATACAGTTATGATGCGGTAGGCAATCTCACCTCAGCAGCAGATCAAACCGGGACAATTTCCCTGGACTACGATGCCACCAATCAACTGAAACAAGTCATCTATCCTAACCGGGGCAATTTAAAATACAACTACGATGCTGCCGGTCGCCGTGTGCAGATGGTGTATCCCGATGGCTATGTTGTCAACTACAGTTACGACGATGCTGGACGCTTGCAACGGTTGAGTGATGGCAACAACCAGACGTTGATTACCTACACTTACGATGCAGTGGGTCGCCTGATACGGGAAGATAACGGCAACGGCACTTATACAACCTATAAATATGATGCGGCAGGGCAGTTACTCGAAGATATCAACTATGCTCCCAATAATTCGGTCAATTCTAGCTACAAGTACACCTATGACAATTTAGGGCGGCGCTCCAGCATGACGACGCTGGAGGGAACTTGGCAGTATGGCTATGATCCTACGGGTCAACTGACTTCCGTAACCTTGCCTACGGGGCGCACGATTAATTACACCTACGATGGGGCTGGCAATCGTATTCAGGTGAATGATAATAGTGCCACAACTAACTACAGTACCAATAATCTTAATCAATACACTACCGTTGGTGGGGCAACCTATATCTACGATTCCGATGGCAACTTGATAACTAAAATTGAAGGCGGTCAGACCCGGACTTATATTTACGATGATCAAAACCGTCTGATTGGCACGGTTACGCCTGAAGGTACTTGGACTTATGAATATGATGCGTTAGGAAACCGCATTGCCAGTACCCACAACGGCCAGCGAACGGAATATTTACTCGATCCTACGGGATTGGGAGATGTAATTGGGGAATACGACAGCAACGGCAACCTGACAGCCCGCTATATTCACGGTATTGGCTTGGTAAGCCGTTTGGATGCGACCAATAACGCCACCTATTACGATTTTGATGCTTTGGGATCAACGGTAGGGTTGACGGGTGGTAGTGGCAATTATGTAAATACCTACAGCTATCTACCGTTTGGGGAAGATTTGACCAAGAATGAGACGGTAGCAAACCCCTTTGAGTATGTGGGTCAGTGGGGGGTGATGGATGAGGGGAATGGATTGGATTTCATGCGAGCTAGGTTTTATCAACCGGCAATAGGAAGTTTCACAACTATTGATCCTCTGAA
Source organism: Nostocales cyanobacterium ELA583 (assembly GCA_037131225.1). Lineage (GTDB taxonomy): Bacteria > Cyanobacteriota > Cyanobacteriia > Cyanobacteriales > Nostocaceae > Dolichospermum. Next base: position 18,441 of record JBAXRM010000061.1, on the reverse strand, counting down.
AAACTCACTGCTAAGAAACTACAATTATTCTAATAATAGTCCAACTCAATTCATTGATCCATCAGGTTTACAAAGTGATCCTTTGGGTAATTTTATAAACGGACTTAAGGTTCGCTCAGATGTTAACTATCAGGAAATTGCCAAAGGAACACCGGGCGCTGCTGCTAATGGAATTAAGCAATTAGAGGCCAGTAACAAGGAAATAAGAGATAATAGTGTACCAGCGGCTCAAGACCTTGTAACACAATCTATTAGCGGAATAGCATTTGGACCAACAAGAAGCATTTCAGGTGCTATTAACAAATTCACTGGTGTACCTACCAACGTAAGTACAGCAACTCAAAACGTAATTACAACAACCGTACCAAAAACATTGACTGGTAGGGGGAATCCTTCACTTATTAATAAGCCTTTTTGGAAACCAATCCTTGATTATACAAATAATTTACCAAAGCAAAACCGTGGTAAAAGTTCTAGTCGTTCTAGTCGTTCTGGTGGCGGTGGCGGTGGTAGCTGGGGCGATCCCCACCTCACTACCTTCGACGGACTTCGCTACGACCTCCAAGCCGCAGGAGAACTCACCCTCTTTAAATCCACTACAGGCGATCTCACCCTTCAAGTTCGCCAAGAACCTGTAAGTTCTCCCTGGGGAGGTCAATGGGTTTCTGTCAATACCGCAGTAGCAACCCTGATAGATGGAAACCGGGCAGGAATTTACGTTAACGAAGCCATTCCCCTCAAAATAAATGGAGTTGCTACGGATTTAGCTAATGGGGCTTCCTTAGCCCTGGGAACAGGACGGATAGAACGCAACAACGAGCTATATACCCTTGTTTATCCTACTGGGGACAGAGTGGATGTAGGCTTATATAATAGTCAAACCGTTGTTGGTAATTACATCAATATTAACCCCTATCTTGCCGATGGTCGAGAAGGGGAAATAGTGGGTATTCTGGGTAATAACAATGGCAATTCTAACGATGACTTTGCCCTACCTGATGGTACTGTCCTGACTAACCCCTTCGACTTCGATCAGCTATATAATCAATTTGCCAACAGTTGGCGGATTACTCAAGCTGAGTCTCTTTTCGACTACAAACTTGGTGAAAATACCAGTACATTCACTAAGCTCGATTATCCTAGCCAAGTCTTCACCATTGCCGATCTTCCTGCCGATAAAAGGGCTTTTGCGGAACAAATCGGCCAAGAATTAGGCATCACAGATCCCATTTTACTCGCTAATGCTATCCTCGATATTGCTATAACCGATGGAGATACCGCCTTCGTTAATGGTGCAGCAGATCAAAACCGCTTGTTAATTGCCTCAACTCCTACAACCATAATTGGTCCAGCAGGAACAGGGGCAAGAGGATGGTTAGCTTCTTCTCAAAACCTGGCTTATCAAATCTATTTCACCAACCCCAATAATGCCACTACGTCAGTTGCTTCTGTCACCATTACCGAACAACTCGACTCTGACCTCGACTGGAATACCCTCGCACTCGGTAATATTAATATTGGCAACGTTACTGTCACAGTTCCCCAAGGTCGCCAAAGCTATACCCAACAAGTGGATTTACGGCAGCAAATCGGTTATTTCGTCAACATTAGCGGCAAACTCGACCCCAGCACAGGTCAACTCAGTTGGACTCTACAGGCGATTGACCCCAATACTAACGCACCTCCTACCACTGGCGGTTTTCTGCCCCCTAACGGTCAAGGATCTGTCAGCTACCAGATCCAATCTAAACCGGGCTTGGCAACGGAAACCCAACTCACAGCGATCGCATCCGTCACACTCAATAACGAAACACCTATCAATACTTTGGTTTACCTCAATACTATTGATGCAGGTACTCCCAGCAGCAGTGTAACTGCCTTACCAACCACTACAAACAATCCCAATTTCACTGTAGCTTGGTCGGGTAACGATGATGGTAGTGGTATTGCTTTCTTTGATATTTATACCTCTGTTGATGGTAATCCCTTTAGTCTCTGGCTGAACGATACCACTGCTACCTCAGCCGTTTATAACGGACAGGTGGGTAAAACCTATGCTTTCTACAGCGTGGCACAGGATAATGTTGGCTATATTGAAGCCGCACCTGTGGTAGCCGATACCCAAACTACAGTTGTTACTGCAACCAATAACCCACCTGTTGTTAGTAACATCAGCAAATCTGGCAATGAAGATACGATTATTTCTTTTGCAACAACTGATTTTATTAATGCCTTTTCCGATGTAGATGGGAATAACTTAATCAAGATTGAGATTCTTTCTTTACCTAATAATGGAACTTTGCAACTGAGTGGGGTTAATGTCAATCTCAATCAAGAAATAGGAGTTGCAGATTTAGATAAGCTCAAATTCACTCCATCTACTAACTTTAATGGTGAAGTCAGCTTTAACTGGAACGGTTTTGATGGTACAGTTTATGCAGTTACTCCGGCAACAGTTAATCTCACCATTAACCCTGTCAATGATCCACCTATTGTTAGTAACATCAGCAAAACAGGTAATGAAGACACGGTTATTCCTTTTGCAACAACTGATTTTACCAACGCCTTTTCCGATGTTGATGGCGATAATTTAAACAAGATTAAAATTACCTCTTTACCTAATAATGAAACATTGCAACTGAGTGGGGTTAATGTCAATCTCAATCAAGAAATAGAAGTTGCAGATTTAGATAAGCTCAAATTCACTCCATCTGCTGACTTTAACGGTGCAGTCAGCTTTAATTGGAACGGTTTTGATGGTATAGTTTATGCAGTTACTCCAGCAACAGTTAATCTCACCATTCAACCTGTCAATGATCCACCTATTGTTAGTAACATCAGCAAATCTGGCGATGAAGATACAGTTATTTCTTTCGCAACAACTGATTTTACTACCGCCTTTTCTGATGTTGATGGCGATAATTTAAGCAAGATTAAAATTACCTCTTTAGCTAATAATGGAACTTTGCAACTGAGTGGGGTTAATGTCAATCTCAATCAAGAAATAGGAGTTGCAGATTTAGATAAGCTCAAATTCACTCCATCTACTAACTTTAATGGTGAAGTCAGCTTTAACTGGAACGGTTTTGATGGTACAGTTTATGCAGTTACTCCGGCAACAGTTAATCTCACCATTAAGCCTGTCAATGATCCACCTATTGCTAGAGATGACAATGCTACAACCCAAATAAATAGATCTGTTACTATCCCAGTCCTTGCTAATGATAGCGACCCGGAAGGCGATCGCATATCCCTGATTTCTTTTGATTCTACCTCCGCCCAATGTGGTACAGTGAGACGAGACAATAACGGTACTCCTAGCGATTTCACTGACGACAAGCTCATTTACACGCCGCGACCTAGCTTCAGAGGGGATGATGTTTTTAACTACACCATTAGCGACGGCAATAATACCAGTAGCGCGAAAGTCAATGTCAAAGTTGGCATTAGAGTTAATCAACCTCCCGTTGCTAAAGATGACAATGCTACAACCCAAAGAAATAGATCTGTTACTATCCCCGTCCTTGCTAATGATAGCGACCCGGAAGGCGATCGCATATCCCTGATTTCTTTTGATTCTACCTCCGCCCAATGTGGTACAGTGAGACGAGACAATAACGGTACTCCTAGCGATTTCACTGACGACAAGCTCATTTACACGCCGCGACCTAGCTTCAGAGGGGATGATGTTTTTAACTACACCATTAGCGACGGCAATAATACCAGTAGCGCGAAAGTCAATGTCAAAGTTGGCATTAGAGTTAATCAACCTCCCGTTGCTAAAGATGACAATGCTACAACCCAAAGAAATAGATCTGTTACTATCCCCGTCCTTGCTAATGATAGCGACCCGGAAGGCGATCGCATATCTCTGATTTCTTTTAACTCTACCTCCGCCAAAGGTGGTACTGTGAGACGAGATAAGAACGGTACTCCACGTAATCTCACTGATGATAAGCTCATTTACACGCCGCGCCCTGGCTTCAGAGGTAATGATGTTTTTATCTATACTATTAGTGATGGCACTAATACTAGTAGCGCGAACGTCAATGTCAAAGTTGGTAATGTCGGTAACCAACCTCCCGTTGCTAAAGATGACACTGCCACTGCTACGCAAAATACCCCTCTGAAGATCACCGCAGCTACTCTTCTGAAAAACGACACTGACCCAGATAGGGGTGATACTATCAAAATCACAGGTGTAAGTAACCCCAGCAACGGCAGTGTGGAATTGAAAGGCAATAATATCATCTTTACCCCTGATCCAGGCTTTATCGGTCAATCTGGCTTTGATTACACCATCAGCGATAGCCAGGGTGCAACCAGTAGTGCCAGTGTTAATATTATCGTTAACCCCTTCCTTGGCACTCCCGGACGAGACACGCTCACAGGAACTAACTTCGATGATATTCTCATTGGTGGTGGGGGATCTGATATTCTCCGAGGCAAGCAAGGTAAAGATCAATTTGTCTATCAAAGCATCCGAGATAGGGGGGACATCATCAAAGATTTTCAAGTCAATCAAGATAAAATCGTCCTCACTAGTTTGCTCGACAGTTTGGGTTATGCAGGTTCTGACCCCATTTCTGATGGCTACCTCAAGTTTGGGTCGAGGGGAAGGGATGCGGTTATTCTGATTGATCAAGATGGTTTAGGTATGAGCAAGCGCGCCTTACCCTTCATTACTGTGGAAAACGTGACATTATGCGCTATACAAGATCCCAACAACTTTGTTTTTTAAAAAGGCAAAAGGCAGAAGAAAACTAATTTTCATACAACTGCATAACTTGGTTCAGGGAGAGCCGGGAATGGACTCCTAATGTGATTGGTGATGTTCTGCCAAGGGATAGGTGTTCGGCGGCTGCACAGCCAATCATGGCGGCGTTGTCAGTGCAAAATTTTAAGGGGGGGAAAAGAACCCGGAGATTATTTTTGATGGCTGCTGCTTGTAAATGCTTTCTCAGTCCACTATTAGCTGCTACACCACCACCTACAGTAATGGTATCTAGATTATAGTTTCGAGCGCAAGCGATCGCTCTTTTGGTGAGCGATCGCGCTACAGTATCTTGGAAACTAGCTGCAATATCCGCTATTGGTAATTCTTTACCTTCTTTCTCCAACTGCTGTACTAAACGTAATACCGCTGTCTTTAATCCGCTGAAACTACAATCATAGGGATGATAACCCCCACCTGGTAAAGAAATTTTTCCTTCCGGTAATGCAAAAGCCTGGGGATTACCCGTTTGTGCCAACTTATCAATTATTGGTCCACCGGGATAACCCAGTTTTAACAACCGCGCCACCTTATCAAAAGCCTCACCCGCCGCATCATCACGGGTTTCTCCCAAGGTTTCGTATACACCATAATCTTTCACATAAATCAAGCTTGTATGACCGCCAGAAACAAGTAAGCTAAGAAAAGGGGGTTTTAAACTTGGTTCACTCAAGTAAGTTGCGTAAATATGACCCTCCAGGTGATGCACTCCCAAAAAAGGCAAATCATGGACAATTGCTAGGGTTTTGGCCGCCGTTAACCCCACCAGCAACGCCCCTACAAGTCCAGGTGCACAAGTGGCAGCTATCCCATCAATCTGATTCCAGTCTAGATTGCTAGACTCCATAGCTTGCTCTATTTCATGATTGAGCGTTTCTAAATGCTGACGTGAGGCCACCTCTGGCACTACCCCACCATATTGTTGATGAACAAGAATTTGTGAAGCAACTATACTGCTACACACTTCACGATTCTTAATAATTGCCACAGCAGTTTCATCACAACTGGTTTCAATGGCTAAAACGGTTGTCATTAGGGTAAATCAGTAAAAGACAAGAGGCAATATATTCTCCCATATCTTTCCTGTTCCCTGTGAAGAGTTCCCTGTTTCCTAACTTTTGATTGAGAAGCTTTAACTTTTATTGACTTAAACTTTACTCCATTGCCAGCCAAGAGTATGATGACTTCCTAGTTATCTAAAATAAAGACTGTACAAGCCGCTTCGTTTTGTACAAGAAACTTCTCGTTTTGTAATAAAAGGAAACAACTCCATGAGACGATTGTTTGCTTTGCTTTTGGTGGTTACTCTTTGGTTCAATTTTGCCCCTGAAGCGAAAGCACTAGGCGCAAACCTTGTCCCTTGCAAAGACTCTCCCGCCTTTCAAGAGCTAGCACGAAATGCCCGTAATACCACCGCTGACCCCGAATCCGGTAAAAAGCGGTTTGAACGTTATTCCCAGGCTCTCTGTGGACCTGAAGGTTATCCTCACTTGATTGTAGATGGCCGTCTTGATCATGCTGGTGATTTTTTAATCCCTAGTATTCTCTTCCTCTACATTGCTGGTTGGATTGGCTGGGTAGGCCGTGCTTACCTACAAGCAATCCAAAAAGGATCAAATGCAGAACAAAAAGAAATCCAAATTGATTTTGGTATTGCTTTACCTATCATCACCTCTGGTTTTGCTTGGCCCGCAGCAGCAATCAAAGAATTGCTTTCTGGGGAGTTAACAGCAAAGGATTCAGAAATTACCGTTTCGCCACGTTAATTCATTTGTTTTCACTTAATTATTCTGGAGACTAAATTCATGGCTGAAAAAGGTAACGAAACCAACTATTTGATTACATTCATCTCCACTGCTCCCGTTGCAGCTACCCTTTGGTTGACAATCACCGCAGGGATTTTGATTGAATTTAATCGCTTCTTCCCTGACCTCCTTTTCCACCCCCTATAGGTTGAAAATACAGGTTACAAAAAAGCTAATTTGCTTGGCTTTTGCTTCTAGATTGTCTAATTGAGTGTTCAACCCTAACTAGGTGAAAATATTACTCAAGTTAGCAATCTTCACTAATGTATGAAACTCGTCATGTTGTCAATTGTTTGCGGGTTTCATACTTTTCTAAATTAGTAAAGATGGCAAAATTAATTTTCATTAAAAATGCCATCTTTCTAATTCAAAAACGAGTAAACAACATGACTCAAGCAGTAAGCTCATCAAAAACTTACCTAGTGATCCAAGGAATCGAAAATAATTATGGCAGTAGCAGCAGGACGTGACCCCCAAAAAGGCGACCTAGAAACCCCTATCAATTCCGCTCCTTTGGTGAAATGGTTTATTAGCAATTTGCCAGCTTACCGCCCCGGTCTAAATCCTTTTAGACGCGGTTTGGAAGTTGGTATGGCTCATGGTTATTTGTTATTTGGACCTTTCCATAAATTAGGTCCTTTACGCAATGCTCCCAACGCTACCTTAGCTGGTTTATTGGGTAGTATTGGCTTAGTTGTAATTTTGACAGCTTGCCTATCCTTGTACGCAAACACCAATCCTGATAAGGCTCTTGCTAGTGTTGCTGTACCTAATCCTCCCGTTGATGCTTTCAACTCTAAGGAAAGCTGGAATAATTTCGCCAGTGCTTTCTTGATTGGTGGTATCGGTGGCGCTGTAGTCGCTTTCTTTTTATCCAGTAACTCTGGACTAATCCAAGGTTTATTGGGTTAATTTGATTTTAGGTAATGGGTAATAGTTACTAATTTGGTCTATTACCCATTATCGAGAGAAATATATTAGAAAATAAATAACTATAATTTTAGAAAAAACTAATTATAAATCATGAATTAGATGACTACTCCCAAAGGATTAAGCTTAAAGATATTCATAAAAAATTAGGCAAAAATTCACTATGGTTACAGTTGATAATTGTGACATAAAAATTTGATGATATTGTCTAAGTATAGTAGTTAAAGTCTGGCTGAGGGTAGCAAATGGGAATCGTTAAAGGAACAATTATATTTTAAATAGTGGATGAATTGTCTCAATTGGGTAACTTCTCCTACAACCTTCAAAAGGTAGAGGTTATATTGGGACGAATTTGTAACTATTAAATGTGCAGCTAAACAAAACTCAAGCTGAGATTCCATCTTAACTTGACGATAATATTGATTCACCAACGGACGTTTTAACGGTACAGAACTCAATCGGTGTGATGATGGCTGTTCAAATTAGTGATGCTGCCGGGACAAAAACGTTAATCCAACTACAAGCCGTATGACAATCTCCAAAAATCATAGCCACTATTTTCAAGATATTAGCCATCTTCACAGCACACTTGCACCAATCATGTTATTACCTCTATTCCTGACAACCATTACAGGAACGGTTTATCAAATTGTTGATTTAGCAGGTAAAAAAGATGAGTTTCATTGGTTATTACATTGGCACAAAGGAGATTTTGGCGCACTTAATCTAGAAATCATTTATCCATTCCTGAATGCTATCGGCTTGTTCATCTTACTTTTTACGGGAATTTCTATGTGGTTTCATACACGACATAATTCTCATAAACAATTTACTGAGGCTCAAATCAATGATGAGTCGTGAATTTTAAGTGATGCATCTCGTCTAAACTCAAAACAGCGATTTCGCATTGCAGTTTTGCTTTCAGAGTATGGAGAAGTGCAATCTTACCGCGCTCTGAGTGTTTACAATCAAGCTGCAACCAAGTACATTGCATCTCAGTTTGTGCCGATTCTAGAAGGGCTATATTCTCTTGCTGGTTGGTTTCTCGCACTTCAGGATTTGTACAATTTTGGGATAAAGCATGATCATTTCATGTCATGTAGATGAGTAATTGGCGATCGCTCATGGTGTGTCAGTATCAATCCATCCCATGATATTCATTTTCCTACTGTCATTAGTGGTAGGCATTTCCATCAAAGGGATCGGCGTGTTGTTGATAAGTGCCTTTGTGGTGACGCGCAATCTTTCTCACTGCAATGTTTTACCTCATCTACGCTCACTAAGTAGATGGTTGATCAGGAGAATCTGCACCAAAAATCGCATTCTCTACTTCCTTTAAAGCCTTCTCAAAATCATCATTGATAATTTTTAGATCAAATTCATTAGCAGCGGCAATTTCCTCTTCAGCACGTTGCAACCGACGAGAAATAGCCTCTTCAGAATCTTGTCCCCGTACACGTATCCGCTTTTCTAATTCTGCAAATGAAGGTGGTAAAATGAAAATGCTGAGGGCGCTAGGGAATGTATGACGGATTTGTCTTGCCCCTTCTAATTCGATTTCTAGCAACACCAACTTACCAGACTGAATTTCGTTAAACACAGCTTCACGTGGCGTACCATAACAGTTACCAGCAAATTCTGCCCATTCTAAAAATTCACCTTCAGTCACTAATTGTTCAAACTTATTCCGGCTGATAAAGTCATAGTTTTTACCATTGATTTCTCCCAGACGTGGAGAACGAGTCGTTGCAGATACTGAATAATGCAACTCTGGATAGCGCTGGAGAATTTCATTCATTAAAGTCCCCTTACCGACTCCACTCGGACCGGTTAAAACAATTAGTTTGCCCAGAGGCGGACATTCTTGCGTATTTGCACTACTATTGATAGGTAAAACTTGCATTATCCGTGAAAAAGAGTGAGTTAAGTAAAAAATCTGGAAATCATTTCCTAGTGAGGGCTTCAGCCCTCAAATGAGGAATAAATTCCTCTCTACGAGACGCTGCGCTAACACTACAAACTTTGAATTATTCAACCCGTTCTACTTAATCAATATAAATTATTCTTTAGTTTTATTTTAGTTGCTCAAACAACTAATACCATTTTGAAGTTCGGATTTTACTCCTCACTATTCAAATTGGCATCAAAACTAAAGAATTTGTAGCACTGGTGACAGAAAACCAGTCTAATTCGCATCGTACGACCAATATGATACAAATAGAGTTGGGTTGATAACTATTTCTCTGATTGATTATCTACAACATGATGATCACGGGAAATCACAAACCTATTGGCTACTGTTTCTGGCTGAATCGCAGAGAGAATAACATGACTAGAATCAGTGATAATCACCGCCCTAGTCCGTCTTCCATAGGTAGCATCAACCAGTTGACCTCTATCCCTAGCATCGGTGATAATCCGTTTAATAGGAGCAGATTCTGGACTAACGATGGCAACCACTCTGTTGGCAGAGACGATATTACCAAACCCGATATTGATTAATTGAATTTCCATAAAAAAAATTTCAGCTAAACGAAGAATGAAAAGCTTGCAGTAAACTTATTTCCATGTTATCGCTAAAGAATGGGAGTTACAACGATTTAAACCATGTTAATCTGAGTTTTTTCATAACAAATGCTTTTTTTAGCTGTATTATCAACGAAATCTACTAAAAATATTCCCTATGGTATATGCAAGATTATATCCATATAAGCTAGTAACACTAGACGGAATTAAAAATTAAAAATTAAATTAAAAAAGCATATTTTACAAGAGTTTCAAGAATTTTCAATGCCTAATTGACTGCCACACTGGAGTATTAGGGGCAATTGATAAATGCCCCAAGTTATCAAGAACCGCGATTCTTCTCAACTTTATTCAATACTTGCCATCTTTGTTGTAACTGCTGCCAGTTGGGAGTATGTCCACCATAACGCCAGCCAACATAAGCATGACAGATTTCATCTATCACCTCAGCTATTTCTGGAGAGTGATGTTGGGATGAAAACTGGGCATACTCTAAGGGTGTTTGACTGGGATGCTTACCTAAACCCTTGTTAGCAGCCCATTGTAGCATTTGTTGGTAAAGTCTTTCCATTGGCGGTAATTTCTTTAACCAACGCAGGTTAAGCCACTTACGCCATTGTCCCCAACCTAGCCAACCGAAGAAAGCAGCAATTGTTCCCACGATTAAACCAGTTAATATCCCTAGCCAATCTTTAGTAAATAAAGCCAAAAACCAGGCTATTCCTTGGAATAACCAGCTAAATATCGTCCCAAACACAGTATTTAAAATAGCTGTAACTGGTGAAGGTAGCCAACCAGCTACCCAATTCCAAAATTGACGCAGCACACTAAAAGTTTGATCTTCTTCAATGGAAGGAGGAGTCAAAGGATGTCCAGGAATGGGATCAAATGTAAACCAGCCATACTTAGGAAAATAAACTTCTGTCATCGCATAGGCATCCGTGTTACGGACAACATACATCCCTGTAAACGGATTAAACTCCCCTGGAGCAAATCCCGCTACTAATCGGGCTGGAATGCCAATGGAACGCAGCATGACTGTTAATACAGTGGAAAAATGGTCGGGATAGCCGCCTTTATTTTTGAATAAAAACGTTTCTACTAAATCATCTTTTTCACCCAAATAAGGCAAGTTTAAAGGATTTGTGGGGAGGGTGTAATTTTGTTTAACATACTGAGCTAAGTAAAGAGCTTTTTCATAAGCTGAATCTAGGCTTTTAGTCCCTGGAGAACGGGAAACCCGCTGTTGATCATAACTAGCCAACGCTTCTTCAGTGCGTCTGCGGACTTTATCGGCAATTTCTGGGGGGATTTGGAGGTAATACTCTTTAATATTGGCTGGATATTTAGTTGAGGCTTTACTTAACAAAGAGCGATCGCGGTAGGGAACATCGGAAACCACTGTATATGTTAGACCCTCTGACAATTGCACTGGCGCCCGTAAACCATCTTCCTGATCTACCGCTATTGTGGCTGTGGGAAAATACAAACCTTTGGGATAGGACATTGCTGGAATCAGGTTAGGCATCTCCGACACCAAATTATAAGTTTGGACTACCTCTTTTGTCAGAGTCGTGAAGGGTGGAGAATCAATAGAAATGCGGTAAGTCCAAGGTGATTGTCTGAGAGTAGTAACTTGATCATTCCGGGAAATCTGCCAACCTTTACCTGTATAACTGTCAAAAGCTAAAACTCGCCAAAAACCTGCTGCTTGCGATCGCACACGCATCACCACCTTGGGTTTCATTTCCCCCCGCAGGTTTTGGTTCATCTCGCTATTGAAACCGTAATAAAAATTATCATCTAATTTTCCTGGTTCACCAGCTTTTCCTGATCCTCCGCCAATATCATTAGCATTACCATTACCTTGACTACCACCTTTGCCTTGACGGACATAACCAGGGTTAATAATATTCCGTCCTGTAAAATTTTCTGGAGCTTTAATCGGCGCACTGACAGGAAAAGACCTAAGTTGATAACCAGGAACTCGGGGTAAAATTGCAAAAATCCCCAGTCCTAAAGCCACAATCAACAAAAAATTTAAAATTAGAAACTTAAAATTGAAATTATTTTTTTGCAGAGATTTTTCTGTTTTAAATTGCTTAAAACCTAAGCGAGAACGGTAATCCAGCACTAAGGTTGGCAGAGCGATCGCTAAAAACAATAGCAAAACAGGTGCAAAAGCCATAGTTTGGCTTAATGTTGCCGCCACACCCACCAATATCAACCCAATCACAATCGAATAGCCCAAATCTTTACGCCGAGGCGTATCAAAACTGTGCAGCACTTGCAATTGAATCAATAACTCCGCCAAACTCAGCCGAGTATCATTCCAATCACCAATAAAATGCTTAAAAAAAGCACCCAAAGCCAATAACATTCCAATCGCAATACAAAACTGGATAGGAATATTAGAACTACGGCGACGGTAGTAACTCCACCCTGTTCCCACCATAGTCACTGGTACTGTCCACAGACTAAATTGAGTTTCACCAGCAATATCCGTGGCCACAATCCCCAAAATTACCAATACCATCACTAGCACTCGTAAAGGAATTGAATCTTCCACTTCTTTTACTGGCGATTTTCCTCTAGTTTGTTGCCATTGATTACCTACCGGCAAACGCCAAAACCGATTCATCTTGGATAAATTAAACATTTTCAATTAAGCAAAGCTATGATGTAGACGCTGCGGACACAAAGCTAGGTATGAAAACTATTACCTTGTTTTCACTCCCCCATATCCTAGCCTTAGACTCCCTAAGAGTACAAGTATCCCGCTCATAGCTAAGTAAATTAGATCCGTCCAAAGATTGATATTGTTGATTGCAAAGAGAATTAAGTGTTAAAAAAAAGGAAATTAATCAAGATGACAATACACCTGTTACCATTGCTGCCATCTAATTCCTAGATACAGCAGATTGCAAATCAATGAAGTACAGAATCCAAATTCGAAGCCAGATACCAAGATAGTTTTACTCCTGACTCGGTGACTCGGTGACTCCTGACTCGGTGACTTTTGCTATATGGCAATTTTGAGTTATATCTTTACCTGAATAGCCAACAATAAAGGCTGTTGATCTAATTCGGGAAACTCAACCGCCAAAATATAATTTGGCTGATTTCTATCAATTTGTAACTCTATAATTGGTATTTCTGAAATCTCAGACCTCACAAATTCTTCAGTATTATTACCCTGAAGTTGTAAAATACCCGGTGTAGGTAATTCACCATGAACCGTCAATTTCGTAAATTTACCTAAATTCCGTAATTCTACTCGAATACTCAAAGTCCCCACAGTAGTGAGCCATTGTCTTTCTACCAGTGGCTGAGTAAATGAAATTGGCAGAGTTAAATTTTCCAACAATTGCTTGGCTGCCATTAACGACAATGCCATTTGTTGACGTGGTAGCAAATCGAAATAATCGCTTTCAATATCAGAAGTAGCTGTCAGAGTATCAGCCGAACGATAAGAGCTTCTTAGCACTAACCCAGCCAAATCATTGATAGCCTGAACATCATTGGGGAACATACTTTCTACCACCTGAACTAATTTAGCTCCCAGGGGTAAGGAAGATGTTAACAACACCTGACATTTTTCTAACAATTGCCAGAAAACTTTTTCGGGCAAAGGAATCGGTAAATTTAACTTAGATTGGTGGACAGTCCACCCCCAAACAGGAACTAATCCCAATGATTGTTCTTCTACACAGTCAGGATAATCTACTGATTGTGTTTCCCAGGGGAACAACGGTGGATTTTTTTCTACTTGGTCTTGTAAACGACGCTTAAGAATAGCTTGAAAACGTTCTTGCACAGTAGGAATTTCTCCCAATTGAAAGGTTTGGGGGTTTTCTTGTCAAGCTCAGTTCACCAATGACTTGGCTAACATCTTGATTTGAATATCTACCCCGTCAATTTCCTCACATTATAACAAGCTATACCCGTAGGTGTTGAATTTATAAATTTTCAATACCCAAGCAAGTTGATAATTTTATGAGGATCACAAGTCACCATTCATGGGTAGATGCACTAGATCCGGACACTAAAGAATTCCGAATTTCCCAAGCTTGTTCTAAAATCTTAAACCAACGTTTCTGTAATTGTGCCATTGACAAGCCGACAATCTTCGATATTTGCTCGTCAGGTTTGCCTTGCTGCTTCAAATCTAAGATAGACTTTTGTTTCTCATCTAGCTGTGCTATGTAAGTTTCCCATTGAATTGGAGTTAAACCCAAATTAGTGGGTAAGGAAACTTCTAACCACTCATGAACTAATTCCCAGCGATGTAAAAGAGCAAACCGAATTAAATGATATTTAAACCGTTGTTGTAGGTAATCACGCTGCCGAGATGTTAAACCTAAAATTGACTCAATTTCTGGTGCTGATAAATCCTGAAGACGAAGAGCAAAGTAATCAGCACAGTCAGATTGTTCTTTTTCTTCTAAATAGTCTATTAATTCAGTAATCACAACCGAGCGCAGGGTATCCTCTTCTGGTTCGGGTTGCATTGCCATAGCCGAGCGCAATTTGTGGATAGCTGGTTCTTCCCAAGAACCGTCAGACTCACCACTACCGCCTTCAGATGCCAGTTCTATATCTACACTTGTTTCTAGAGGCTGCTGTTTGGAAAAAGTTTGCGCTCGCAGAATAATTAGCTGTTGCTGTCTGCCGGGTAGCGGAATCCGACGTTTACCGTATCGTTCGGTAAATGCCATGTATTCTCCCAATTCCAGTAATGTCTGGGGGCGATAGGTTGGACCTAATTGGTTCTCCCTTCTAAAAGCATTTAAAGACTCCAGATAAAAACTCTGAAGAAAATCTTCAATGATAGTCAAGCGCCCTTGATAGCTTAATTGCTTATGAGGGGGATTAATATAACGGTAAACAATAGCACTTAGTGTGCTGTGTAATTCTACCCTTCCACGACTTGAACCTAACTGATAGTATCGAATACACTGTTGTAACCGATGTTTAGCTAGGCTCATGGCTGAACTTTCGACAGACCCGGAAGTTTGAATGCGTTTACTTTCATTACAAATCCGCAGAACTTCGTTAGTAATTCTCACTGACACATCGTGACAATTTTGCTCCGAAGCCTTAGTTGACTGTTGAAGTTCCCTAAATAGGAATTGAAAGATGACCTCCACGCTGATAGAAATTTTCCCCTGAGTAGTTGCGATTGCTGTTGAATTCATAGTCCCAGTTCTCAAAAAGACCCTAACATACTTTGGACAAGACTTGTCAGACTTTGGATAATAGTTTCATGGTTTTTGTGTACAAGTCAAACGCAAACCAATTTACATTGAGGATGTGGCTGCCAAAAAATCTTGAACTTGTGAATCCCAATTTTGTGGGATATTTTCTTGCTCATGTTTTAACCATTATCCAAAAGTCATTTACAACTCATGATGGATTTAGAAGCACAAATTCAGTTGCTGATAGACAATGCACCCCAGGACGGCGTGACACCACAAATTATGGTATCAATCGCTCCTGTATTAATCGCTATTGCCCAAAAGTTAAACTATTACCAATACTTTATTCTCCAAAATTCTGAGAAGGATTGGGTTTTAACTACATTGAGCAATCGCGCAAATCCAGGAATAGAAAAGCAAGTTATTTACGCTTTCCCTACCATACAAGATGTTTTCCTGATCTCAGATGCTGGGCGTGACCCTCACTTGCTGCCAACCCTCATTGATGTTACCCAAATTTTATTCCAGTTAGTAGCTCTCAAACCAGTACACAGCATAGTTTTTATCGAAACACCTGGAATTATCACGAATACTGTAGAAGTGCAACGTTCTGAGCTAGAAAGACTGATTCAGCAACGGTTACAACAATTTAAAGGTAGAAAAATAGTTCCTCCCAATATTGCATAAATAAATTTGGGAGTTAGCGTAGGGGCAATCCCCCTGTGGTTGCCCTAAAGGGCAATCCCCCTGTGGTTGCCTTGTAGAGTCAGGAGTCACCGAGTCAGGATGAAGGAAGAAGGAAGAAGAAGTAAAAACATTTTCTCCCTATTACCTGTTACCTATTCCCTGTTACCTATTCCCTATTCCCTATTCCCTATTCCCTATTCCCTCCTGTATAAATTGCTGTTCTAACCGCGTTGCTATAAATTTCCTCAATCCCAAATCTTAAATCGCTCACATTTTTTTAGTAGAGGCGACTTAGTACATAGTCAGTCAAATTCAGAAGCGCTTGGCGTGATGCTGATGGTTCTAAAATACTGATATGCTCAGTGGCTAATTTAGCATGGTGAGCAGCTAATTCTCTAGCTCGCTGGATACCTCGACTATCATGAATTAGTGCCAATGCCTCCTCTAAATCACCTGCCTGGGCAAACTCTCGTTCAATCAGGACTTGCAAGTAGGGTTTTTCCTCTAAGGCAAATAAAGCTGGTGCTGTTAGGTTGCCACTTTTGAGATCAGAACCTGCTGGTTTACCCAGGGTGTCTGTTGAACTGGTGAAATCAAGAATATCATCTACTATCTGGAAGGAAAGACCAAGATGGCGACCATAACTGTACAAGTGTTCGGCTGTTTCTAGGGATGTTTCACTAATTAATCCAGCCGCTTTGGCACTGTTGGCAATTAATGACGCTGTTTTGTAATAGCTCTTTTGCAGATAGGTTTCTGTTGAGAGACTAGCATCAAAACGATTTAGCCCTTGTTGGATTTCTCCAGCAGCTAAATCCATAATTACTTCCGAAAGTAGTTTAACAACATCCAAATTATTTAGATTCGCTAAATACCAAGACGATTGAGCAAAGAGGAAATCCCCTGCAAGCACAGCAATGCGGTTACCAAACAAACTATGTACAGTCGGCACACCACGCCGGACATCTGACTCATCTACGACATCATCATGTACTAGGCTGGCTGTGTGAATCATTTCTGTAATTTCTGCCAGTCGTCGGTGACGCGCTGTAATATCTTCTTTTAGCATGGTTGCCCGGGATATAAGTAGCACTATCGCAGGTCTGATTCGCTTCCCTCCAGCACCGAATAAGTGTTCGGCTGCGGCATAGAGAATGGGGTGGCGATTTCCAACTAGCTGTTTAAGGTTATCTGCTAGTATTTGCAGGTCTGCTTCCACAGGGGTAAACAGGGAGGTGGCTGGGGTCATGGATGGGCGGACTCTGACTTAGGTTACGAAAGTTTACATATTCTTTAATTTTAAGATAACCCAGTGTCAGCGCAAAGTTTTCCTCCGGGAATCTATTTTTTAATATCTATTAAGATATTCACACATTAGATGATAAATATGTTAAGATATTATTTATTTTAAAATTTGTTAACTTTGACCAAATTTATCAATCAATAGTTACGTAATAATTAAAGTTTTAATGTTAATAAATTAACGCGTCATATCAGTAACCTTATGCTGGCTGTCGGCAACAAAAATTTTGGAAATTTAGTCTAGAAATTAGCTTCAAATTCAAGCTG
This sequence comes from Nostocales cyanobacterium ELA583, assembly GCA_037131225.1. GTDB lineage: Bacteria > Cyanobacteriota > Cyanobacteriia > Cyanobacteriales > Nostocaceae > Dolichospermum. The sequence goes on along the minus strand of JBAXRM010000061.1, from coordinate 952 downwards.
GCTGTGCTAGGCTAGTGCGTAGAGATATTAAATTTTTCAGATTATTCACTTCCGAAGTAAAACTACCTTATGGTGATTTTACACAATAGCGTTGTGGGTCTAAAATAACTCGTCGCCAAAGATAAAGATGGGAATTATTCCTAAATTTTGTGTGGCAATCACGCTTTTTGAGTTGAATTATGCTTTTCCAGTTATGGAACTAACTCAACGTATTCATCACCCGTTGAGTGTCAGCGTATGTCTATTTAAACTAGTGTGAGGTCAATAAAACAGGCTAAGTAGACTGCTGATGAACGTAGTGTAAGTTTGCTATTTAGCAATTTTATTGTTGTTCAGATGTATGGACTGGGAAGGTTGATATTAGAAAATAAATTGATTGACCAGAGGAAATTAGTTTTCTACTGCAAGTCTCTGTATAGCTAACTACATTATCAAGAGTGTGCTTGATTAGCTGAAGTTCTGCTGATTTTGTATGAAATTTTATATTCCTTAGTAAGTAAAGATGGTGGAACAATGATTTACGAAAATATGCCTATGATGATATTTATTTTAGCTGCTGGCTACTTGCTTAGTGTGTATTTATTATTAGCATTAGCGAAGCGAGCAGGTAAAAAGGATGTTTCTCAAAACGATTCTAATCATGTAAGTGACAAGTACAAGCAAGAAAGAGGATTAACGGCAAATGTAACGGAAGCCGTCAATAGTCCATGAAGGGGTTACTACATCAACGCAATAATACGATATTATATAATTAATTATATTTAAGTACTTATTCAATGATGAGTAAGTATTTGTGTGAAATCTGGCGATTTTTTGGGTTTCAGATGGTATGGTGTTGCCATTAGTTGATGTTGATCACCTATTTCATTTAATAATGAAGTAAACTATTAAAATTTTAGGCTCTTCGGTACTTGTTATGCTAAACCGAGAAATTGAGAGAAGGGAACAGGGA
>JBAXRM010000060.1:0-22548 GCA_037131225.1 Nostocales cyanobacterium ELA583 | reverse complement strand
TATTTAATCGTTATCTGTAATTGTTAATACTAATATTCTTGATTAATCCTCAAATGACAATTGTCTGAATCAGGATTTACAGGATTTAAGGATTTACAGGATGATATTTAATCGTTATCTGTAATTGTTAATACTAATATTCTTGATTAATCCTCAAATATCAAATAACAATCCTGCAAATCCTCTAATCCTGTAAATCCTGATATGGCTAACGCCACGCTTCGCTATCAGACAAATAACCATAAAATCATACCTAAGAGAGATTTATTAGTATTTCAAGTAGCTATTATCACATAAAAACTGATAATTCCAATACTTCTAACCAAAATAAAACAATGTATATTATTCATATCTAGCACAGTAGGAAACATCAAGTCAGAAACAAGGTAACGGTAAAAGGTAAATTTACTTCTTTCTACCCTTGTCGTTGAAGAATTTCATCTTGATGTTTCTCTTTTTTTTAATAATTTATAAATAGTTTTTTTTCTCAAACTCTTATTAAGTATTCTCAAATATAGCAATATGCACTTAAACAAGGTATAAAATTCACATAAAAACCATACAATAAAAAAATTTTACTTTTTCTTCCTGACTCCTAAATTCTGCTATATAAAGTTTTATATACCAAGCTTGTAACCAAAATAGGTTACGGATTTAAAAAATGTCGCTTTTAGAAATCAAGCTACCCATTCATGAAACTTTTCAAAGTACAGTTCAGGGAGAAGGATACTGGACTGGCTGCTTAGTAGACTTTATTCGCTTATCTGGTTGTCCAGTCGGTTGTCCTTGGTGCGATACTGGTTATGCTGACGGAGGAACGAATTTACCACGCGGAGAACGTTCCATTGGCGAATTGTTAGCAGAAATTAAATCTCCCAGAGTAGTCATAACTGGTGGAGAACCATTTATTCACAAGCATTTACCGAAGTTAGTTCAAGCTTTATTAGCCGCAAATAAACAGGTTAGTATTGAAACATCAGGCTCTTTTTGGCAAGAAATTTCTCCAGCAACTTGGATTACTCTATCTCCCAAGGAACATATTAACCCTAAATACCCAGTGCAAAATCAGTTTTGGAGTCGAGCTAATGAAGTTAAGATAATCATAGAAACTGGTAAAGAAATTGATTTTTACCAAGAATATCTATCTACTCACCCTAATTTGCTTGTCTATTTACAACCTGAGTGGAATAGTTCCTCAAAATCAATACCGCTGATTTTGCAGATATTACAAGAAAAACCTGATTATAGACTTTCCTTACAAACACACAAGTATATCGGGGTACAATGACCAATCATCAGTGGCTACTAGCTAAAGAATTCCGCTTTGAAGCAGCACATAAATTACCTTACCATGATGGTAAATGCTCGCGGCTGCATGGACATAGTTGGCGGGGAGTTGTTTATGTAGCTGGTGATACCTTAGCCACAGAAGGTGCTAAACAGGGTATGGTAATGGACTATGGGGATATCAAAAAATACCTCAACCCTTTGTTGGAGAATTATTTAGATCACTATTATTTAAATGAATCTATGGGTTTGGAATCACCAACCAGTGAGGAAATTGCCGCTTGGATTTATGAAAAATTAGAGCAAGCAGGATTACCAGGATTAACAGCAGTTAGAATTGATGAAACTTGCACTTCTATTTGTGTGTATTCTAAAAAAGGCATATCTGGTTTGTTAAATTTATAGTGAAAGTTTAAATTTATAAAAACCTTGTCAAAATGATGATGATATTAATATAAATTTAATCACAATCATCTAAACTAGAACTTTCACTCCTGCACTCCAGCTTGTCTTAACATTGCACAAATACCTCGATAATTATTAAATTCTGCAATCATTAAAGCCGTATAACCACCCTGATTTTTCATATTGACATCCGCCCCAGCTTGTAGTAACATTCCTACAGCTTGACTATAACCTTCGGCTACAGCCCACATTAAAGCAGTTGCTCCAGCAGCGTTTTGCAAATTTACATTTGCCCCTGTTTCTAGCAATAGTTGGCATATTTCGGGATGGTTTGCGGCTATGGCTTTGACTAAAGCGGTTTTACCATCATCTGCTAATTTATTAATATCTGCACCATGCTCAAGTAATAGTTTTACAGTTGAGAAATGTCTTTGAGATACTGCTAAAGTCAGAGCAACTTCTCCAAAGTTTTTCTTTTCCATATCTGCCCCTGCACTCAGCAAAACTGCTACTATTTGGCTATATCCCTGGAACGCTGCTATCAATAAGGGTGTATCTCCTAGATGGTTTCTGATTTGCACATCTGCGCCCCGTTGAAGTAATATTTTTACTACTTCAATATATTCTTCCACAACAGCAATGTGTAATGCTGTTTCCCCTTCTTTATCTTGGTGATTAATTTCCGCACCAGCATCTAATAAAGCGGCGATAATATCGGTATTTCCTGTAGCTGTAGCTGCTAATAATGCTGTTTCATGATCAACGTTTTTGATGTTAACATCAGCACCAGATGATAACAATGCTTGGACTATTTCTAAATAGCCTAAATCTGCGGCAATCATTAATCCTGTATCACCTTCTGGATCTTGACTATTGACAATATGGTTATTTTGTGATAGAGCTTTAACAACTGTTGGATGTTTGTGTTTTATGGCTAGTTTGAACGCGGTATCATCATCTTTGTCGGTAATGCTTATGTCAGCACCGGTGGCTAATAAAATTTGTACAATCTCAAGATGACCTTTCAGTGCTGCTATCATTAATGCGGTACTACCGTCATCATTGGTAGCATTGACATTTGCCTCGTTAGAGACTAACAATTTGACAACATCTATTTGATTAGCACTAGCAGCTAGCATTAGTGCTGTTAAATTATAGGTTTTTCTGGTTAAGTTAATGTTAGCACCGGCATCCAAGAGCGATCGCACAATTTCTGTATAACCTAAATTCGCCGCAAACATCAGTGCTGTAGTTCCATTTATATCGCTAATATCCACATTAGCACCGTCGGAAAGCAGCGTAAATACTCCCTGCATATCCCCAGTCTTCACAGCCTTCAACAACGAAGTATCTTGATTTTCTATCATTTGGTTATATCCTGTTTCGGTAGATGTGACTGATTTCAACTCCAGATTACACTTTGGCAAGATTGAAAAATTTCTACGTAAGAAAAATAAATGTATGCTAAGTTTTATGAAGATTTAATAATCGGAAGTAAAAAATATGGCTTTTGAACTAACTCCAACAATCAGATTTTGGTTGAACTTTGCTCACCCAGTTACTATGTGGGTACTATTAGCACTTTCCTTGTATGCTGCATATTTAGGATTACAAGTACAGCGTACCAGAAATGCTCAAGGAGAAGAAAAGAAAGAACTAATTAAAGGGCGTTATACTATCAAACATCACCAAATTGGTTCTATTATCTTAGCTCTGATGGTGGCAGGTTCAATCGGTGGCATGGCTGTCACCTACATTAATAATGGTAAGTTATTTGTCGGACCGCATCTATTAGCCGGATTAGGGATGACAGGTTTAATAGCTTTTTCCGCATCTCTATCTCCTTTCATGCAAAAAGGCGCAAACTGGGCGCGGATAACTCATATATTGTTAAATTTTGCTATTTTGGGGCTTTTCATCTGGCAAGCCTTGTCTGGTATCGAAATTGTCCAAAGAATCCTCACTAAAGCATAGATTGTCAGTTGTTAAATATACTCAACACGGCTTAATCATTTGATTATGTGGGTAGGGGTTTAGCACTGCTTAATGGTGTCAACTTAACGTAAAACCCATAGCCCAACTGGGAATGAATTCCCAGTCTCATAGCAAAAATTGTCTTTTGATGACTAAATAACGCAGAAATTTTTGAGTAAACTTTAGTTTACTTTGGTTATTAGCCCTGATAGCGAAGCGTGGCGTAAGCCATTTCTAAATTAAGTTGACACCAATGAGCACTGCTAAACCCTACAAATCTAGGTCTTGCGTAATTTTGTAAAAGTCCATATCCCAACCGTGTTTAGTATAACCAACCCAACCAACCCTAGCGACTAAAAGTCACGGCTATACAGACGAAACCCACCTGCTTGGGTTTGAAACCTTTGATTTCTCATTAGTCCACGTAGGTGGTCACTGAGCCTGTCGAAGCGTGGACTTTGTTTGTGTAGTAGCGTTCGCGTCAGCGTGCCGGAGGCATCTTTCTAGTCGCCATAAACTTTTAAAACATCCTTTACGGAATTTCATCAGGATTAACACCGATAGACTTCAGATAAGCCGCTAATTTTTCTTTTTGTTGGCGTTCCTGGTCTGCCCTTTGCTGTTGTTCATCTGCTCTTTTTTGTTGTTCATCTGCTCGTTCATTACCAGTTAACAACATCTCACCATCTCCAGTCCACCAACGTAACCAGGGTATTTCCGTATCTTGTTGAATCCCCAACTCCACTCCCATAGGTGGAATCGGAAAATGCCCTCGTTCATTAGCCGGCATTTTCTCATACTTGCCATCTACAAGATGATAGACCTCAACCGATGATTTTTCTACCTCATAAATAGCATAAAAGGGAATCCTAATTGCCTGTTCATATACCCAGAATTTACCAGCTTTCTTTGGTTCTCCAGTTTGTTCATCAATATCGTATAATAATGTGTTATCTCTTTCTTCTGAACCATCACCAGAGACAAATTCAATGGCAATTAATGGAGCAACAATTGTGTATGGTCGGGGAGTGTAATTTGATCATTTTCAGATGTAGTTGGTGGTGCAATGATTGGTTTTGTTAATACCATAGCAACTTCATCGCCTTAATTTATTTTTCCTAGTTTAACATAGTCCTAACCGCAGATTTATACGATGTGACAAAAAGCAATAGCGTAATCACTGCTGCAAGTAGATCGCATCTTTCGAGGCATCTATGGGATTTCGTCAGGATTAATACCCAAGGTTTTTAGGTACGCTGCCAGTTTTTCCTTTTGTTGTCGTTCTTGGAGAACTAAAGCCTCAGATTCTTCTTTAGCAGCAGGTTTTTGGAGGGGTTTAGCAATGCTCATAGGTGTCAACTTAACCGAAAATATGTTATCTGTTACCCACATTCCGCAGGTGTTTTTTGAATTTTCGGAATTATCCATAACCCAATGATAACAAGGCTTTCAGACAATGACACGCAATTCTATATTAGGGCGATGCCTTCGGCGCGGCGTAGCCATCGCATCTCTATCTAAAGCTCAAATCAAGCTTATTGAGAATACTGTCAATAAATTAGTTGGTTTGAGATTAAATTCATTGAATACCGACCTAGATAGCAAAAAGCATGAAGTGGTTATTATGATTGGGTTTTAGCTGTTTTATGAAATTCTTTTTTTGACAAAATAACCTGCTGGGAAAAATATTTTGAGTATATTTACTCATGCTGAATGTGGGCTCCATAGAATAATTGATCCTGTTTTAATATCATTCACCTAAAGCTGCCGCGAAAGTACGGGTAATTCATGAATTACTCCTACGCTATTAGATTAGATAGCGAAGCGCTGCTGCAAGCAGTTCATGTTTTTTATGGAGTTCTCTAAATTCTTTATCTGTTCCTCGTTCCCTCTTCCCTGGAATGCACTGAGCGTTAAGTTTACCGAGTATTCTTGTGAAAAATTATGGGTGAGAGTCAGAGTTTGAGAGATATTGTAGGGCATAATTAGCGATCGCTAAAGTAATTTTTGCCTGTTCTATTTCTGATAAATTTGCCCAATCTCGATGTTCAACATCTCTAATTGATGTCAATGTGTGTGGTTCACTACTTCGCATTGCATAAGCAAAAGGACGAGCTAAAACTAACAGATCATCTGTTTCCCAACTGGGTAGTAAAGCTTGCACACATTCCACTAGCTTCTCACTAGCTGATTGTTCAAAAAGAAAAACTTCAGCAGCTTTTTGTGCGATTGCAGTGAGTAAAGATCCAGGGATAACCGAAAAAGCATTTTGCAAAGCTTCTTGAAGATAATTAACTGTATTTTTACTAATATTGCTATCTTCAATAACACTAACTTGATCCCAAATTACATCTAGGTTTTGATAAAAATTATCGGCAATCTTGATCAGTTCTGCTTCTGGAAAATCTTGTAAACCAAACTGTAGTTCTAAATCATGAAAATAAGCCTCTGAGGATTCATTTGCCAGATTCCAGGGATAGGTAGCATCTTCAGGTTCTAATAGTGCTTCTAAAAATTCTAAATCTATGTTCGAGGGGACAACATTCAAAATATTTAAGTCGTTAATTTGGTTTGTCATTTTCTTCTCACTATTAATTCATTGGTTCTGTTGACAGCTACAACCTGAAGAATTGGATTTCCGTAAAATAATTGACTCCAGCATTTTTATCTGTTGAAGTTAAGAAATCTTAATACAGCAAATAGCACATAAATAATATTAAACAGACAAGGTGATTAGAATATTAATTGTCCTGTTAACTTACCATTAATGCAACTCAGCCCGCAACAGGTTTTTACTCCTGACTCCTGACTCCTAACTCCTATTATCTTCTTCTCGAATAAATTCCCAAATTTCACCTTGAGAACTCCCAAACATCAACTGCATTCCTGATGTTAAAGGTACTTCTTCCCGTAAGATTTGTTGCCAACCGTTGGGGCTTAAATACCAGGTAGTCCCATAGGTTGAGAAATCCTGCAAGTAATAAGTTGTCCTCGATGTAGTTTCGTTGAGAGTCTTTCGACATAAAATTTCCGCGTGGCGTTTGGAAATATAATTTTCGGGGATGATAATATCATTATCTTTCGTGCGACCGATGCGAGTGACACCAGGACGTAATGGCCAAGTTTTACCCCCTGGTGAGAGCGATCGCCCTAGACATCGCAAATAAGCTGTATTCTCAGGGGTAGCTGTGCCAAAAATCGCCGTATCTGGCAGTTCCGTAATTCCTTCATCTACGTCTTTAATCAGTTCTCCATCAAAATCAGGATGGAGGTAAAGAACTGGTAATGTCCAAGCTGGTTGATTGAATTTATACAGTGTTAATAGTTCTTGTCTGGCTATTGTGACTGCTTCATCAATGGATTTACGCGATCGCAAACTGGTAGCAAAAGTTTGAATAAAACTATGACTTTCGGCATCAGCAATTTCATCACGCATCCCTAAAACCGCCGGCACACCATGACGAATCAGCACCTCAGCCAAACTACTAGCAGGTATAGCCTGGTGATTAACTGCTGCTGGTTGCGCTCCCCAACAAGCATTAAAAACTCCCAGTTTTATGCCTGTACGAGTTAAAACTTGAGCCAATTCTCTCCCATTAATTCTCAGTTGATTTCCTAAAAATAATGAGCCTCCATCTGGATCTGGTAGTCCATGTCCAGCATAAAAGAATACATTATAAGCTTTAGTTTCTAACTCACGAATTAACTCTGTTTTAGTAGGTTGCACCAATGTTTTTACTGTACTAGGCGCATATCCAGCGGCAGTTTTGCCCACAGGACGACCTTCTAACAAGGTCTTTTTTAGTAAAGATGCTTCGTGATCCAATTGTAATTTGTGATCATGTCCTAACACCAAGAGAATATTTACTGCCCGGTCGGTTCGCAATTCTGGCAGGGGTTCAACTTCGCTGATGGTGCGACTAAATAAAACATCTTGGGATAGAGATATGGCTGATTGTCCAACCTCTCGCTGCATAATTTCCCAAGGTAAGGCAATCAGATCAGGATCACGAACTTCCAAACGAAAGCGTAATTGAGTCTGTTGACCCATAGCTATACCCCGACTCCGTTCCCAACTACTCAGAATAGCCCCATCAAATATCCATCGCCAGAGATTAATGCCGAAGGATTGCATCAGACGACTACTATAGGGACTTGGACTTTGACCTTCGGCAGATAAAATTGCAGTTAAGGGTGAGGTATTAATGGATGGAGATGTTAAATGGGAAGTAATATCTAAGGGACTATGACCAGCAAACATTTGCTGCCATTCTTGCCAAACTTGATTAAGTTCAGCAGAGAAAACACAATCACGGAGAACATAGCCACTGGGATATGGTGCTTTGACTACCCAAATGGCGAAGTGATCTGTGCCAGTATTTACTAGACGGGCGATCGCTATACTCGCCGAAGGCATTGCCAAATTCGGGCTGGACATGGATTTTTGTCAGTGGTCAGTTGTTAGTTGTTAGTTGTCGGTTGTTAGTTGTTTGCTCACAAGGACTGGGTTGATCAGATTGTAATATAGATATGTACTTAGCTAAATTTTGCAGTTTAGAAAAGTTAAGCTGGACCACTTCAGGATTTTGTGGTGCAGGATTGGATTTTTGACAGACGCGCAAAAGCACTTGTGGATTATCCATAGTATTGGGATTATCTTTTTTCTCTATGACTTGGAAAAAACTTCCAGCCGGAAAAGTTTGATCATTTACAGTAATGGGACTATTGGCTTTAAGTACCCAGTTAGTTGCTAGATTCTCCAAAGTTCTCTGATTAGCAAAACTTGGCGATTGGCTAGAAAATGGGGACGGAGATGAAAATATTTTTATTGGTGATTGAGATTGTAGTCTAAACCAATATCCCAAGATAATAACTAACAATCCCAAAACAATAAACAACTGTAGTGGTAATTTGGAAAGTTTGATATTCTTATTTTCGCCAATAACTTGAGTTTTCTGACTATTTATAAAACTCTCACCACTGACTCGATTATTTAATGGCTCTAATAATGTATTCGCTAAAATATTAGAAATATCTGCTGTAATTGTGATCTCTGATTCAGAGTATTTGACATCATAATGTACTAAGGCAACAGTGACGTTATCATGTCCATTTTTAGTATTGGCAACTTTTATTAGTCTTTGGGAAACTTCTTCTATACTTGTTTTCCCACAGAGAAGAGGTAATATTTCAGTTTCCCAAGATTCTTCCACTCTATCAAAATCACTCAACCCATCGGATGTGAGTAAGAAAACAGCATCTTCGTCAATAATAAAGCGTTGAGATGTGGGATGTAATGAGGTACTTTTACTCATCCCCAAAGCCTGAACTAATGAGCCTGAACCACTATGTTGTAATGCTTCTCGATAAAGCGCATAGCCTAAACGGACTTCACGGGACGCGACATCATCATCTAAGGTAACTTGATGACAACTATGGCGAGTAATCCAATAGGCACGACTATCACCGACATGGGTAATATACATTTCATGGGCAATAGGTAAAGCCATAACAATGGTTGTTCCCATGCGTTGTCGTCCTTGACGATGCTCGCTATCGTTACGCTGGCTGATTTTATCATTAGCGGTTGCTACTGCTTGTTCTAAATCAGAAAGTAGCATTGACGGATCTATATTGTCTTCGGGAACTGAAGTTAATTTTTTAACTTGTTGATAAATAGTTTCAATAGCTAGGTTTGAGGCTACATTGCCACCTTCATGTCCACCAATACCATCACAGACGATTGCTAGGGCGTTATTTTGAGGGGGTTTACTAATCAGAGTGTCAGCAGGGGGGTAACAAGCATCTTCATTGCGTGGACGGCTCGGTCCTGAGTCTGTTTTACTATAGATTTTAATAGTGGTTGTTTGGAATTTTTCTAATTGGCTCAATCCTTGATCTAAAATTTTAATTACTTGGCCCGATGAATTAATTTCCCCCTGAATGAGCAGATCACATACTTGTTGCACAAATGGAGCAATATTGGGTTTAGTATTTTTGAGGAGTTGCCGCCAAAATTCTCCTAATTGGGATAATGTTGGTGAGGTTTTTCCATCAAAACGCAATTCCAATAAGCGAATTAGTGCGCCTTCTACTCTTAATATATAAGGGTCTATAAGGCTAGATGCTACGCCTTCAATGACTAGAACTTGCCATAAACTTGCTATTTGCCATAGCCAATGAAGTTGGCGAATTGATGAAGCTTCACTCCAAACATCTGTTAAAGTGCTGCATAGATTTGCTTGAGTAGTAGTTGCATCAATTATTAGTGGCGGTCTTTCTAATAGTAATATTTCTGTTTTGGTCTGCCCGTTACTTAAATTGAGGATTCCATAAACTTGCGGGATATGGAGACGATAGGGAATTAGTTTGAGGTAAGGTTTGATTGTCTCTACATCATCTAATTCAGGTATTTGGGGCAAGAAACCAGGTTTGGTATCTAAAAGTATAGATTTATTAATGACTAAATAGCGATCGCTTTGCCCATCGCTGGCATCGCTTAAAACAGATCCGGGATGACAATGGCTCAGAGCGTCTCCCACTGCCCAGAGATAGCGCTTAGGTAAGGGTGTGGAACACTGCTGACAAAAATTGTGGGTGAGGGGATTAGCAGATTGACAATATTCATTTGGGCAGCAGAGTGTTACCGCATCATTTTCCATAATTATCCCACCGATTCTGCAATTGGCATTTTCTTAAACACTATTTTCTAGTAGCAGTTGCTACCGCGCATACTTTTGGCAACCCACAGGCTTATCATAACTTTTATTGTTGTGGGAATATGTAGCAATAGCAGAACGAATTATCAAATTGTCATTAAAAATTGACATAGCCGACGAATGTAATTCGCCAGGACTAGATAAATATGTACTACATTTATCAAACATGAGTCAGGAGTCACCGAGTCAGGAATTAGAATGAATTTTATACGACTGGTGGATGAATAAGCGGGTTCAAGACCCCACCAAATCGTAGATTTGGTGGTTTTCAATCATTTGCGGGTCAAAATCATCCACTGATTGCTTCTGACTCGGTAAATTCTTCTTCAATGATTGTTACTAGCTGCTACTTGGGGTAGTCCCATGCTGTAGTTAGTAACGCGGCTGGAGAGATTATAGCTAATTTCGCCTTTTTGGAGGAGCGATCGCAGATAATGCTCCAAATCTGAGCCAATGCGCCGGAGGTTATAATCGGTTAGATCCTCGCCACTAGATGCTTCTACCAGTTGATCAAACTGGCGATAAACTTTTTGTAGAGCATCTTCATTCCAGTTGAATTCGTTGTCTGGATCAATATCTAGTGTCAAAACATGATTACTCGGAATCAGTTCGTCTTTGTCCATTTCCGCCGCAAAAATGCGAACATGACGGGTTGTGGACTTGAGCAGCATCAGGTTATCCATAAATTTGGGTGTAAGAATTTAGCTAAGTTACACTGCAATCATTTTAACTGCTATGTTTGAGCTTACAGCAGAAATGAATGCTAAAGTCTAAAATTGAAGTCTCAGGTTGAAAAATACCGCCAGGTATCAGGGAGAGAGGTTTTTTGAATTTTTTTAACCTGATTTTGTCTGATGTATGTGATTATTTACAAAAAATTTCCTGATTTTTTTACTGATTCGCATTTTTTCTCATGTAAATCTACTCATCTTCTAGTGACTTTACTAGATTTTTCTACAGTTATCAATTGCATTTATCAAAGGAGTGTTTTCAGTACAAATGCTTAAGTATTGTCATAGGATAAAAGTAAAAAAAATAATATTTCTTGACGTTTTTAACAAGTTGATGTAAAAACCTTTAACAAGGACTAATCAACTATTTACAAAAACTTCATGGTATAACATCTCAAAAATTGAATAATAGTTTATGGCTCAAATATGCCATAACTATTAAAGAAACATCAGAAAATAGTAAAATCTAACTAAAAAAGACAGGGGGAGTAAAATAGAATGCCAGTTTTATAGATGAGAATAAATTCTGATCTTCAAAACTTTGGATTCACAAATGTATAAAGAAAGTATAAGGAATTTTTCTGGAGATTTAGTCCATCAACCGTATGACCACTAAGTAAAGGAATCCTCAAAACTATGAACTCTAAAGCATTACCGCGTCAAATAAATAATCCAGATGTAGGTGTTTACGACTGTGAAATTCACCTCAAATTCCGACTAATTGAGGAAAAAAGTCTATTAAGTGATCGTGATCAACTGTTACAAGTATTACTAGAGGCTTTAACTGAAGGATCTGATGATTTTCTAGAAACCTTACAAGCATCTGTTAAAGCTCAGGAAATTTCCGAGTTTAAAGCCTCCCCACAAATGCGTCGCCAATTAATGCGGTTACGTAATTTCGCTGATACTGTTCAATAGTATTCAGTGTAATTATTCATAATGGCTCATCTAATTTAGAGTTTTGACGATGAAGTTTTAAAAGTCTGCCTCTACCTGTTTTCCTTAATAATGACTTTGCTTGTAAACGTACAATTACGTCTACAGTATTTGTGTCTTTATGCTGGCAAGCTAGGAAAATAAGGAGTAAGAATATGTAACTAGGAGTTACTATTTCGGCAGCAAAGTTATCCAGGTGCATTTTACCATTTTTTACCAAGTAACCCCAAGCACTAAGAGAGTAGTTTACTTAGCTAGACCATGTTCTAAGGCGAAACGAACTAACTCTGTACGGCTATTAGTACCAGTTTTACTAAATAAACGACTGACATATTTTTCAACATTACGGACGCTTGTTTCTAAACGACGGGCAATTTCTTTATTCATTAATCCTTCTGCTACCAGGTTTAAAACACTTTGCTCTCTAGGAGTCAAATCTATTTTAAAAGGGGCTGGGGTTTGGGATATGGCACTTCTATGAGTTAATAGTATTCTAATTTGAGCGATTTGATTAGCCAAATCGGCAAGATTTGGGGTTTCGCTGTCTTCTCCTGTTTTGGGGGTTTGGGCGCTGCGACGTGCTAGTAAGTTTTCCACTATGGCCACTAATTCATCAGGATCAAAAGGCTTGGGTAAATAAGCATCCACTCCGGCATGATAGCCTTGAATGCGATCGCCTGTCATGCCTTTAGCGGTTAAAAATACCACTGGTAGGGCTTGAAACCGGGGGTCATCTCGCATTTGCTTGAGGAACTGATAGCCATCCACCTGGGGCATCATGATATCAGAAATGACTAAATCAGCGGTATTCTGTTGCATCCAGTCCCAACCTTCACGGGCGTTACTGGCAGTTTGAACGCTAAAACCGCTTTCTTGTAAATATTCTTTGACGGCTTCCCGCAATCCCGGTTCGTCATCTACCAGTAACAATTGTGCTGACATTGAAAATTCCTATTGTGTGTACCTTAATCTAATCTAGCGAAATTTGGTGAGTATTGACTACTAGGGCAGGGAAAAAACTTGGTGATTTATAGAATTGATTAAATTATTAGGAGTTAGGAATAAATATGATTGGAGAAACAGGTAAGGTTTACCTTGTTGGTGCAGGTCCGGGAGATGTAGAATATTTAACTGTTAAAGCCTATCGTCTGTTAGCATCTGCTCAGGTATTGGTGTATGATGCTTTAGTTGATGGTCAATTATTAGATTGTGTCCCGGTTGATTGTCTAAAAATAGATGTTGGTAAACGTGGAGGTAAACCCAGTACTTCCCAAAATGAAATTAATGATTTACTAGTCAAATATTGTTTAGAAAGAAAACACGTTGTTAGACTAAAGTCAGGAGATCCTTTTATATTTGGTCGCTGTATTTTAGAAATTGCGGCTTTAAAAAATGCAGGTTGTGAATTTGAAATTATTCCCGGCATTTCTTCGGCATTAGCTGCACCATTATTAGCCGGAATTCCCCTCACAGATAATGTTCTGAGTCGTTGTTTTGCAGTCTGTACTGCCCATGAACCAGAAACTTTAAACTGGGAAGCATTAGCAAGTTTAGAAACTTTGGTAATTTTGATGGGGGGAAAAAATTTACCAGAAATAATCCAGCAACTGATAAAATATAAAAAATCTGATTCTACACCGATTGCCATTATCCGTTGGGCTGGAACACCCAATCAAGAAATCTGGATAGGAGAACTGGGAAATATCCTCGCACAAACTGCTGGTTTATCTCTCTCTCCTGCGGTTATAGTCATTGGTGAAGTTGTGCGATTACGTGATTACCTGTAATATGAGAAAGTAGAAATATCTGGAAATTTCTTCTTTGCGTCTTTGCTCCTTTGTGCCTTTGCGCGAAACCAAAAATTATTACTGCAACAAATTGAATGTCAAACGTGAATTACAATCTTTCTCCCCTTGCTGGTAAAACGATTTTAGTTACCCGTTCTGTGGGACAATCAAATCAATTTAGCGATCGCTTAATCTCCGCAGGCGCTAATGTTATAGAAATGCCAGCTTTAGAAATTAGACCCCCTAGCAGTTGGGATGCTTTAGATCAGGCAATTTTAGATTTATCAACTTTTAATTGGTTAATTCTCACTTCTAGTAATGGTGTAGAATACTTTTTTGAGAGATTAGAAAAATCCAGTCAAGATAAAAACGCTTTAGCTGATTTGAAAATCGCCGTTGTTGGTGAAAAAACAGCCCAAAGTTTACAAAAACAAAATATTCAAGCTGATTTTATTCCTCCTAATTTTGTTGCTGATTCTTTAGTTGAAAACTTTCCCGAATCACTAATAGGTAAAAAGATATTATTTCCGAGGGTTGAAAGTGGGGGAAGAGAAGTATTAGTTAAAGAATTAACTGCAAAAGGTGCAGAAGTAATTGAAGTTCCCGCTTATGAATCTTGCTGTCCTCAAAGTATCCCTGCTGCGGCTGAATATGCCTTAGTTAATAATAATGTAGATATTATTACTTTTGCCAGTTCTAAAACAGTCCTATTTTTCTCGCAATTAACAGCACATATATTTACCTATAACCCCGAAAATTTTGCCAGAGTTTGTATAGCTTCTATTGGTCCCCAAACTTCAAAAACTTGTCAGACTATATTTGGAAGGGTAGATATTGAAGCAGAAGAATATACTTTAGAAGGTTTAACAAATGCCATAATTAAATTTTATAATAACCAATGAATAAAAACTTAATTGGTTTAACTGGTGGAATTGCAACGGGTAAAAGTACAGTTGCTAATTATTTAGCTACAACTTACAATTTACCGATTTTAGATGCAGATATTTATGCGAGAGATGCGGTGTCTGTTGGTTCTCCTATTTTGTCACAAATTGCTGAAAAATATGGTACAGAAATCATATTAAGTGATGGTAATTTAAATAGAGCTAAGTTAGGAGAAATTATTTTTCATCAACCGGAAGAACGTTATTGGGTAGAAGAGGTAATTCATCCTTATGTGAGAAGTTGTTTTGATCAAGCTATTAATGAATCATCTGCAAATACTTTAATTTTAGTGATTCCTTTATTATTTGAAGCTAATTTAGAAAATCTAGTTAATCAAATTTGGGTTGTATCTTGTTCTCCACAACAGCAACAACAGCGATTAATAGAACGCAATAATTTAACAGCAGAACAAGCAGCAGCGAGAATTAATAGTCAATTACCTATTGCGGAAAAAATCGCTCGTGCTGATGTGGTTTTAGATAATTGTGGTAATTTAGAATCACTTTTACAACAAATTGATAAAGTTTTATTGCAAGATTCAACACTTTTGGAAATAAAATAGAAGTAATAAATTTGAGATCATTGCTGTTTTATACAATTCAAGGTAAAGTATGATGGAAAATGTATTAGGATGTCAGTTTAATCAATTCCCCCTAAATCTTACCTACATAGTTGATCTGAGCTATTTCGACGGTTCACTACTGTCAGTATTTAAAAGTAAACATGGAGACTTTTATATTTATAATTGGTGTGATGTAGATGATCAATTCAATCGCTGGCTGGTTTTTAGAATTAAGAGAAAATCATTAATAAAGTATTTGGAAAGCGAACTTAGTTTACGAGATTTAGTATTATCGCCAATTGATGGATTTGAATATTTACTGGATATTGATGATGATCTAAATGTCAAAAATGCTTATGTTGTGCAGCCTGATAACTTACCAAAATCATATATTCCTGGCAAAAATTCATATTATAATGACTTACAGTTAAACCCAGAATCCTTACAGGAAGACAAAGAAATAATTAAACAAGAAATATATTCAAAAGATGAAGAAAAAATCAAATTACTCATAAGTTGATCGTAAAAATAGCTTCACAACTTTCTGCTATGATAGCAGTTTTTCGTTTGTGTGATAACATTAAATTAGAGGTTAAATTAAATGGTAATCTAAAAGTAGAAAATGTTGCTTTGTCAGCTTTTTTAAAAACAAAAATACGACAATAAATAAGGAGAAATAAAAATGCGGGATATTTTTGATAATTTGAACTTTCAGACGTTACAACAAAACCCAGACTTTAAAGAAGATAGTGTCAGAGAAGTAATTATTCTGCCTATTTTAAAAGCACTTGGCTATACAGGAACAAATATAGTTCGTAGTAAAACATTACAACATCCTTTTTTGAAAATTGGTAGTAAAAAACGTCCTATAAATCTTATTCCTGATCTAAATGCGGCTATAATTATCAAGAACCGTGGGACACATGGTCTTAAAGCTCAGTCAATGTCTTCATAGAAGAGTCGCAAAAGAAGTCCACACTCACCTGAAAGGGAGTGTGTGGAGTATGTCACCATTAGCCTCTAACTATTTTTTGGCAGTAATACCGTCGCATAAGTGTCTTTCACTTTCGCTAACATTGGCATTATTATCCAAATAGTTTTTGATCCAATCGCAACTACGTCCCATTAAATAGTCTAGGTTTACCTCTGATTGATTGAGATTCCAAAGTTTGACAGTTTTATCATCACTACCAGAAGCAAAAGTCTTACCGTCAGGGCTAAAACTGACGCTATAGACAGCTTTTTCATGTCTTTGGACAATGGGGAATTCTTTCCCTGTTTCTAGATTCCAGAGTTTGATAGTCTTGTCAAGACTACTGGAAACTAAAGTTTTGCCATCAGGACTAAAACTGAGGCTTCTAACAGAGTCGTCATGGCCATAGAGAGTGCGGATTTCCTTACCTGTTTCTGTATCCCAAATTTTAACTGTGTTGTCAGCACTACCAGAAGCTAAAGTCTTACCGTCAGGGCTAAATCTAACTTTATTGACAACTTTGTTATGACCTTGGAGAGTGCGGATTTCTTTACCTGTTTCTGTGTTCCAGAGTTTAATGGTTTTGTCAAGACTACCAGAAGCCAAGGTTTTACCATCAGGGCTAAAAATAACACTATTTACACCTTTGTTATGACCTCGGAAAGTACGGATTTCTTGACCTGTTTCTACATCCCAAAGTTTGACAGTTTTGTCATTACTAGCAGAAGCTAAGGTCTTACCATCAGGACTAAAAATAACGGTATTAACCGGTTTTTTATGTCCTTGAATAGTTTTAATTTCCGTGCCTGTTTCTACATTCCAAAGCTTGATAGTGCTGTCCCAACTACCAGAAACTAAAGTTTTATTATCCGGGCTAAAATTGACGCTATAAACGTAACCATTATGTCCTACCAGGGAATGGATTTCTTTACCTGTTTCTAAATTCCAGAGTTTGATAGTTGTATCAAGACTACCAGAAGCCAAAGTTTTGCCATCAGGGCTAAAAGTGATGCCATAAACTGAATTATCATGCCCCTCGAGGCTGTGGATTTCTTTGCTTGTTTCTAGATTCCAAAATTTGATACTAGTGTCCCAACTACCTGTAGCTAAGGTCTTACCATCAGGACTAAAACTGAGGCTTCTAACAGAGTCGTCATGGCCATAGAAAGTGCGGATTTCCGTTCCTGTTTCTACATCCCAAAGTTTAGCTGTGTTGTCAGCACTACCAGAAGCCAAGGTTTTACCGTCAGGGCTAAAACTAACAGTAAAGATATAGTAATCATGCGCTTTAATAGTCTTAAATTCTTTGCCTGTGTCTACATCCCAGAGTTTAACTATTTTGTCATTCCCACCAGAAGCCAAAGTTTTACCGTCGGGACTAAAACTGACGCTATAGACAAAGTTTTTATGTCCCCGTAAGGTACGGATTTCTTTTCCTGTCTCTACATTCCAAAGTTTAACTGTTTTGTCCCAACCACCGCTGGCCACTGTTTTACCATCAGGACTAAAACTAACAGTCATGACAAAGTTTTTATGCCCTTCGAGGGTATGGATTTCTTTTCCTGTTTCTACATTCCAAAGTTTAACTGTTTTGTCAGCACCACTGCTTGCTAAGGTCTTACCATCGGGACTGAAACTGACACTAAAGACATATTTATTGTTATGTCCCTTGATAGTATAAATTTCCTTACCTGTCTCTACATTCCAGAGTTTGATGGTACTATCAGCACCACTGCTGGCCAAGGTTTTACCATCGGGGCTAAAACTGACAGCATAGACAGCATCATGTCCAGTAAGAGTACGAAGTTCTTTACCTGTCTGACGATCCCAGAGTTTAATAGTATTGTCCCAACTACCACTGGCTAAGGTTTTACCATCAGGACTAAAACTGGTGGTGACAACAAAACCATCATGGTTTTCTAAGCGATTGTATTCTTTTTTCTGATTCAGATTTTCTTGTAAAGCATTCATGACCTCTGGATCAGATACATTTTGACTTTTGAGAATTTTTCCCGCATTAATTGCTTTAATGAAAGCATCCAATTCTTTATTTTGAGTAAGTAGAGATAAGGAATAGTAACCTAAGGATTTAGCTTGAGTAAGTTCTGATTTACGCCACTGTTGCCAGGCAAAAATACCCCCGCCAATTGCCCCTATTAAAGCTACACTTGTCCCCACTAACAGCGATCGCAATATCAATATTTGACGCTTTTCCTGTTTTTTCCGTGCCTCAATTGCTTGCCGACTTTGGGTAATCAAGGAACTTTGCAAATCGCTGATAGGCGGACTTTTTTTCTCTGCTGCTGCTATTTTTAACCATTCTTCAGCAATGGCAAATTCAGATCCTCGTAATAACAAATCCGCACTTTTGTCTTTATCTTGCCATTCTAATGCTCGTTGTGACCATTTTGTATGACTTTTGACATGATCTCTGTCTGTATTTAGGGTTCTGACTAATTCATTAAAATTGGCAGAAAATTCTCCCCTCTGCTGGTTAAAATCTAACCATTGCACACTGGCTAAAGCCGCAGGGAGTTTTTCTTGATCTTCCGGTGATAAAGGGGAATTGAGGATGGTAATAAAACGCTTATTCAATTTTTGGGCATATTCCACTTCACCCAGGCAATAGGGACAGTTTACTGATCTAGGGGAAATAATAAATAAAAAGTTGTCTGAACTTTGAATACCTCGATAGATTTCTTGGTGAAAATCAGCATCAGTGGGAATACTTTCATGGTCGAACCAAGTAGTTTTTCCTAATCCTTGTAAAGCATCATTTAATTTGCTTGCTAAGTCTGCGTCAGCACTAGTAGAGTAGGAGATAAAAACCTCTAAAGAAGATTCTTCTGGTTTATTAATGCTGGCAGTAATAAATTCTTCTTGTATAGGTAAGGGACGATGATCTTCTCGCTGTTTTGCCACCTTTAACCAAGCATTAAAATATTGTAATTTATAACCTCGGAATAAAAGACTGGAGTTACGGTTTTGATTTTGCCATTGTCGAGATTTAACTAACAGCATTTTATGTTCTTCGTAGTAAGAAGATTCTTCTTTTAAGTCTCCTATCAATTTATCAATACTTAGCTGATATTTTTCTGCATCTTCTGATTTGGTAAAATCAATAAAGTGTAGTTTACTTAACTCTAAAGGAATTAATTCTAAATCAGTTTCTTCAACTAATAAAGGAATAATTCGTTTATTGTTTGCTAAAGCATGGCGTACTTCTTCTTGGCAATCTTCTGATTTTAAAGAATCTAAAGATATCAAATAGACAAAATTATCTGCTTCTTCAATACCTTGATTAACTACTTCTTGAAAAGCACTACCTGCGGAAATATCAGATTTATTTGTCCAAACAGTAAAGCTTTCCCGCATTAAAGTTTTTCTGATGTTCTCTTTAATTGTCTTGTCTTCATCTGCAAATGACAGAAAAATTTGACTCAGTGAATTATGAGAATTTCTTGTACTTTCACAAATAAATTCACAATGTAAATCTGTAGGAGTACAAGGTGCTTGTTCTTCAGTAAATCTCTGTTTTAACCACTGTTCGGCTTCTTCTCTTTCTTGACTAACCAACAAATAATTACTTTGTTGCTGATTTCTTGACCATTCTAAAGCTTGCAATAAAAAGTTGGTATGTTGTTGGACATAATTGTTATGTTTATTAATTACACTCAATAAACCTGTAAAAGCTGCGGAAAAATCATCAAGATGCTCTCGAAAATAAATCCAGTTAATTTTACCAATCATAGGGTGCATATTCGGATAACTAGAATGCAGTCCTTTTGCTTGATATTCTTGCCACTGTTCTTCGGTTTTATTTGGGTTTCTTTGTTGCCAAATTTCTTTGGTAATTTGCTCAACATGAAGTAAGGGAAGAATTCGTTTATTTAGCTTAATCGCTAGTTCAATTTCTTTGAGACAATAGGGAGAATTAATAGAATGAGGAGCAATAACAAAAAAGAAGTTATGAGATTTTCTGATGCCATCATTAATTTGTTCTTGAAAATCCACAGCTAAGGGAATATCGTCTTGATCAAACCAGATATTTAACCCTTCTGCGACTAGTTTTTCATTAAGTTTTGCAGCAAAAGCTTTACTATCGGCACGGCCGTAGGAAATAAAAACATCATAAGATTCCATTGTCTTATCCTTTCACATTCAAATAGAGTAGATGCAATGCAGTTATTATTCATGCTATTTGAATCCGTGTCAAGAATATTCACCACCTTACTATCACGTAAGCACAGTAGCACTAAAAATACTTCAAATTTAGCCGATATTTACTTAGCTGGTTGCAGTTTTGTGACTTTGAGTTTAAACTTACCTAGCCCAGTTTCCCCAAAGGAGTGAACGCGGACAATATAAATTCCTACTTCTGTAATGCGAGTAAATAACAGGGAATTACTTGTACCATCAGGACCATCATCATTTTCTAAAACTGTTGAGCCATTGGGGGCTAATAGTGTAATAATGGTATCAAAATTTTCCGATGATAAATCAACTAGTAAATTATCACCTTTATTTAATTTGACTGCATAATCACGAGCAAATCCCCCTTGTCCTGTGGGAATATCTTTGTCTGATAGGGTATCAGAAATTTCTGTAAAATTAGTTAACGGAATAGGGCTATATAACTTATTTTGGGCTGAGGCTGTTTTGATCCATATCCCCATTGTTAGCAATGTGATAGGAATAATTAGAATGTGTCTGAAACCCACTGCAAAAGTCTTTTTCATAAATTGAATTAATGTTGCCAAAATTACAGGATAACTAAGTCTAATATAGCTTTATTTTTATTTATTTGTTGTAGCCACAGCAGCTACACCCAAGACTGTAATTTGATTTTCTGCAAGAGTCTTGACAGCAGCTTTGACAGTTGCACCAGTGGTATAAATATCATCCACTAATAATATTTGTGTATTTGGACGACGACGAAAATCTTTGCCAAGGATAAAAGCATCTGTTAAGTTTTGTTGTCTTTGAACTGGGGATAAATTAAATTGTGCTTCGGTTTCTTTGATGCGTTCCAAACCATGGACTTTTAATTTGCATCCTGTAACATGACAAAAACCTTCAGCTATTAATGCGGCTTGATTAAAACCCCGTTGTTTTTGTTTTTTCGGGTGCATGGGGATAGGGACAATTAAAAGCTGTTGTTGTGATTCGGGTGAATGTAATAACCATGATTCCCCTAACCATGCTCCTAAAAGATAACCTATTTGTGGTTGATTTTCATATTTTAGAGTAGCGATCGCTCTTTTAACTGCACCACCATAATTTCCCCACACGAATATTGGTAATGGTTGTTTCCATAAATAAGCGGGATCTTGTTGATGACAACTTTGAATTTGCTTAATACAATATGGACAAAGTTCACTTGATGTAGTCCGTTGACATAGGGGACAATGGGATTTCAGAAACAGACTCAATAAGTTTTGGAATGTCTTGATCATAGATATTTTAGATAAACAAGATCGCATCTACTAGTTTCTACGCCTGTTGTTGGTAGATAACCATTACTTTCATAAAGTTTAACAGCTTCAACTAAAATACTCGCAGTTTCAATCCAAATTTGCTCAAATCCTCGCAAAGCAATTGCTGTTTCCAGTTGTTGTAATAAATATTTTCCTAATCCTAAACCGCGCACTTTTGGTAAAAGATACATTTTTCTAATTTCTACAGCTTTTTCGCCACGATTTATGGGATAATATGCAGCAGTCCCGACAATCTGATTTTGATGTTCAATTACCCAAAACTCTCCACCATTTGCTAAATAATATTCTTCAATATTTAATATATCTTTATCTGCTTCTTCTGGTTGCCAAGGTAAACCGTATTCTGATAATACTAAACTAATAACTGTGGCTGCTAAAGTGCGATCTGTTTCTTGCCAATTCCGAATTAAAAAATCTTTGTAAAAATACATAATAAAATGTGATTTATTTATAGATTTGGAATGCAAGCTAAACCCTATTTCGTCTTAATTGCTGTCTTGAAACAATTTGTAAAATGCTGAAGAAACTAGTAGTCGGATGCGTCAGATGTCAAATTTCTATTGATTGTTAATGAATTATCGAGTCTGACACACCCTACAAAGCAAGTCAATTGGGTAAGTCCTAAATCCGTCAATACTAGTACACTGCGGCTTAAGTTAATGAACCATTCTCAATTTTCCAAAAGCTGATTCCATATTACTTTTGACTTTTGATTTTTGACTTTTGACTTC
>JBAXRM010000059.1:0-22782 GCA_037131225.1 Nostocales cyanobacterium ELA583 | reverse complement strand
TTATATCTCAGGTCTAAAGACACTGAGCTTTACGCTTACCGGATGATCTTGTAAATCAGCATCTTGGCTGTGGTGAGGGGGAATAAAGTCAAAGCTAAAGGGAGTCCAGTCGCCAAAATAAGAAGTAGAATTATTCATCTTTTTTGCTTTTGAGAATTAATTTTCCTTAGGAACGCAAATTTACAGCAAATTGTCATCAAACCCGGAACAAGAACCCCACCCCCAACCCCCTCCCGTATCAAAAGCTTATCCTTTTCTTCCCCCCGCTGCGGGGGGATTTAGGGGGGTGCGATGAGGGGGCTAAGATGTACCTTATATGATTGGAAATCGCTGTAATAACCTGCAATTCTGAGTTAACGTGGAATGGTGCGTTACGCTGTCGCTCTAAGCGAAGCAATGCCCGCAAGGACTTTACACACCCTACTTTTGCACTTTATTTAATTCACATTCCTTAGTAATGTTTTTTTGATGACTGCAATAATTGGAAATTTTTTATTTTCCCAATCACCTTATCCCCAATTCCCAATTATTATTTAACGTCCAACAGTTCTACTTCAAAAATTAAAGTAGCGTTGGGAGGAATAACACCACCAGCGCCACGCGCACCATAACCTAACTCTGGGGGGATAGTTAATGTCCGACGGCCACCTACTTTCATGGTCAGAACCCCTTCGTCCCAACCTTTAATTACTTGTCCTACACCGATTTTAAAACCAAAGGGTGAGTTGCGATCGCGGGAACTATCAAATTTTTTCCCATCTGTTAAAGTGCCTGTATAGTGAACCGTAACCGTGTTACCTATATCGGGACTTGCACCTGTTCCTACGGCTTCGTCAACATATTTCAATCCAGAGGGGGTAATAACTTCATTCTTATCCACTTTTTTGATTTCCTTCGCTATTAGAGTATTGTCTTTTTGAATAACAGTGGTAGTTGATTGTGTTGCGGAAGATTGAGTACCTGTAACGGTATCTTTGTTACCGCTAATTTGCGTAAATACTAAAACGCCAACACATACTAGCATCAACGCCACGCTGAGGAAAATTCCTTTCAAAATCAGCCCTCTTGAGTTTTAATTACTGGTTGTCAGATTACTGACAGAACACAAATTAGTTTAAATCAGAAATGACATTTTAGCGCCACAGCTTATTTTCCAAATCCCGAACTTGACGCTCTAACCGGTCAATTCTTCCCCGTAATTCGTCTACTTCTGACTGACGCGCAACTCCCAAGTCCTGCATCATGTTTCGCATTTGTCGTTGCATTTGCTCGTCCCAGTTACCTTGTTCAGATTGTAACTGATGGACAAGATCATCCATTACTGCCTTAGCCTGCTCAGGATTGAGTTTACCGTCTTTTACTAGTTCATCACTAACTTCCTTAAGTTTATCTGCTACTAAAGAAGTTGTCCCAATACCCAATATCATTAGCTGTTGCAACCAATTGTTACTATCCATACTCCCTTCCTCTGACCTGTTGCTAAATGAACCATCTAGACTGAATTTACTTAATTCAGACTCTGCTAAAAGCTTAGTAATTCTAACCTACACATTTATTTTGGCAAATTTAGGAATAGAAGTCAGGAGAAAAAAGAGAGAAAGAAAATTACAAGATTACCTCGTTTCTACATTTTTAATTTTTAATTCTTAATTCTCTATCCATCCGTGCATGGGTGCTATGGCTTTAGTGACTGACTCGATGATATTTGGGGGTGCTTCTGAAAGCAGGACACTAGGATAAACAGCAGTTCCCCATCGAGGATGCACAAGGACATGGCATTTATTTTCAATTGCGGGATAATTAAGTAAGGCTTGTGCCACTGCTGTATCATCATGGGGAACTAACCCGGAATGAGATAGTAATGGATAACCTGTACGGGGATCTATCAGGTCTGTTAAGTATCCGCGATCGCGCAAATTAAATGCCAAATCACAACCAAATCGCATAAATTTTTCCCGCAGCTTTTCTTTTTCTTGCTCAGTTTGTGTGGTCATTTCTTCGAGAGGATATTCTGATTGCTGCAAGACAACGACTACCCACAAAACCTGTTGCTGTTTCCAATCTGGTAATATCTGTTCGCAGTTGGCACAGATATATGGACTAGGAGTATGAATAGAAATCTCAACTGCTTGTCCTGTTTTGCCAACTAAATGAAGAGGACAGCTAGGCTCGGAAATACAAACTTGGGGATAATACACCACATTAATTCGGTTTATAAAGGGTTTTAACTTTATCTTTGTTAAAAATAATAACCCTTAAATCTACAAATAAATTATCAAATTTTGGCAATATGTAGGTTACTACAATTATTTATAGCATAACTAGAGTGATAGCTCAATCCATCAATTCTCGTTTAGAAAAGATCACTTCGTAGTTCTAGAGCGATTTTATGAGGTAAGCACAGCCAACAATATATTTTATTATGGGACATCAATTAGCATTGTTTGCTACTAAGAACTATTCTGAGGATTTTCTGCGTCATGTTCCCAGTTTTGAGGATCATCACGGATATATTGTCTAATATTACTTAAATGTTTTTTATAATTACTTAATAGTAAATACATCTCAAAAATTAATATTCCTAAAATTGGAGGTGGGAGAAGTTTCGGTTTAATCCCCCTCCTTTTCGGCAACAGTTGGAGGCTTTGGTTAAGATTATGAGGGTTGATGTTGATAGGTTAGAGGATAGGTTAGAGGAGATGTTACCACCTGTTGAGGTGGGAATGAATCTTGAATGAATACGGTTATATGCTGCTTATTATGTGAAGTCGCCTTGTCATAGAATTAAGCGGTAGTTTAAGGACTGTCCTGGGCTGAACGCTTAACTTATGCTACTGAAAACATAGCAATTTCTACCAATGAATCTCATAAGGAAGTGGCTCTCACCCGTGAACATAAGCAGCCAGAAAATGTTTATTTTTAAGTTATTGAAACTCATTTCTAATAAGCGTAAGTAAGTATCATCAACGGGGTTTAAGCTATGGATATTATCCTATCTTCTTCCCTAAAAAGGATAGTTTATATAACTTTGAAGACTCCTTGAAAAACCACGCTTTCAATAATCCATTTTTGTCAATGTGGAACAAGATTAAATAAGACTATAATTCATGCAACTAACTTTGCTGACGATTAATATCTTGTAAATCTAGAGCATAATTTAAACGTAAAATATTTACCCCAGGTTCACCAAAAATTCCTAAAAATCTACCATCAAGATATTTATTAATTAACGGCATAATATCATCTTCCTTAATACCTCGTGCCTGTGCCACTCTCTCTATTTGTTGTCGTGCTGCTTTCAAAGAGATATGAGGATCTAAACCAGATCCTGAACTATAAATCAAATCAGCCACAGGTTGTTTATTCTCATTCTGAAATTCTTCTGCTTGTTTGAGAATGCGTTCCTTGAGTGCTAGATTACTAGGGGCAAGATTACTACCACCAGAAATACCACCAGGTTGAACTTTCCTGCCCTGACTATATCTAACAGCCGTAGGACGACCATGAAAATATCGATCAGATGTAAATCCTTGACCAATCAAAGTTGAACCAATGGGTTGATCATTGATATTTAACATCATGCTCCCATTAGCTGAAACTGGAACAAGAGACTGACCTACTAGCAATATAAAAAGAGGATATACAATTGCTGTTAATAACCAAATTACTAAAGTCATTCTGATGGCTTTAAAAGTTTCTCTAAAAATAGACATAATTTAATGTTGAATTTTATGTTAACTTGTGAATTATTAAAAGCGTTCTGGCTGAAAAATAACTATTAATAAGTAGACTACTAACATTAAAGTAGTAAACCCTAAAATCCCAATTGCCCAAGTAGAAACTTGATTTAAACTGCCACCCGTATTCGCATAAACTAATGGAGTAATAAAGAAATTTAAACACATCACCATCAAAATAGTGATCGGTAATTGGTTTTTGAATTTGAAGAATCGAATAAATGGGATCATTTTCAAAAAAGCGAAAGGTAAAGGACTCAATAGGTAAGATGCAAGAATTACCAATTATCTATGCAGATAATTATTTACGCTAAACCCACAAATGTGATCATTATATCTATTAATTTAATTGCAATAAATGGAGCAATTACCCCACCTAAGCCATAAATTAAAATATTTCGTTGCAGAAGTTGATTAGCTGTCAAAGGTCGAAATTGAATACCTTTTAGTGCTAGAGGAATCAAAGCCGGAATAATTAAAGCATTGTAAATCAATGCCGAAAGAATAGCCGAATTCACACTGCTTAACTTCATGACATTCAAACTTTCTAGATTAGCAGCAGTGAAAAGTACCGGAATAATCGCAAAATATTTAGCAATATCATTAGCGATAGAAAACGTTGTCAACGCCCCACGGGTAATTAACAATTGCTTACCAATACTAACGATATCAATTAATTTGGTGGGATCAGAATCTAAGTCCACCATATTAGCAGCTTCCTTGGCTGCTTGCGTTCCTGTATTCATCGCCACACCTACATTAGCTTGTGCTAAAGCAGGAGCATCATTAGTTCCATCCCCTGTCATTGCTACTATTTTACCCTCCGCCTGTTCCCGTTGAATCACACTGATTTTATCTTCTGGTGTAGCTTCAGCGATAAATTCATCTACTCCAGCTTCTTTGGCAATCACAGAAGCCGTAATGCGGTTATCTCCTGTGAGCATGATTGTCCGTACTCCCATGCGTCGGAGTTGGTCAAATCGTTCGCGGATACCGGGTTTAACAATATCCTTAAGATAGATCACACCATAAATTTCGTTATCGAGACAAACAGCTAAGGGTGTACCACCTTGGTGAGAAACTTGTTCATAAGCAACATCTAATTCTGGTATATCTTGTCCATGACGGGAGAGAACAAAGCCTTTAATTGCTTCTACTGCACCTTTCCGCACTTCCCTACCTCCAGGTAAATTAGTGCCACTCATGCGGGTTTTGGCGGAAAATTCTATACCCTGTGCTTGTTTGCGGTCTAAATCAAAGTTTGCACCTAACTTTTCTGCCAGTCGGACAATGGATTTACCTTCGGGAGTATCGTCAAAGATACTAGCTGCCAAAGCCACATTAGCAATTTCTGTAATTGAATGGCCGTTAATGGGGATAAACTCTTCCGCCAAGCGGTTGCCAAGGGTGATAGTCCCGGTTTTGTCAAGAACGAGGGTATTGATATCTCCACAGGCTTCTATTGCCCTGCCAGAGGTAGCAATGACGTTAAATTGAGCAACCCTATCCATCCCAGCAATACCGATGGTACTCAGTAAACCGCCAATAGTTGTGGGGATGAGTGCTACCAAAAGGGCAATCAGAACAGGTACACTAATGGGACTATGGACATAGTAGGCAAAGGCGGGAAGAGTTGCCACTACAAATAAAAATACTAGGCTCAAAACTGCTAATAATACTGTTAAAGCAATTTCATTAGGTGTTTTACTGCGTTCTGCTCCTTCTACTAAAGCAATCATCCGGTCAATAAAACCTTTACCTGGTTCAGCAGTGACGCGAATAATCAGGTCGTCAGAAATGATGCGTGTACCACCTGTAACTGAACTGGCAACATCTGAACCAAATTCTTTAAGAACTGGGGCAGATTCGCCAGTAATGGCTGATTCATCCACAGACGCGACACCCATGATTACTTCACCATCTGCGGGAATAATATCACCGGAAACGACGTATATAGTATCTCCCTGCTTCAAGCTGCTAGAAGAAATTTTTGTAATTGTACCGTCAACGGTGATAGTTTTGGCAACTGTAGCTGACTGGGTGGAACGTAAAGTATCAGCTTGGGCTTTACCTCGTCCCTCTGCTACAGCTTCAGCAAAGTTGCTAAATAAAACTGTGAATAATAAAATGCCTGTTAATAGTCCGTTAAAAAGATGGGGATTTTTTTGATTTATTGGTCCAAACAATTCGGGATAAATGGTAACAGAGAAAGTAATAACTGTTCCTATCCATACCAAAAACATCACGGGATTTTTGATGGCATATTGTGGATACAGTTTAATAAAAGCATCACCAATTGCCCGAAAATACAGTCCTTTGTTAGTTACCCGTGTTTTTCTGCGTTTCTTATGACGATAACGAGGACGGGGAGCTTTAGAATTAGAGTTAGTTCCGTTTGAGTTCATATATTAGTAATTGTTTAGGAGTCACCCAGTCAGGAGTCAGGAGAAGAAAGGAAGAATAAAGAAAGGAAGAAAGAATAAAGAAAGAAGAAAATTTCTCTTATCTCTTCTGACTTTCTAACTACCAGCAGCGAGTTTAAAACCTTCGGCGATTGGTCCTAAAGCTAGAACGGGTAAGAATGTCAGGATTCCTAAAATTAGGATGACACCAGCGGTAATCCCAGTAAATAGCAAAGAATCAGTTTTCAAAGTTCCACGACTTGCACAGACTACTTGTTTTTCAGACATACTATCAGCTAAGAGAAGCAGGGCAATAATAGGTATATAACGTCCCACAAAAATACTGACCGTTGTACTTAAATTCCACCATAATGTCCCGTCATTTAATCCCTCTAAGCCAGAACCATTATTGGCTGCGGCTGAGGCATATTCATAAACTACTTGGGAAATGCCATGAAAGCCTGGGTTACTAATTCCTGATAAAGATATAGGATAAGCTAAAGCTACAGCACTGGGAATTAAAATCATCATGGGATGAATTAACAGCACTACACTAGCCAGAACAATTTCCCGTTTTTCAATTTTGCGTCCAAAAATTTCCGGGGTCCGTCCTACCATTAAACCAGTGAGAAAAACGGTAAGAATTAGGTAAATGAAAAGATAAGCTGTTCCTATTCCCTGTCCTCCCCAAATTATTTGTAAAAACAGGTTGAATAAGGTAGAAAATGTCCCTTGAGGCATGAGGGAATCGTGCATTCCATTGACAGCACCGCACATAGTAGCAGTAGTTGCAATTGCCCATAATGCAGTTTGCGCCCAATCAAATCTGACTTCTTTACCTTCTAGATTGGGTAATTCTAATTGCAAAGCATTGTTAATTATAGGATTTCCTTGTAATTCTCCCATAGCTGTTACGCCAATGAGAACCACAAAGATCATAAATACCATTGAGAATAATAACCAGGTTTGTTTAAGGTTGTTGGCAAATACTCCATAGGTGTAAATTAAGGATGTGGGAATGGCCAGCATGGCGATGATTTCTATTAAGTTAGAAGCGCCATTAGGATTTTCAAAGGGGTGAGCGGAATTAGCTGTAAAAAAGCCGCCGCCATTTTCACCTAACATTTTGATCATTTCCCAGGATGCTACTGGACCTCTAGCTATATACTGAATTCGCCCTTCTAAAGTTTCTACTACGAGGGTTTTAGCTAAAGTTTGGGGGACACCTGAGATAATGAGAGCGATCGCCCCAATAATAGATAAAGGTAGTAAAATCCTAGTGATAGCCTGGGTAAAATCAACATAAAAATTTCCCAGTTTTCTCCCGGTTAAGCCGCGGATAAAGGCAATTCCCACTACTAAACCACTAGCCGCTGAGGTAAACATCAAAAAGCCTAAAGCCGATGTTTGGCTAAAATAGCTAAAGGTATTTTCTGTTGCGTAGTGCTGTTGGTCAGTGTTTGTCAGGAAGGAAATGGTGGTATGTAGTAATAAATCCCATCTCATTCTCCCCAGTTCATTGGGATTCCAGGGCAAAAATTTCTGATAATAGAGGAGGGCATAAACCATCACACCCATGACTAAGTTGCTGCATAACAAGGCTCGGATATACTGCCAACCTGTCATATCATTTTTTTTGCCCACACCCCCTAAAATATAAATTATTGCCTCTATTGGCTTCATGACAGGATCAAGGATTGTCCTTTCTCCCAAAAAAACGCGGGCTATGTATTTTCCTAGTATGGGCGTAATGAATACGACGATACATAGCGTTAAAGCAATTTGTAAAAAACCTTGTCCCATGTAGTTTGCACTCTATTCAACTCAAGTTCTAGCCAGTTAATACTCAACAATAATGCCTAAATTACTAATAAATTGAATTTTTAGTGATTCGATGATTTTTCATACCACCGCAATCAATATAGTATTGTTTTATCTGAGTCTAACTAAATATTCTATCCAGTATATTTTTAATTTATTTAACTGCACATCAGATTATAGTTCACCATTCCCTAAAAATATGCTTTAAATTATCGTTAAGTCTGTCTAAGTATAAATTATTTAGTGATTGGTATATTTTTAGATATAAATTTAGTCAGGGTAAATATATGCTTCTGATTATAGGCTAATTAGTTCAAATGACAATGAACTGTAAATAAATCCGCTGAATATTCTTTGTAATTTATACATTTTGTTATACCTTATATGTATGATTCACCTTTATAACCAATAGGTAGAGGATACGATGATATTATATTTCATCATAAACACTCGATATAATTAAACAATAATGCTTACCTACACGAAGTTTTTGAACGAGACACAACATGGATACTGAAAAACTCAAAATACAAATCGAAGAACAGAGAAATTTATTAACCACTGACAGACTTGATGTATCTTTTGGTGAAATAATGAGTATGTATGAACGCAAGGAAATTGTGATTAAGCCTGCGTTTCAAAGATATTTTCGTTGGGATGAAGAACAAAGGACGCGTTTTATTGAGTCTATACTGTTAGGTATTCCCATTCCACCAATATTTGTAGCTGAAGATGGAAATGGGGTATGGGAATTAGTTGATGGCCTGCAAAGAATTTCCACCGTACTTTCCTTTTTTGGAGTTTTAAGCAGCGAAGATCAAGGTATTCGGGAGAAAAATAATTGGGCTTTAACAGAAGGTGAAAAGGTTCAATCTTTAGAAGGATTTACTTATGAAACAATACCAAATCAGTTTCGATTGAATATAAAAAGAGCTACTTGTAGAGTTGAAATTCTCAGATCGAATAGTGCTTATGATATGCGATTTGAACTTTTTAATAGGTTGAATACAGGTGGTTCTCCTTTAACTACTCAAGAGATTCGGAATTGTATTTACAGAGATATTTCACCCAAATTTAATGATTTTCTGAAAGAGCTTGCTGCTAATCAGGATTTTCATAAATTAATTGATTTAAGCAGTGAGCAATATGAGCAGTTATATGATGAAGAATTGGCATTAAGATTTATTTCTCTTTACCAAAATCTTGAAAATGTCCAAACCAGTATCGCCCAACATATGACTAATTTCATGGAAAATGCGTTAAAAAATAAAAGTTTTGATTATGCGCGATATAAAACAGTTTTTTCAGAAGTATTTGCGTTGCTTAAACCTTTAGAAAGAGGTATTTTCCGCGAATCAAATGGAAAGTTTGCAACGGCTCTTTATGATGTTATTACTATTGGTGTAGGAGAAAATTATGATTATTATAAATTGCAACAACTAAAAGTGATTTTGGATAAAATAGACCAAGAAGTACGTACAGATACTACTTTAAAAAAGTTCTCACGACAAGGTGGAAATAATCAGCGAACCGGAATTATAAATCGGCTCACAGAAGCCAAACGAATATTTGGAAACACGAAAAATCATGACAACTGATATAACTCTTTTAGAACAAGACATAATATCTGACATTGATGAAAGAAAAGAGTTAAGGACATTTAGGAGATAACGGTAAACTCTCATCTGCTTATGTTGAATTAATTTGTCAAAACTTACCCGATTTCTTTTTATTTGAAAATGTCAAAGGTTTATGGAGCGCAACAAAACACCGTTATAAGTTATACTAGCAATAATTAAATAAAATTTTCCTTAAATAGTATATTATGTCAGTGATCAATCACCCCACTATTTTCTCCTTTTTCTCCGGCTCAGGATTCCTCGATTTAGGCTTTGAAACTAGCGGCTATGACATCGCTTATGTCAACGAAATCTTCCCTCCATTCATGTCCGCATATCGCTATTCACGGGACAAACTCAACCTCCCCCAACCTGAATATGGATATCATGAAGGTGAAGCCGCAGACGTAAGCAAATTAATAGTAGGAACACCAGCACAACGATTAAATGAATCAGTCAAAAATTCACGAAAATCAAATAATATAATAGGCTTTATTGGTGGTCCACCCTGTCCAGATTTTTCGGTTGGTGGCAAAAACAAAGGACATTTAGGCGATAATGGTAAACTCTCATCTGCTTATATTGAATTAATTTGTCAAAATTTACCCGATTTCTTTTTATTTGAAAATGTCAAAGGTTTGTGGAGAACCACAAAACACCGTTTATTTTTTGAAGAACTAAAAATTAAATTACAAAAATCAGGTTATATTCTAACAGAACGGTTAATTAACTCTATTGAATATGGTGTCCCTCAAGATAGAGAAAGAATTATTTTAATAGGCCTTAAAGATAATTTTCTCAAAGACATAAAAATCAAAGATGAATTTATCTTTCCTTGGGAAAAATATATTTTATATCCTCAAGATCAAGTATTTGCTTATCCTTGGAATAAATGCGAACCATTTCAAGAAGATTCCATAATTCCTTGTTCTGAAAATATTCCTCAACAACTCACTGTTGAATATTGGTTTAGAAAAAATGACGTTCTCAATCATCCTAATGCTAAACATCATTTTCAACCCAGAGCAGGTAAAATTAAATTTGCTACTATTTCCGAAGGAGATGATTCCAAAAAATCATTTAAACGTCTGCACCGGTGGCGTTATTCTCCCACAGTTTGTTATGGTAATAATGAAGTCCATTTACATCCTTACAAAATTAGACGGATTTCTGTAGCGGAAGCCTTAGCAATTCAATCTTTACCCGCTAATTTTTCACTTCCAGAAAATATGTCACTTACCAATATGTTTAAAACCGTTGGTAATGGTGTTCCATACTTAGCCGCAAAGGCATTAGCACAAACAATTCTTGATTTTTTAAATACTTAGTTATAAATAATTCTGCAAAATTTACATCAAAAATCAAACGGTTTTTACTACTGACTCCTGACTCGATGAATCCTGTTGGATGTGGTTTAATATATAAGAAATACTTTAATTTTCATCAAGTTTAATAAACTCTACACCAAAAGAAAAAACGATGGCAGCAGACTATCCAAACATTGATATTGCGCCATTTATTGACCACTCTCTGTTATTACCAATTGCAACTCCAGAGCAGATAAGTCAATGGTGCGACGAAGCATATAGATATAACTTTGCAGCCGTATGTGTAAATCCCTGTTATGTCAAGCAAGTAGCAGAACTACTGTATAAGAAAAATCCTCAAATTTGTGTAGTAATTGGCTTTCCCAATGGTGCAAATACTTCCGCAGTGAAGTTATATGAAGCTAAGGAAGCGGTAGATAATGGCGCTACTGAGTTAGATGTAATGATTAACTTGGGCTGGTTGAAAGCCGGGAAAACCGAAGAAGTTCACCGAGAAATTGCCACAATTTGCGAAGAAGCCGGACAGCCTGTTAAGGTGATTTTAGAAACTAGCCTCCTGACGGATACAGAGAAACAAATAGCTGCGGAACTAGCTATGGATGCCGGTGCAGCATTCTTAAAAACCAGTACAGGTTGGAATGGTGGTGCAACTGTAGCAGATATTAAATTTTTAAAGGAAATCACAAAAGATCGAGTAGGCATCAAAGCATCAGGAGGTATTCGTACACACAACGAAGCCTTAGATTTAATTATGGCTGGTGCGACTAGATTAGGCACATCTCGTGGTGTGGATTTACTTCGTCAACGCCATAACCTAGAAAAAGAAAAAAGCGAGTAGTCATTTGTCCTTTGTTGGTTTTCCTTTATGAGTTAACCACTGACTAATAACTAATGACTAATAACTAATGACTAATGACTAAAACCTATAAAGCAATTGGTATTAATCTCAAAGCGCAGGCGCTGGGAGAATCAGATAAAATAGTCACAATTTTAACTCAAGAATTTGGGCTAATTCGGGCAATTGCGACGGGAGCGCGGAAACAAAACTCCAGCTTGGGCGGAAGAATGGGGATGTTTGTCGTCAATGAATTACTCATATCCCAAGGCAGAAATCTCGATAGAATTACTCAAGCTGAAACTATAAAAACTTATCCTGGTTTATCTAAAGATTTAGGTAAATTAGCTGCTAGTCAATATTTAGCTGAAATAGTTTTGTGTCAAGCTTTAAGTGAACAACCCCAAATAGAAATTTATGAGTTATTTAATGAACATCTTCAACGGCTAGAAGATATACCCAAAACAGAGATAAAATGTGTAGTTGCTCATCTAGCGCAGGGTGTATTTCAGCTTCTAAACTTAGCAGGACTCACCCCACAAGTAGACTCTTGTTGCTTAACCCAACGTCTGTTAACTCCAGATTGGACAAATCCTCAATGGCAAGTTGGATTTAGTATTCCCTCCGGTGGGATAATTTGTTTAGACGCTTGGAAAAGCTTGCGAAAAGAAATAGAGCAGGGGAAATGGGAAAATGGGGAAATAGCCCAAACCTGTGCCTCTAACCCTAGCTATGAAACAGTTTTTCATCAGCAGGAGTTACCAATTATTTCTCGTCGGTTGAATGGGAAACAACTGATTATGCTTCAACATCTGTCGGAAACAGAGATAATGAAAATAGATGCAGCCTCAGATTCTGGATGGTTAGCTGTTGAGCAAATTTTGCGTCAGTACGTCCAGTATCATTTAGGACAGCCTATTCGCTCTGCCACTTTGATTGACTCCTATTTTGCCGCCAACCATGATGCAATCGTCTGATTTAGATAAAAAAAGCCAAACTCACTCACCTAGCGACGCTAAAAAAAAGCATAGAGCATCAGATCATAATGTTGCCTCTTCACCTAAACTTAGTCATATTCATAGTCCAGAAATATCACTAAATGATACTTCTGAGGATGGAAATTGCACTTCAGAAATTCCCAAACCATCAGAAATTACGCAGACAAATGGCAAAAATAATGGTGTTCAGGAAAATGCCCCAGTCACAACGGAATTAACACCAGAAACACTACCATTGATAGATGCTGATTCTGAAGATACATCTTCAGCAAATAATCAACAGGTGGGTTTTTTACCTGTATTAAAAAACCCAAACTTTCTCGCTCTTTGGGCAGGTCAAGTTTTCTGTCAACTAGCTGATAAAGTTTATTTAGTATTAATGATTGCTTTGATTAATAGCCAATTTCAAGCTAGTGATCAAAGTATTAGCGGTTGGGTTTCGGCTTTAATGATGGCGTTTACTATTCCAGCCATATTATTTGGTTCTGTCGCTGGAGTTTTTGTAGATCGTTGGTCAAAAAAAGTTGTTTTGGTAGCATCAAATATTTGGCGCGGTATTCTCGTTTTGCTCATTCCTCCCTTACTATGGTTAACCCACGATTGGCAGCCTGTGGGAGTTTTACCAGTGGGGTTTTTGATTATTTTAGGTGTGACCTTTTTGGTTTCTACCTTGACACAATTTTTCGCACCAGCAGAACAATCGGCTATTCCTTTAATAGTGAAAGAACAGGATTTGCTTTCGGCAAATTCTCTATACACAACCACAATGATGGCTTCCGTAATTGTTGGTTTTGCCGTAGGAGAACCAGTTTTAGCATTAGCAGATGGACTTTGGACAAAATTAGGTGGTAGTGGTGGATTGGGTAAGGAAATTTTGGTGGGTGGCAGTTATGCGATCGCTGGGTTAATATTATTTCTACTGCGAACTAATGAAAAACCCCACCCCCTGGAAACAGAATTTCCTCATGTTTTTTCAGACTTGCGCGACGGATTTCGTTATCTCCAAGAAAATCATCGCATCCGTAATGCTTTATTACAACTAATTATCTTATTTTCTGTCTTTGCAGCCCTGACTGTGCTTGCAGTTCGGATGGCAGAAATTATCCCGAATATGAAAGCCTCTCAATTCGGCTTTTTACTGGCATCTGCTGGTGTAGGTGTAGCGATTGGGGCGACAATTCTCGGTCAATTTGGGCAACGCTTTTCCTATAAACAACTCAGTTTTTGGGGTTGTCTCGGTGTGGCAGGATCTTTGATAGGTTTATCACTGTTTACCACCCAACTCTTGCCTGTGATGCTATTCATCGGTTTAGTGGGAGTATTTGGGGCTTTGGTGGGTATCCCCATGCAAACTGCAATTCAAACTGAAACACCCGCAGCTATGCGCGGTAAAGTATTTGGACTGCAAAATAATGTAATTAATATTGCCCTCTCCCTACCTCTAGCTTTAGCTGGTGTAGCTGAAACCTTTATCGGCTTAAAAGCAGTATTTTTTACATTAGCTGCCATCGTCTTAGTCGGCGGTCTCTTTACCTGGTATAATTCTGGTAATTCCTCAGATGGCAAATAGCCAAAAACTGCATCAAACTCTTGAGTTTCGTGCTAAACTTAGTCCAGCAAGACGCAAAATACTTGCTGGAAATCAACTAAATAATCAGCATATTAATTTGTAATCAAGTTAAAAAAATTTATAACTTATTAGCATCATTAATAAAGCTATTTATTGAATTTTTAATTGCCAAGATTATTTGAGGTTTCAAATTAGAGATATCTGAGTTTTTGTAATCAACAAAAATTCATTTATGACAACTAGATTAATAAAAACAGTATAGTTTACACTCGCTTTTTTTATAGATAACTGAAGAATGCGTATAGCTTGGATTGGAAAAAAAACCCCCTTTTGCGGTAACGTCACCTACAGTCGAGAAATTACCAACGGATTGCTAGACAAAGGACATGAGGTTAGTTTTCTCCACTTTGCTGAAGAAGAAACCACAACAGATAATTGGCCTAATGAAGTTCCTTTGCCATTTATTTACAAGTCCCAGGTTTATACAATTCCCTCTTTTAAAGCTACTAAGGTTTTGAAAGATTCTCTACGAGAAATTAAGCCAGATATAGTTCATGCTTCTCTGACTCTCTCAACTTTAGACTTTTTTTTACCAGAGATTTGTGAAGAATTAAATTTGCCCCTAATTGCGACTTTCCACACTCCATTCGCAGGTAAGGGCGCAAAATTGCTATCTAGTACCCAACTTTTAGCTTATCAACTTTATGCTCCCTTTTTGGATAATTATGATCGCGTAATTATCTTTTCCCAAATTCAACGGGAATTGTTATCAAGTATGGGAGTTAGAGAAAAAAAGATTGCTGTTATTCCTAATGGTGTAGATCCTGTTAAGTATTCTCCCGGTACTTCCCAAGTTAAAGCTGAATTCGGGGCTGAACGTTTGTTTGTTTATCAAGGGAGAATCGCGCAGGAGAAAAATGTTGAATCTCTCCTCCGGGCTTGGAAGCAATCAGATATGGGAGTTAATAGTAAACTACTGATTGTGGGTGATGGTCCATTAAAGCCTACCCTAGAGTCATTTTATGGGCGAGAACATGGCATCATCTGGTTAGGATTTATCGCTGACGAAAATCGCCGCATCGAAATTTTACGAGGGTCTGATGTATTTATTTTACCTTCGTTAGTAGAAGGTCTATCCTTATCGTTATTAGAAGCAATGTCCTGTGGTTTAGCCTGTTTAGCTACTGATGTCGGTGCAGACGGAGAAGTTTTAGAAAGGGGTGCTGGTGTTGCAATTAATACAAGCAGTGTGCGATCGCAGTTAAAAACCCTATTACCACTATGCCAAGATCATCCAGAGTTAACAACATTATTGGGAGAAAAAGCGAGGAAGCGGATATTAGAACGCTATACTCTGAATGATAACATCACGCAATTAGAACAGCTTTATAACGAAGTCCTGGAACAGCGCCCTTTAACACTAAGCTGGGGTGTTTAAAGTTATAGCAGAACGTAGGGGCGCATCATCTGCGTCTAATCAGGATTCACAAAGAACTAATAGACATCTCCAGAAATGAAATGTGCAGTTTCTAGAATCCTTGTAGAGACATTCTATGGAATGTCTCTACAATTTTTTTACCAGATGTCTAATAAGTTGAGAGTCAACCCAACCTACTAGAAATGTACACCTTCATAAATATCGCTAAAAGGAATTTGAAAATCTATTGATTTTAATGACAATATATCATCCACTGATTCATATTCAGTTAATACCCATTGTCCTTGGGCATTTTTAGTAAATTGTTCAATAAAATATTCATATTGATTGATCATAATATATTCCTTTAACTCAGGAAGAGAACGATAAAATCTAAATTTGTCAGTTTTATCATAATTTATCGTTGATTTAGATAACACTTCTACAATCAGTAATGGATTTGTTACTTGAGTAGTTCCATTTCCTTCATATATTGGTTCTCCTTGAATTACCATAATATCTGGATAAGTATAGATTTGATAACGTTGTAGCCATAATTTAACATCACCCATATAAATTTTGTAATTTTGATTCCGCATTTTTAATTTAAAATGTAGATAAAAATTACCTGCGATTTCATTATGATTCGTAGTTCCACCACTTATTGGTATAATTTCTCCATCTATATATTCATTTTTAACTTCTGATTTTTCCTCTAGTTCTAAATATTCTTCTGGAGTGTAGTATTTGCTGGATGTTTGAATTTGCATATCAACCTCATATTTTCAATTTCCATTACCGAGGATAATGCTGGGCTAAAAATTCTTGTGCTTCAGCTTTATCTTTAATTATACCATCTACAGTAGCCGTTAATAAATCATCAAGCATTTGCTTATATTGGGGACTAGGTTTATAACCCAATTGTTTTAAATCATTCCCATTTAATAGCGGTTGAATATTTCCCCAGTTTGTTAAATATTGCCAAATCCGTCTTCTGATTTTGCGTGGACTTTGTAAAGCAATTAAAATTAAAGTTTGCAAATCATACTTTCTGAGTAAATAGACAGTTTGACTTGGTTTTTCAAAAGTGGGTAATAATGTAATTACCTCAGATTGAACTTGAGATAAATTCTGTAATCTAGCAATACTATCATCAACTAATTGCAGATTTTTAGCTACTTTTCCCCGATATTCTGGGTTTAAATAAGCAATTAATACTTCTAGACGCATTTGCCAATTTATTAAAATTTCTTTTCTGTCAAATTTCCTTAAACAGTGTTTTAATAAGTTTAATTGTCGAGAAAGTTTAGAATCTAATTTTAGAGAAGGATGAATACATTGTAAAGCCCCTAAATTATCAAGCAATTTTAAAGCAGATTGCCAATAAGGTGCTGATAATATATATTTTAATTCAGTTTTTAGTCGAGTTTGCAAAGCCGGAGTTTTACTATTTTCCTGACTAGTGCGATCATAAACTCCGCTATTTATGGCATAACGAATATAAGTTTCTGTCTGTGGTTCTAGAGAAAATCCAAACCGTACCGCAAAACGCACACCGCGATAAATCCGAGTCGGATCTTCAATAAAACTATTAGCGTGTAAAATTTTAACTTGCCGATTTTGTAAGTCTATCAAACCACCAAAGAAATCTAATAATTCTCCAACACGAGGAGAAGTTAACCGCAAAGCCATGGCATTAATTGTAAAATCTCTTCTATATAAATCCTGACGAATAGAACTAGCTTCAACCTCTGGATTTGCTGCTGGATAAGGATAAAACTCAGTTCTTGCTGTGGCAATATCTACCCATAATGAATCTAATCCTGGATCTTTATGCCATAATAAGGCCGCAGTTTGAAAAGTACCATGAATTTCTAACCTAGCATTTGAATAAATTTTCTGTAAAGCTTTAGCTAATTCTACACCTGCACCCACATTTGCTGTTTGATGAAAACCATCAACTACTAAATCAATATCATTAATCATTAAAGTGTGAGTTGCTGTTTCTGCTAATAGCAAATCTCGAACTGCACCACCCACTAAATAAAGATGCCAACCTCGTTTTTCAGCTTCTTGAGATGCTATAGTTAGTAATTGCCAAAGTTGAGGAGTGAGACAATTTTCTAATTTGCTATTCAGTCCTAAATTTTGAGAATAACTTTCAGTTGTTAATTCTCTATGTTTAATTGTTAATTGATGTAATTCTCTTAAAATATCGGTGCGAGTAACAATACCAACTAATTGCCCATAATCTAATACTGGTAATCTGCCAATATCATAAGTCACCATTAAAGATTCAATTTCTGGTAAAGAAGTATCGGGGGTAATTGTCTTTAAATTACTTGTCATATAACCTTTAACTGGTGCATGACTAAAACCATGATGTAAAGCAATATCTAAATCCCGACGGGAAATAATTCCGATTAATAAATCTTGGTTATTAACTACAGATAAACCTGAATGTCCATAACGTAATAAAATCCGTTGTGCCTCAGCTATAGTAGTATCAGGGCGAATTGTCCGCACCGGAGAAGACATCAAATCTCTAGCTGTGGGAGGATGGGGAATTTGTGCTTTTAAACTGCATAATAATTGTTGTAAAATTGGTTGTGAATCTGTTGTGCGGAGGTTGAAAGATGCAGCTTGAGAATGTCCACCACCACCATAAGGTTGAAATAAGTAATTAAGATTTGTTTGGGGAATTTGCGTTCTGCCAATTACTGTTAATCGTAAATCATTTTCATCTAAAGAATATTCATTTACTAACAGTACAGCATCAGATTCTGTTAAATCAATAATTTCTGAAGCTAAACTTGATAAACCTGGGACAAAACCATCGGTTTTTAGTACTGTCCAAGCAATAGTATATCCTCGTAAACACAGATATTGTAAATTTTCTAAAGCTTCAGTTAATAATTGTTGTAATTGTGGTGATAAACCAGGATCACGATAAGTAGAAATAACTGATAAATTTGCTCCTTGCTGCATTAACCAAGCTAAAGCTAAAGCGTCTCTGGCTGTAGATTGTTCATAAGTTAATGAACCTGTATCAACATGAATACCCAAAGCCATAACGGTTGCTTGGGCTGAATTTAAAGAAATATGATTTTTCTGTAATTCTTCTACCATTAAAGTAGTTGTAGCCCCCACTTCATCAATGTACACTTGAGTAGCGGGAATATCCCTTTCTTGTCCAAGATGATGATCATAAACAATGATTTCTTGGACATTGGTTAAATCGAACCATTCAGCGGCTTTACCCAAGCGATCGCGCTTTTGAGTATCTACAACCATCAAAGAGCGAATTTTTTCAGGATTTACCGAACGTCTTTCAATCAGCGGGTACTCGTCTCGGTGTAGCGCTAAAAAGTCTCGCACAGGAGGATGCGCTCCCCCAGTCAAGACAATTTTACTCCCTGGTTTGAGACAAGTTAACCCCACTGCTGCCCCCAAAGCGTCAAAATCAGCAGTTGTATGACAAAGAATTAAATCCATAATCGTAGGGGCGCAGTCCCTGCGCCCAAAATTTCACGGTTTGTATCCAAAATTCCCATAACCTCCATCTTAATCATTTCTCTAATTCCCAAAAGAAAAAACAGATTGCAAGATGAGAAGTGAGCAACTGTGACAAAGCAGACGTAAAATATTAATTGATCAGGCGATGCCTTGTGAGTTCATAAGGTTCACTGAAAAACCCAGACTCTCTATACAGTAGCAGTTCTGGGTAACTAAGATTTAGTTATGTTGGGAAAAACAAAATGAGCATAGTATTTCAAATCGCTTTAATATCATTAGTCTTGTTCTCCTTCGTGCTTGTGGTTGGTGTACCCGTTGTTTACGCCACACCTCAAAACTGGGTAGAATCTAAAAAACTACTCTGGGTTGGTTCGGGAATTTGGACGGTTTTAGTAGTGTTAGTTGGTATATTAAACTTTTTTGTGGTTTAGTTGAATGCTTTAACCATTCACTAGCGCGTACCATAAACACTCTTGAGAGCAGAAAAGCTCAGTAAATAGTCAAAAAAGAAATATTTTTCTTTTTCTAAACGACTTTTTCCTGATTGTGCTTTCCTGCTCTTCTATTTTGATTTAAGAAAAGTATTAAAACTTAAGCAAATGTCATCCTAAATTTCTCTTGTAGGGTGCGTCAGATATCAAAAATCTCTGGCTTCTTACCATATTATCAAGTCTGACGTACCTTACTAATATGCCAGTTATGGTAAGTCCTGAGTATATTGGTAAAGCAGTTATTGTAAATTTAT
The DNA here is from genome assembly GCA_037131225.1 of Nostocales cyanobacterium ELA583. Classification (GTDB taxonomy): domain Bacteria; phylum Cyanobacteriota; class Cyanobacteriia; order Cyanobacteriales; family Nostocaceae; genus Dolichospermum. The sequence goes on along the minus strand of JBAXRM010000059.1, from coordinate 2,794 downwards.
TTAGAGGCAGTTATGGCAGTTTTTGAAGGAAATTTTCTGCAAACCGAGTCTTTTCGGTTTGCATTGGTAATCGCTCGCTTTAATGATCTTGTCACCCTGAAACTAGTAGAAGGATGTAAAGATTGCTTAAAACGCCACGGTATCAATCCTGACCCCGAAGGCGAGCAAGTAGACTATGTTTGGGTTCCCGGTAGTTTTGAAGTTGCTAATGTAGCTCGTCAGTTAGCCATGTCTGGCCGTTATGATGCCATAATTTGCCTTGGTGCAGTCATCAAAGGACAAACACCACATTTTGATTATGTGTCGTCTGAAGTTTCTAAAGGTATCGCTGCGGCTAGTTTCCAAACAGGTGTACCGGTGATTTTCGGCATTTTGACGACAGATACCATGCAGCAAGCATTAGAACGAGCCGGAATCAAGAGTAATCATGGTTGGGAGTATGCCATGAATGCCATAGAAATGGCTAGTCTCATGCGTCAATTACGCCCGAATTTAGCGAATTAGTCAGTTGTCAGTTGTCAGTTGTCAGGGGCAAAATTATTTCCCTCTGCACCCTGTTCTTTCTACCCCCTAAAAAAAGAATTTAATTTAGGGGTTGACAAGTGAGAATAAATCTGGCATCATGAAATTGTTGAGTAATCGCGGGTGTAGCTCAGTGGTAGAGCGCAACCTTGCCAAGGTTGATGTCGTGGGTTCGAATCCCATCACCCGCTTTTTAGTTCAAGAAAGTATATTAAAATAAGACTAGCTATTCTTCCATCTCTACTAACTTCATAGATGATGGATTTTTAGATTATGAGTTTGTTACTCCCTTCCCAGTATAAGATTATCTATCTTCTTACTTCGCGTTCTATCTCTATGGCTCCTGCGTCGCCACGCAAGCTATCGAGACGCTCCGCGAACGTGGTTCATTTAATCTATATTCTTCTAGTGTGAAGGAAGTAGTAAACTTTCCGAACTATATCATTAGAAGTAATTTTAGGTTTCCCCGTGCTGATTTTCAGGAAAAATGGGGAATAATTTAAAAACCGCCCAAGTTATTTAGCTCGCTTGTGCAACCTCAAAAACCAGATGAAATTGATTTAAATACGGAATATACTTGTCCTTGTCGTCGCAAAGGACAGTTAATTCCCATTGTGCTAACAGAAGCCTTCGGATGCGATCGCTGTCAGCAGATTTTTGTAGTAGAAGGAAATGGATATGTATTAGAACAACTGTCTACCACCCATCCCTATAAGCGGGCTTGGCGTTGGAAAGGTAATACTTGGCAAGTTGTTCAACCTCGCTTAGGACAAAGTTATTTACCAATAGCACTAAGCATTATTTTTGTGTTAGTCATTATATGGCTACCATTAGCCTTGCGGTTAGCTAATAGTTCCAGCATCCTCGCTTGGGCAATGGTAGCGATACTATTGGCAATTCTACCCGCACTAATGGTCTGGCTTACTTACAGACGATAACCCATGATAGGTGAAGTGATTGATGATTACCCCGAACCTATGACAAGTGCCAAACGCGCTTTTCAGGCTTCCCTGAAATTGGGAACGACTAAGGGAATAGAGAGGAGTCGCGCTGTGTTAGCAATGGCACAAGCGATAGAAAATGATTTTGATGAAATTCTCGAAGCTAATACCCTGGATTTGGAAGCAAGTCGAGAAATGGCAGTTCCCGAATTAATTTTGGACTGGTTGAAGTTAACTCCTTCTCGGTTGGAGAATACTATTAAGATTCTGCAACGATTGGGAGAATTATCTGATCCTTTACGACGGGTGAGAACTGCTGATTATCAACAGGAAGATTCTCAAAGTTATACTCAGTTAATGCCTTTAGGGGTAATTGCTTTTATTTATGAGGCTTTCCCGGATCTAGGGGCGATCGCTGCTGGTTTTTGTATAAAAACTGGCAATAGTATTATTCTCAAAGGGAGTACAGAATCTAGTAATTCTAATACAGCGATCGCTAACGCACTGCAAACAGCCATTACTAAAGTCGGTTTACCAGCAGGTTGTGTAGAATTAATCACAGATGAACATGGTGCTTCAATCCGAGATTTAGTCACCCAGGATCAGTATTTAAATTTAGTTATTCCCTACGGACGTTCCAGCTTAATTCAACAGGTAGTTAGACAAGCAACTTGCCCAGTTTTAAAATCAGCAATGGGCAATTGTTACCTGTATTGGTCAGTGAATAGTAGTTTAGAAATGATCCGCTGGATGATTATGGATAGCCATGAAAGTGAACCAGATCAAGTAAATGCCATTGAAAAAGTATTAATTCATCGTCAAGCATTACCTTCTTCTTTATCAGTGCTGTGGGGTAGCTTAAAAGAAAAAGGTTTTGAACTCAAAGGTGATGCGGAATTAGTGGCAGCATTTCCCCAATTACAATTAGCCAAAGATGAAGAATGGGGAATACCTTATTTAACCAAAACAGTAGCTTTTAAATTAGTAGATAGTTTAGAAAGTGCGATCGCTTGGATTAATCAATATAGTAGCAGTCATGCTGACAGTATCGTTACAGAATCCTACCAAGAAAGTCGCCAATTTGCCTTAGGAGTAAATAGTGCCTCTACCTACATTAATGCTTCCCCCCGCTTTTCCCGTTACTCTTTACGAGGAGAAGCTGTATTTTTAGGAATGTCCAATCAAAAAGGACATCGCAGGGGATTTATTAGTTTGGAGACTTTGACGACTGTGAAGCACATTATTCAGGGAAATGGACGGTTTTAGGGAAAATGTCTGAATCAGGATATCCAGGATTTAAGGATGAACAGGATTTCATTATCTTCATCTCA
>JBAXRM010000058.1:0-22894 GCA_037131225.1 Nostocales cyanobacterium ELA583 | reverse complement strand
GAATCATGACTAATTTTTGCCCCTGCGGCTTCCTAGTCAGCATCACTGAAAAATGCTTTTTCTCCTGCACCTGCTTCTACCCAAACTTCTAAACCTTGTTTGACTAATTTTGCTACAGTGTCGGGAATTAAAGCTACACGCCGTTCACAAACTTCTATTTCTTTAGCAACTGCTATTTTCATGCAATCTCCTGGATGTAAATACTTAACATCACCCATTAACTTTTAATACTTTTTATTTCAAATTAGTATTATTAAGCTGATGGAATGATTAACCATGAATTACCTTTGTAGATAGAATTTTCAAATTTTGTTTTTGTTATCTTCGTTATCTAGTCACAATCTCAACTTGACAGTATGCAGATATCATCCTTACAAAATAGCTATAAGTAGAATTAGTTATCGCACATCCTCTGCCGATTTCTACATTTTGGATATTGTTCTTTAGATTATTTTATATTTGGGAAAAATCTCACTCAGGAATTTTCAATTATTTAATATATACTTGGATATTCATAATTAGTCATAAAAATTATCTTCTAGATAACAAGATTAACTCTAAATAACAGTAATCTTACTTTTGGGAGGGAATTTTTGACTAAAATGGCACTTTTACTTCTAACTAACGTCTATTGTCAAGCATATAGTAGTAAAGTTTAGTTACAAATACTAACGCTTAGTTACAAACGATCAAGGAAACCTAATTTATGAAACGCCTACTTTCTGCCTTAGCTGTCACTAGCTGTTTATTGACAGGTTTAACAACTTCAACTCTAGCACAAAGTCTACCTGGTTTGACACTTTTTAGCGGTGTCACAAGAGAAAATCAACTACCCTTCCGCTTAGATTTTGGCGGACAAACCAATAGCACTGATCGTTATATATTAAGAGTTCCCGCCCAGAAAATGAAATTGGCAGTTGCTCAATTTGCCATTACCTATCCTGATTATTACCAGGGAACTTTTGATCCCAAAAGTATTGAAGTCCTGGTTAAAGGTAAAAAAGTTCCTCTATCTGAAGTCAAATGGGATAAGGAAGGCCGGGTAATTCAAATATTTCCCGAAGAACCAATTCCCGCAGGTCGCAAAGTAGAGTTAGTTTTATCCAACGTTGAAAATCCAGCCTTTGGGGGAGTATTTTATTTCAGATGTCAAGTTCTTTCCCCTGGTGATGTGCCATTACTGCGTTATCTTGGTACATGGATTATCAGTATTACCTAAGAAGGGAACAGAGAACAGATTATTACTTAACAGTCAACAATCAACTGACCAATAACTCCATCCAGAATTATGTTTTATTGCCTGTAAAATGGTAAAATGTCAGATTGTGACTTTTTATGAAAATCGCCTAATAGGAGAATGGTATGCAAAGCACACTAGGCGGCACCTGCCGTAAGAGAAAAAGAACATCAGGATTTCGTGCCAGAATGCGGACACCAGACGGCAGAAACGTGATTAGCGCTAGAAGAAGAAAAGGACGGCATCGTTTGAGTGTTTAGGGTAAAATTCAACAATTAAGAACTGTTGTGGCTTTGCCCAAAGCATATCGTCTCAAATCCCGTCAGGATTTTCAGGCAGTTTTCCGGGAAGGAATTCGGCGACATAGTTCTCATTTCACATTGAGAGCTTTAAAACCTCCTCTTTCGATAGAACCTTCTTTGGATACTGCCCCCCCGGCTACAAAAATTGGTATTGCCATTAGTACAAAAGTCAGTAAACGCGCCGTTGTTCGCAACAAAATCAAAAGGCAAATGACAGCAGCATTACATCAATTGTTGCCGAAATTAGTCCCAGGATGGCGGCTAGTATTAATTGTGAAACCCACAACAGCAAAATCTGAGTGCGAAACCCATAAATTTCTGCAAGAATTAGAGCAGTTGTTGGCACAAACTGAGGTATTCAATGGGCATTCGTGAAGAAGTTTATTATGAGGGTGGTCCCCACATTGGGGATTTGATCTTCAATCTACTGATTGGGTTAACCGTGGTGGGTATTCCCTTAGCTGTGGGGGCAATAGTCAGGGCTGTGTGGCTACGCTTCCGCATTACAGACCGACGGGTATGTGTGACGGGTGGGTGGATGGGACGCGATCGCTATGATGTAATTTATTCAGAAGTGATGAAAGTTGTCGTAGTTCCTCACGGCCTCGGTCTATGGGGAGATATGGCAATCACGATCAAAAATGGTACTCTCATAGAAATGCGGGCTGTTCCTAACTTTCGGGAAGTCTATGACTACATTAATGAAAGAGTTACTGCTAAAAATACCCAATATAGCAGTTCTAAATAAGTCATTTGTCCAAAGCCGTTAACATTCACATTTTTAGCTAATGTGCTGCTATTCTTAGCTTGCGTAGCTTGTGGATAGTCACAGCAATGCTTAACAAAAACCTCTACAATATAGAGCAAAAGCTTAGGAGAGAACCGCCTCTAGCATAGAAGGGCAACTAACTATAGTCAGAGGATAGGCTCAACTAAGCATCCCACTCCTAAACGGGGTGAGAATGTCAAAGTACCGCAGGTTGGATTCACAAATAATGGATTTTGGTATTGGGTTTCTCTCGAACAACGTGATGTTGCCAATCATAGACCTTTTCTATGGTTTTGTCCCTAGCTATGGGTTGGCGATAGTAGCTTTAACATTGATTATCCGCTTTGCACTCTATCCCCTGAGTGCCGGTTCTATCCGTAGTATGCGACGGATGAAGGTCGTGCAGCCTCTCATGCAAAAGCGCATGGCAGAAATCAAAGAACGTTATAAAGACGATCAGCAAAAGCAACAAGAGGAAATGCTCAAGGTCCAAAATGAATTTGGTAATCCCTTAGCAGGATGTCTGCCTCTACTCTTGCAAATGCCAGTATTATTAGCCCTATTTGCCACTTTGCGGGGTTCACCTTTTTCCGGAGTCAACTACTCCGTTAACTTGCAAATCTTCCCCGAAGAACAAATCGAGCGCATTCAACCCCAAGCTTTTGCTACTTCCCCACAAAATATTTACATTGCTGATGGCGAACATTCTCCCATCTCTGCCATCTTACCGGGTGGTAATAAGTTAACAGTGGGAGAAAAAACTAAGATTCAATATCAAACCGTAGAAGGTAAATCATTTGATTCGCTCTTAGTAGAACACCCAGAAGCTAAGTTAACTCCTGAATGGAAAATCATGAAAGGGGAAGAACGGGTCAAAATTGATGCCGAAGGTAATATAGAAGCCTTAGAACCAGGAGAAGTAACCATTCAAGGCACAATTCCTGGACTAGCAGCAGACAAAGGATTTCTCTTTATAGATGCTTTGGGCAGAGTGGGCGCTATTGATGCTGATAACACAATCCACTGGGATATTGTGGGAATGATTGTCTTTTTTGGTATCAGCCTTTATGTGAGCCAAATGCTATCTGGACAAAATTCCAGCGGTGGCAACCCCCAACAAGATACAGTAAACAAAATTACCCCTGTTCTCTTTTCTGGGATGTTTTTATTCTTTCCCCTCCCTGCTGGGGTCCTCATGTATATGGTAATTGGTAACGTTTTCCAAACCGTCCAAACCTATATTCTCTCCCGTGAACCTCTACCAGAAGAAATTCAAAAAATCGTAGACTTACAGGAAAAAGAAGCACAAACCATCGACGTAAAAGCGTTGCCATTTGAACCCAAAAGTTCTAAGAAAAAGGCTACTGGTTGATTATGAGCGACATTTCTATGCAAAGTAGTGCACAATGGTTACAGAATTTGCTACTTCTGATTGGTGTATCTACTCAAGTACGGGCTAATTTAGAAACTACCCCATCTTCTGAGCAAGATGTACCAGCAGAAGAAAGCTACTGGTTGACAATAGAGCAAACCAATTTAACATCAGAACAAATTAGGATTTTAATTGGTGCTGGTGGTGCGGTGATAGACGGAATTCAGTATCTAGCAAATTCCGTTCTCAACTTGAATCAACCAGAAGAAAATCAGACAGCCTACACGATTGAATTGAGTGGTTATCGTGCCAGACGAGAATCTGAAATCCGCACTTTAGCAGAAAATGCTGCCGCAGAAGTCCGGTTTTCTGGCAGAGAGGTAGAACTTCAATCTCTTAGTTCCTTAGAACGCCGACAAATCCACACGTTATTGCAGGAATTTTCTGATTTAGAAACCTTCAGTCGTGGTAAAGAACCTTATCGTTATTTAGTTGTTCGTCAAGCAGTTACACCATAATTAGGTAATAGGGAACAGGGAATAGGGAACAGGGAACAGACAAGAACATTACCAATTACCAGTTACCAATTACCCATTACCTATTACCCATAATGAATTTTTTTGTAAGGGTATTTCACAAATCCTATGGACGCTATTTTTATTCCGCAGCTAACCAAAGCCCCGGAGCGGACAGAGGAAATTCAAGTTCAAGAGTTTCTGCCTGGACTAGAAACATTGACACCAGTTCGCGGAGTTATCCAAGTTAAACATCAGGGTAATTACTTAGAAGTTTCATCTCAGGCAGAGGCAATTGTTACTTGTACCTGCAATCGCTGTTTGCAGCAGTACAATCATCGTCTGGTTCTCAATACTCAGGAAGTGATTTGGTTAGATGAAACCGCTAATCAAACGGAAGATTTGCCTTTAGAAATGGAAGTTGCTGTAGAAGATTTACTGGAAACTTTAGCACCTGATGGTCATTTTGATCCTGGTGAATGGCTATATCAGCAGATGTGTTTAGCATTACCCCAGCGTCAATTATGTAATATCAATTGTCCAGGTATTTTGGATGTTTCTGTGTCTGAAAAACCTACTGATAGCCGTTGGGCTTTATTAGATGCTTTGAAAAAACAACTTCCAGATAATTAGTAAATTTACTATTTGGTGCGTTATGGTTTAATTCTTTATCGCTTGTTAATAAGCTGTCAATACTCTCTCAAGCTCCTCAAGGATTTTTTATCTTTGTGGAGTTTTTAATTATAGAGAAATAACCACGAAGAAGCGAAGGACACGAAGAGAAGAGGGTTTTAGAGAGATTTTGCGTAATTCCTAATTAGGGCTTGACAATTTACTCTCATTTTGAGAGAATATTAAATAATGGCGCCAAATTAATTACACAACTGATTTTCCTGTTCCCCGTTCCCTGTTCGCTCTCTCAACAAGTGAATTTAATTTTGTCCAACTACTTAAGTACACAAAGAAGGACGAGAAAGATGAAAGCTATGTACAGCAATCACTATTATTTCAAACCCAAAATATATTATGCACTTAATTCATATTCGCACCCTCCGCGAAGAAGCAGCAAAGTACCCTGATATCAGGAAACAAATAGAAGATTGGCATCAAACAGTTAAAAAAGCAGAATGGCAAAGTTTAAATGATGTTCAGAAATTTTACCGAGATGCTGAGGCAGTTGGTAATTTTACTGTTTTTAATATCAAAGGTAATGATTATCGTTTAATTGTAGGAATGGATTATGAAGATCAAACGGTGTACTACAAATACTTGCTAACTCACGCCGAATATAGTAAAAATAAATGGAAAAATGACCCTTACTTTTGACCGAAATACTTATAGTCAATTACTAGCAGAAATCGCTCCTAAAGTAATTGAAACAGAAGAAGACTATGAACGGTTTTTAAAAGTTGCAGAATATCTAACTTTTAAAAAAAATCGTAGTCCAGAGGAGCGAGCTTTACACAAATTGCTTGTCAGACTAATTGAAGATTATGAGGAAGAAAATTATCCAATGGATGAATCTACACCTCATGATATGTTGCTACATATTATGGAATCTAGCGGCATTCGTCAAGCTGACTTAGTACGCATTCTTGGTTCTAGCAGCGGTGTAGTTTCAGAGGTTGTCAACGGTAAACGTTCAATTAGTAAAGCACAAGCTAAAGCCTTGGGAGAATATTTTAAGGTTTCTCCTAGTTTATTTATTTAGAGTTCAGTTTTTCAAGAATTTACAGAATTTTTGTCTGAATCAGGATATCCAGGATTTAAGGATTTACAAGATTGTTATTAGTATCTTATTCAAGAATAGCAAGATATTAAGGTGGTTTTACCAGGAATAATAAAAATATATTTACCTAATTTTTCGGTAATAACTAACAAATTAACTAATTCTTTGCCAGAAACTTCCTCACAGATCCATAAAATCCCAACATCAAACAAAAAATAACATCCTGAAAATCCTTTAATCCTGTAAATCCTGATTCAGACAAATTCATTTATTCGCCTCCAAACACTTTCTAATAAATCAGGATTATCCATATCAAAATATTCAACATTAGGAGATTGTCTAAACCAAGTTCGTTGACGTTTTGCGAATTGTCTTGTATGTAAAGCAATTAATTCTATAGCTTCTTCTAAATTAATTTCTCCCGATAGATATTGCTTAATTTCTTGATATCCTAAAGTATTCAATAAAGGTAAATCAATACCATATTTTTTTACTAAATATTCAACTTCACCAACTAAACCATCTGTAATCATTTGTTCAGTGCGTTTGCGAATTCTCACATCTAAATGTTCTGCATTACAATCTAAACAAATTTGTAAAATTGGATAATTGGGTGGATTTTCTCTCTGTTGTTCAGAAATAGGAGAACCTGTGACATAATAAACTTCCAGAGCTCTTAAAGTCCTTACCAAATCGTTAGCATGAATTTTTTGAGCAGCAATAAGATCAACTTGTTGCAATATTTGATAAAGTTGATATTGACCAAGAGATTCTAATTGCGATCGCAATTCTGGCTGTGGTGCAACTCTAGGAATCTTCATTCCCTGCACAATGGAACGGATATATAAACCAGTTCCACCAACTAACAACAATGGCTTAACTTCCAAACTAGCAATTAAAGCTTGTGCTTGTTCCTGATAATCTGATAATGTCATTATTTGAGTTGGTTCGCAGATGTCTATTAAATAATGGGGAACTAATTTTTGTTCAGCTACATTTGGTTTAGCCGTCCCAATATCAAAATCACGATATACTTGACGGGAATCAGCACTCAGAATTATGGTATCTAATCTCTGGGCTAAACTCAAAGCTAAACCGGATTTACCCGTTGCCGTCGCCCCACAAATTACAATTAATTTAGTCATTAGTTATTAGTCAGTTGTTAGGGGAGATATTCTGTCCTTGCTCTTTAGATCACATTGCCTAGATAAACTTCTCATTAAATTGCGCTACAGACGGCAGGAAGGCTTTTGTGTTATAATGTTGGGGTGATTTGACTTTTTTCGCCTTTTGGCGATATCAACCCCAAGCATCAGGAGAATTTTCATGACGAGCAGTTACAGTGCCGATCAGATTCAAGTTCTGGAAGGTCTGGAAGCCGTCCGCAAACGACCAGGGATGTACATTGGTACTACAGGTCCGCGAGGACTCCACCATTTAGTTTACGAGGTAGTGGACAACTCAGTTGATGAAGCTTTAGCGGGTTACTGTACCCACGTTGAAGTGGATATCAATGCTGATGGTTCTGTCACCGTAACAGATGATGGTCGGGGTATTCCTACGGGTATTCACCCCAAAACCGGGAAATCAGCTTTAGAAACAGTGTTAACTGTTCTCCATGCTGGTGGTAAGTTTGGTGGTGGTGGCTATAAAGTTTCTGGTGGTTTACACGGAGTCGGTATTTCTGTTGTTAACGCCTTATCTGAGTTTGTTGAAGTTACCGTTTGGCGAGATCACAACGTACATACCCAACGATATGAACGGAGTTTTCCTGTTACGGAATTGATAGCAACACCTTACAAAGAAGATAGAACTGGTACTTCTATTACTTTTAAGCCAGATACACAAATTTTTACCACCAGCATAGAATTCGATTACATTACTTTATCAGGACGTTTGCGCGAGTTGGCGTATCTGAATGCAGGTGTCAGAATTATTTTTACGGATCATCGTTTAGAAATCCTCAAAAGCGATACACCGAGAATAGAAACTTACGAATATAAAGGTGGTATTAAAGAGTATATCGCCTACATGAATCGGGAGAAGCAACCTCTCCATGAAGAAATTATCTATGTCCAGGGGGAACGCAACAACGTCCAAGTAGAAGTTGCTCTCCAGTGGTGTACTGATGCTTACACAGATAATGTCCTCGGCTTTGCTAATAATATTCGGACTATTGATGGTGGTACACACCTAGAAGGTTTAAAAGCAGTTTTAACTCGAACATTAAATGCGACGGCTCGCAAACGGAATAAAATTAAAGAAGCTGAATCTAACCTCAGTGGTGAACACGTCCGCGAAGGTTTAACCGCCGTAATTTCCGTTAAAGTCCCAGATCCTGAATTTGAAGGACAAACCAAAACTAAACTGGGAAATACAGAAGTTCGCGGTATCGTTGATTCTTTCGTCGGTGAAGTCCTCACGGAGTATCTAGACTTTCATCCTGGTATAGCTGATTCCATTTTAGACAAAGCTATTCAAGCCTTTAAAGCCGCTGAAGCTGCGCGTCACGCACGGGAATTGGTACGCCGGAAATCGGTATTAGAATCTTCTCCTCTTCCTGGTAAATTAGCAGATTGTAGTTCTCGTGATCCTGCTGAATCGGAAATATACATCGTGGAAGGCGATTCAGCGGGTGGCTGTTTTCATGGTGATACACTGGTAGCATTAGCTGATGGGCGATCGCTCAGTTTTAAAGAAATTGTCGCCGAACAAGCAATAGGAAAAGAGCATTTTTGCTACACCATTCGTAATAATGGCACTATTGGGGTAGAACGGATCATTAACCCCCGTATGACTAAAGCCAATGCTGAAGTCATCAAGGTGACATTAGACAATGGGGAAACAATTATTTGCACACCCGATCACCGCTTCATGTTACGTGATGGTAGCTACAAGCCAGCCGCGTTGTTAACAGCTAATGATTCTCTCATGCCTTTGTATCGGCAAATATCTGATACAACCAATCCAGGAATTACCATTGATGGTTATGAAATGGTTTGGAATCCCCGTTCCGATTCTTGGTTATTTACTCATACCTTAGCTGATTGGTATAACCGTTCTTTAGAAGTTTACAAACTAACAGACGGAGAACATTGCCATCATCTTGATTTCAATAAGCGCAATAACAACCCAACAAACTTACAGCGTTTATCGGCTGAATCACACTTGGCTTTACATCGCGCTCATATTGAAAAAACATTACATCGCCCAGATGTCATTGAAAAGAGCCGGAAAACTCGTCAAAGTCAGGAATTCCGTGCCAAGATGAGCGAAAGAATGCAGCAGCCCGAAACACGGCAGATTTTGTCACAACAAGCTCAGGAACAATGGAATTCTGAGACTTATAAAAGCTATATGCTGGAACAGTGGCGCGAGTTTTATGACAATAACGAAACCTATCGTCAACAAAATCATGAACGCCTCAATCAAGCACAGCAAGACTATTGGAGTGATGAAGCCAACCGTTTAGCCCAAGCCCAACGAGTTAGCAACTATTTTGCCAATAATCCCCAAGCCCGTGAAACTCAATCACTGTTAGCTCAGGAACAATGGCAAGATGAAACTTTGTTAGCATGGCGGCGGGAAAAAACACAACAGCAATGGACACCTGAATTTCGCGCTCAACGTCATGCTACTTTGCAGCAAACTTACTATCGCAAAACTATTGCTGTTCTCAAGCAAATTGAAATTGAGCAAGGTAAGGTTGATGTAGAGACTTATAACTCCTACCGCAAGCAGACAAAAGATAAGTCTTTATTACGGTTTGATAGTTTCTGTCAACGCTACTTTGATGGTAATCAAGCCTTAGCTTATGAAGCTGTTGCTAATTACAATCACCGAATTGTTAGTATTGAATATTTACCAGAACAGGTAGATGTTTACGATATCGAAGTTTCGGAAACTCATAACTTCGCTTTAGCCTCTGGTGTATTTGTACACAATAGCGCCAAGCAAGGACGCGATCGCCGGACTCAAGCAATTCTCCCGCTACGTGGTAAAATTCTTAACATCGAAAAAACCGACGATGCCAAAATCTATAAAAACAACGAAATTCAATCGTTAATTACTGCACTTGGTTTAGGTGTCAAAGGTGAAGAATTCAACGCCGCGCAATTACGATATCATCATATAGTCTTAATGACTGATGCTGACGTAGATGGGGCGCACATTCGCACGTTATTGTTAACATTCTTTTATCGTTATCAACGGGCGCTGATTGAACAAGGATTCATCTATATTGCTTGTCCTCCACTCTACAAATTAGAACGGGGCAAAAATTACCAGTATTGTTACAGCGAACGGGAATTACAACAGCATCTCGGTACTCTTCCCAGTAACGCTAATTATACCATTCAGCGTTTTAAAGGTTTGGGGGAAATGATGCCCGCACAACTGTGGACAACCACCATGAATCCTGAAACTCGTACCCTCAAACGAGTGGAAATAGAAGACGCAGCCGAAGCTGATCGGATTTTTACCATCTTAATGGGCGATCGCGTCGCACCCCGCCGGGAATTTATTGAAACCTATGGTTCTAAACTGAATATGACAGATTTAGATATCTAAGGTGATGGGTAATGGGTAATGGGTAATTATTCCTCTACCTTTCCTATTCCCTGTTCCCTGTTTCTATAACTTTTTCCCTAAAAATCATAAATTTTCTCCACAAAGAGGGAAAGCATTTGCTATGCTTGTATAGCGCAACTAGATATTATCCACAAAGCAAAGATTAATTAGGATACACAAAACTTTTCATACCCAGATGACAGCCACCTTCTTAAAATCAGAAGTATTTAGAAGCACAATTGACTACGTTGATTTACCCAAATATATGGTTGGGCAACTTTAGCAACAATATTATTTATCGCCTGATTAAAATATCGTTGTATACCAAAAGAACAGTTTGTCAAGCTGCACAGGGTAGAAATCTCAACTCTGCGCTAATGTGTGAATAAGGCTGAATCAAGTTAAATCTTCATTCATCTCTCACGCCCCTAAAATATGCAATAATTTTAACTCCTTAGTTGAAGTTCTTGGTCTAGGATATACAAGGGTTTGAGTGTGACAGAGATTTAAACTCTGCTTGTGATTTAAGTTCAGAAGCAGCTAGATTAGTTTTTTAGCCTGTAGACTGGTGAAGCATCAAGGTCTTGGGAGTTTTCCCAATGAGCGACTGCTAAACCCCTAAAGGGATAGTGCCGACACTTCCAATATAAAACAGGAAAAAAGCGGACAATTGTTGGCATTTGTGAGCTTTTTTATAACGGTTATTGACTGGGAATTAACACCAATCACTAGCTAATGGTGAATATGTACAATTAGTTTAACCAGAACTAATATCTGTAAACAATAACCCGCCGTCGGGTTGAGTGAAAGCAGAACATAAGCACTAGTTGTTCAGTTAGGAACAATTTTATATAAGTTTTATAAAGCAGCAAGTGTGCCTACCTTTTAATTTAATGAGAATACCACTGCCAAACCAAAAAGTTTTCGACAAGATTTAATGGTATCACCACCATTTTTAATGTCTTTTTGATAAAGGTGGCTTAATCTTAGTAAATGAGTTCATAAATAATGCACAAAAAGAGTGCAATTTTTGTGAAATAGGTTACAATCGGAACAGTATTTACAGTTAAATTTTCCAAATGTCATACACCTGTATACCCATTACCAAGCTTTTTGAAAAAGATGAATCTAGATTATAGATTCAACCAACCAAAAGTGATATGCGGAATTGCTAGGTATGACGATTAAAAAAGCTGGCAAGTCACTAAAAAGTGAGCTTTGTTACTTTTACGGAACAAACCTGCTTAAAACAGGAAAAAAATCACCGAAAATATTTCAGGGTGATCAGCCAAAACCCAATTTTCGGTTTACAGATTACTGAATATTAAAAGTAATCAAAATGTCTTCATTAACTTATTCTGCAAGGAGCATGAGGAAAGCGGCATGAACCAGGCTAACAACGTACTCGAAAATATTTATCAGCCTGACCTAGAAATGATAAATCCGCCGGAGATAGAATTACAAGCACTCTTAATAGAAGAAGAGGACTTATTGCTGACTGATGACGGCGAAATTGATGATTTTTTAGAGCCTCAGTCTGATGAGGACGACGCAAAGTCTGGAAAAGCCGCTAAATCGCGTCGTCGGACACAACCCAAGAAAAAACACTACACCGAAGATTCTATTCGTCTGTATTTGCAAGAAATTGGGCGGATTCGTTTGCTACGCGCAGACGAAGAAATTGAACTAGCGCGGAAAATTGCGGAATTACTGGAACTAGAACGAGCGCGGGAAAGACTTTGTGAACGCCTAGAACGCGATCCTAGAGACAGTGAATGGGCAGCAGAAGTGGAATTGCCATTACCAACCTTTCGTTATCGCCTACACGTCGGGCGCAGAGCGAAAGACAAAATGGTACAATCTAACCTGCGGCTTGTAGTTTCCATTGCCAAAAAATATATGAATCGGGGCTTGTCTTTCCAAGACTTGATTCAAGAAGGAAGTTTGGGTTTGATTCGTGCCGCTGAAAAGTTTGATCACGAAAAAGGCTATAAGTTTTCTACCTACGCTACATGGTGGATACGTCAAGCAATTACCAGAGCGATCGCTGATCAGTCCCGCACTATCCGTTTACCGGTTCACCTCTACGAAACCATATCACGGATTAAGAAAACTACCAAGCTTCTATCTCAAGAAATGGGTCGCAAACCAACTGAAGAAGAAATTGCGACTCGCATGGAAATGACCATCGAGAAACTGCGATTTATTGCTAAATCTGCCCAGTTACCGATTTCTTTAGAAACACCTATCGGTAAAGAAGAAGATTCCCGGTTAGGCGATTTTATTGAATCTGATGGTGAAACCCCAGAAGATCAAGTTTCTAAGAACTTGCTGCGGGAAGACCTAGAAAAAGTCTTAGATAGTCTTAGTCCCCGTGAAAGGGATGTTCTAAGACTCCGCTATGGTTTGGACGATGGCCGCATGAAAACCCTCGAAGAAATCGGCCAGATTTTTAACGTCACCCGCGAACGGATTCGTCAAATCGAAGCTAAGGCACTCCGTAAATTACGCCATCCCAACCGTAATAGCGTATTGAAAGAGTATATTCGTTAGAATCATCACCTATTACAATTATTAGAAGAGGGAGAAACTAAACTGTCAGTTTTTCACCTCTTCTTCCTTTGTTTTGGCTTGTTAATAGTTAGACATCACTTTTAATAAAATAGATCATATAGTTAAACAACAAATTAAAGAAAATCTTAAAAATTCCATTAGAAATTTCTTTAAAAATAAAGAAGTAAAAAATTATCAAGTATTAGATGATATTTTTCCTGATGAAAGAAGAATACGCTCTCTCATTGGTGGGTTAGAAACAAGTTTAGGAACAACTTTTTGGGAGCCTATAGCTAAAACATTAGCAAAATTAAATGGATTTGAAATTGTAACTACAAAAATATTACGTCCAGACCCATTTCCACAAATATTGCAAAATGAATTAGATAAATTAGTTGATGAACGTGAAAATAAGCCTAACAAAATGAGAGTTACAACAGAAGAATGTATACAAAGATTAAAAAATGCAGCTTCTAAAATCAATTCTCAAGAAATTATTAGATTTACATCTCCTCCAACAGGTACTGGAGTAGATATTCATTTTGCTAAAGATGGAATTGAATATATTTTTGATATTAAAACTACACAACCAAATCAAGGCGATTTTAAAGGATTTAATAGAGAAATTTTAGAATGGTACTCTTATAAATTTGCTCAAGATCCTAATGCTAATTTAGAAGCTCGTATTGCTATTCCTTTCAATCCTTTTCAAAAATCTTGGTATATAACGCAAAAAAGTAATTATCTAGTTCTCCTTTAGATATTAGCAAAGATATATGGGTTGAAGATGAATTTTGGAATTTTTGTTCTGGAGAAGAAAGTACATTTGAGAAGTTAAAATCACTGTTTTTTGAACTAGGACAAGAAAACTTTGCAGCAGAATTTCATGATATTTTTTACCAAAATTAGTTAAACATCAATAATCCTTAATAACTCTTTAGCTACATACTCAACAACAGGAATAGGAACAGCATTACCAAAATGTTTTTTAGCAGTATCATCTTTTTGATGATATATAAAATTAGCAGGAAATCCTTGTAACTTGCAAGCGTGTTTTGCAGTGATTGGTATATATTTTTTAGAGTGATAAATTTTTTCTAAAAACAACTGCTTATACTCTTCTGGATTACTACCATGAATAGATACAGTTGCTATATAATCTTTACCACCAGTAGCAGTTAAAGTTGGAAAAATATCAGCAGTAGGTAAAATAATTCTATAGATATCATTAATTCCTGTCATATTCTTAGAATTAACAAATTCATACTTTCTATTATCAGTCCAGCGAAATATTCCTTTATCAACTAATATATTTAATTCGCTAATTTCTATATTAGGTATTATTTCCTGGAAGTTTTCAAAAGATAAAGGGTTTCCATCCTTATTACCATACTTTTTACTTCTTCTATTTTTTAAAAGAGCTAAACAAATCATTTTTTCTCTATCAGTAGTTTTAATAATATCCCAAGAGTGAATTGTTGTATGTCCATTTCTTAAATCTGAGAAAATAAAGAAATCATTTAATTCATCATCTTTTTGAAATCGAATTCTTGAAGGTGGTATTACACCTTTAAATAAGGTATTTGCATCTATTTTAATTTTTTCTATAACTTCGATATTTTTTAATTCATCTAAAATATCTAAAACTTTGGGGTGAATATTTAAAGAACGAGGAAATCTATATTCTTGGCATTTTTCTATACCATTTTGAATTCCTACAATAAAAACTCTATCTCTATTTTGAGGTAAACCAAAATCGTAAGCATTTAATATTTGCCATTTCGCACAATATCCTATATCATGAAAATTCTGCAAAATCAGTTCTAAATTATCTCTATTTTTTGGACTTGCTAAACCACTAACATTTTCAAAAATAAACGCTTTAGGTTGACTTTTATTAACTAATCGAATCACATCAAACCATAATTTTCCTCTAGGATCTTCAAAACCTTTTAAACAACCTGCAACTGACCAAGGTTGACAAGGAACACCACCTACAATTACATCAATATTTGATGGAAGGTCTGTAATTTTAGTAATATCTCCTAATTCAATTTCATCTTGATTTCGGTAATTGATAAAATTTTGCTGATACACTTTAATAGCTTGTTTATCTATTTCAGAGTAACCTAAACATTGACCACCTAATTTTTCTAAAGCAATTCTAAACCCACCAATACCAGCAAATAGATCAATAAATGTGAATTTTTTTGAAGAATTTACTAAATGTAAAGGTAATTCTATTTGTTTTGGTATTTGTAAATCTATAACTTTCATTATTGTTAATTTATCTTGCTTAATAACTATTGGAATGTAATTTCCGAATATAACATATATTCTAGTGTAGCTCTTACTCTCGCAGCAGGGGGTGAAATTCCCCTAGTCATAGTGTTTACCTTTTTAATATCTAATTTGTTATCAGTGTATATGCTTTTATTTCGCTGGTTTGGACGGATTAGATTACAGATAAATCAACATGAAATTTCCTTAATTCGTGAACTATTCGGAATAAAAATCAAATTTCCTTTCCCAGCACCAAAAGATGATATTTGTTTGCTGCAAAACATTAGAAAGTATGGGTCTAAAGAATTTCGTATAAGTTCAATACAAGTTTACGCTAAAATCATAATTTGGGCTGGAAAAAATAAGAAATTTATGATTGGTAATAATCATGAACTAATATCTGAATCAGAACTTGATTGGCTTGCACATGAATTAAGTGAATGGTTAAATTTACCAATTAGAATGGAATAAATCTTCAGATTCTTGACTTCTTCAAGAAGTCGGGGATCTTGTTGTTCAATCTTCTTTACAATATCTATAACTACAGGTACTCAAAAAGAAAATTATATGTTTGGACTAGGATTAGGATGGACGGAAGTAGCGATTATTGCCATAGTCGCAATTTTAATTTTTGGACTGAAGAAAATTCCTGAACTTGGTAATGTATTGGGAAAAAGTCTCAGAAATTTTCAAGATGGATTCAAAAAAACCAATGAAGATCATCATTCACACAAAGAAAACCCCGATTAAGTTAACATCAAATCGGCGGTTAGAAACCGCGACTACACAGGCAAAACCCACCTCCGTGGGTTGAAAACAAGTAGTTTTTCTTAGTCCACGCAGGTGGACTTTGTTTGTGTAGCAGTGATTTATAATCGCCAGATATTGTTTAAACTACAACCTTTTCCAAAATCAATTTAGAACGCTTCATTTTTTCAGGAATAGCAACTGGATAATCACCAGTAAAACAAGCTGAACAGAAACTATTAGTATCTTCTCTAGTTGTTTCTAACATTCCTTCCCAACTCAAATAAGCCAGACTATCAACTTGTAATTGTTTGGCTATTTCTTCAACTGATTTTGTCGCTGCAATTAATTGATCTTGGGTATCAGTATCAATACCATAGAAGCAAGGATGAGTTACAGGGGGAGAAGAAATTCTCATGTGGACTTCAGCGACACCAGCATCACGCAATGCTTGAACTAGTTTGCGGCTAGTAGTTCCCCGGACAATTGAATCATCAATTATTACTACCCGCTTACCGTACAAGACATCTTTGAGGGGATTAAGTTTCATTTTAATCCCCGACTCCCGCATGGCTTGGGTAGGCTGAATAAAGGTGCGGCCAACGTAGCGATTTTTAATCAATCCTTCACCATAAGCTATGCCAGAAGCTTGGGAATAACCAATGGCCGCAGGAATACCAGAATCAGGCACACCGAAAACTAAATCAGCTTCTACAGGAGCTTCTGCCGCCATTTTTCGTCCTAAGCGCATTCGATAACTGTATAAAGTTTCGTTGTGCATGAGGCTATCAGGACGGGCAAAATAGATCATTTCAAAGATGCAAAGTTTGCGTTCTGGCTGTTGATGCCACTGAAATGATTCTAAACCGGTTTCTGTGATCCAAACTAATTCCCCAGGGGCGACATCACGCAGATATTCTGCACCGATAATATCTAAACCGCAAGTTTCGGAAGCGAGAACGTAACGCCGAGGTTCGCTATCTAAAGTACCAATTACCAAAGGACGAATCCCATTAGGATCACGGACTCCCATCACACCTACAGGTGTAGCAATTGTGAGGCTAAATGCTCCATCACAACGATGAAAGGCGCTGATAGCTCCTGTTACCCAATCTGCACCGTTGTTGACTTCCTGAGCGATCGCATAAGCAATCATTTCTGAGTCAGTTGTCGTGATTAAGTTAAACTTATCTTTGAGTAACTCTTCTCGCAGTTTTACGGTATTGACTAAATTCCCATTATGCGCTAGGGCTAATAAACCTAAACGAGTTTCCACCACAGCAGGTTGGGCGTTAACTTTGCGACTAGAACCGGTAGTGGAATAGCGAGTATGACCAACTGCTAGATTTCCGGGTAAATGATCTAAGATGGTTTCATTGAAGACTTGAGACACCAAACCCATATCTTTGTGCTGATGGACGTGGGAACCCTCAAAGGTAGCAATACCAGCAGATTCTTGACCCCGATGCTGAAGCGCATACAATCCAAAATAGGTCAATTTAGCAACGTCTTGTTCTGGGGCATAAATGCCGAAAACACCACAAGCTTCTTCCGGCTTGTCAGGGCGTTCTTGATGACTGTTAATTGGGTTGTTGGCAATTTCGGGGTATTCATCCGAGGTGACGGAATTAATGGGAATCATGCTGGTATCGCTCCTGGTGGGTGTCGAGTCAGTGGGAACAGGGAACAGGGAATAGGGAATAGGGAATAGGGAATAATTAATTTTCCTCCTGACTCCTATCTTCTTAATAAATATTTAACCATCCATTAAAACAGTACCGTAAATTGGTCAAGGATAGAGTATGAATTGTAAATTTTCATTTCCAATCCTTGATTTTCGCTTGGTTGTTGGTTAAGTGTTGCTATAAACAGCAAGACGTTTTGATATTGCGAAAGAATAGCGATCGCTCATATCTTGGAGACTAACCTGAAGTAACTTGTGATTATCTGCGGTTAAAATCTGTAAATTAGCAGAATTAGAAACTTTTCCGATTTTTTGCCAACTCTCTGGTAAATGCTCCTGTAAATAGGATTCCCATTTTTCTTGGTTTTCTTGACCAACAGAAACTAAAATTCTTGCCCCACCTTCACCAAACAGCACTTCGTCAAAACGAGAATCGTGATTTGCCAAAATCGGGAAATTAATTTCCGCCCCCAAATTTCCCGAAAGACAAGATTCCGCTATAGCTACAGCCAAACCGCCTTCAGCCGAATCATGGGCAGAATTTACCCAAAGGGCGCGAATCCCCTCACGACAAGCTTTTTGCACCCGACGTTCTAAATCAAAATCAACTCTAGGTGGCTTTCCAGCAATAGTTTTATGAATCGTTGCCAAATACTCAGAAGCACCCAATTCAATTTTGGATTTTGGATTTTGGATTTTGGATTGAATAGGTAAACCTAGAAGATAAATTATATCCCCTGCATTTTGCCAACCTTGTCCGCAAATTTTGGTTAAATCAGGAATCAAACCCACCATACCCACAACCGGAGTCGGATAAATTGGTTGAGGATTACCTTCTGCGTCAAAAGTTTCATTGTAGAGAGAGACATTTCCCCCAGTTACCGGCGTTCCCAACTCACGACACCCTTCACTCAAACCCCGACAAGCGGACGCTAATTGCCAATAACCAATGGGTTTTTCTGGGCTACCAAAATTGAGGTTATCCGTTACAGCAATGGGTTCAGCACCCACACAACTAAGATTCCGAGCAGCTTCTGCCACCACTGCCTTAGCTCCTTCGTAGGGGTCAAGATAAACATAACGCGAATTACAATCTACCGTAGCCGCAACGCCCGATTTTAGATTTTGGACTTCGACTTCGCTCAGTCGAACGATTTTGGATTTTGGATTTTGGGGTTCTTCTAAAGGACGGATACGAATCACAGCCGCATCAGCACCACCGGGTAACAATACGGTATTATTCTGAACTTGATGGTCATATTGGCGATAAACCCAGCTTTTAGAAGCAATAGTGGGAGTATCTAGCAAAGTTAATAAAATATCATTCCAACTTTGCAAACTTCCCGCAATCTCAATACCCGCAGCATTGCAAACAGGTAAACTATCACTTGTCCATGTCCAAGCTTTTTGGGCATATTCGGGGGGTTCTGTTAATAATTCTCGTTCATACAAAGGCGTATTTTCTGCCAAAGCATCAGCCGGAATTTCTGCGGCAATTTCCCCTTTAAACCAAATCCTAACAATGGATTCAGCAATTACTGTCCCTGCAACTACCGCTTGCAGTCCCCAACGGTGGAAAATATCAATTAATTCCTGTTCTCGTCCCTTTTCGGCGACAAACAACATTCTCTCTTGAGATTCCGACAGCAGATATTCATAAGGTATCATTCCCGACTCACGAGCCGGAATTTTGTCTAAATCGAAATCAATTCCCACACCACCTTTAGCGGCCATTTCCGAAGTTGAACAGGTAATACCCGCAGCACCCATATCCTGTGCCGCAACTACAGCACCGGTTTTAAATGCCTCTAAACAAGCTTCTATCAAAGATTTTTCTACAAATGGATCTCCCACTTGCACAGCAGGACGGTTATCTATTGATTCTTCGGTTAATTCCGCACTGGCAAAACTCGCGCCTCCCATGCCATCTCTTCCGGTGGTTGAACCCACATATAGCACGGGATTTCCTAAGCCTGAAGCCCCTGATTTAACAATTTCTGACGTTTCCATCAATCCCAAGGCCATGACGTTAACAAGGGGATTTCCAGAGTAGGCGGGGTCAAAATACACTTCACCACCTACAGTCGGCACTCCAACGCAGTTACCATAATGGCTTATACCCGCCACTACGCCTGTAAATAATCTTTGGGTTTTCGGATCATTCAAATCTCCAAAGCGGAGAGAATTTAATAAAGCTATGGGACGCGCCCCCATTGTAAATATATCTCTGAGTATACCACCAACTCCGGTGGCTGCACCTTGAAATGGTTCAACGGCGGAAGGGTGGTTATGGGATTCTATTTTAAATGCCAATTGTAGTCCGTCGCCGATATCCACAACTCCAGCATTTTCACCAGGTCCGACAAGAATACGAGTCCCTGTGGTGGGAAACTGTTTGAGTAAGGGGCGGGAATTTTTATAACAGCAATGTTCTGACCACATCACCCCAAACATACCTAATTCGGCTTTGTTGGGATGACGACCTAAGCGGCGGACAATTTCGGTATATTCATCTGGTTTGATGCCTTCTGAGGCTATTTCTTGGGGAGAAAATGGACTTTGAGAAATGGTGGTCATGGAAGTTATGCACCAAGAGGATAGAGGAATATTCTATCTGGTTACGGCAATTAATATTCTGGACTTCTTTTTAGTCTTAGGAATGTGAATTAAATAAAGTGCAAAAGTAGGGTGTGTAAAGCCCTTGCGGGCATGGCTTCGCTTAGAGCGACAGCGTAACGCACCATTCCACGTTAACTCAGAATTGCAGGTTATTAAATTTGCGTTCCTAAGCAGTAGTCACGAGATTTTCTCCTTTGAGCATCCGAGAAGCTGCTTCTAAAAGTGCTTCTTCTAAATAGGGTTTGGTAAAGTAGCCACTAGCACCAAATTGTAATGCCATTTGTCTATGTTTATCAGCACCACGAGAGGTGAGCATGGCAATGGGTAAGTTGACAAAAGAACCATCTTTCTGAATCCGTGAAAGCAATTCTAGTCCATCACAACGAGGCATTTCGATGTCACAGAAAACGATATCGCAAGGTAAACCGGAACGGAGTTTATCCCAAGCTTCTTGTCCATCACGGGCTTGTTCTACACGATAACCGGCTTTGGCAAAGGTAAGAGATAGAAGTTCTCGAACTGTGATTGAGTCATCAACAATTAATACTGTTGTTTCTACTTTTTCAGCGGGAACAACATCAATTAATGGTGAACCTGGGTGCTGCCAATTACCACCAATATGCTTGGACATCTTACCTTGGAAGATATCAATGATTTCTAGTACGTCAGCAATGGGCATAATCATGCCATCACCAAGAACTGTAGCACCAGCTACACCACTGGGCTTAGGTGCTGGACCTTCAAATTGCTTAATTACAATTTCTTGTTCACTCAGGACTTGATCAATTTGTAAAGCAATCATTGTATTACCTGAGCGAACAACGATGACGGAAATCATGTCATCATCTGTTTTAGTTCCATAGACGTTTCCACGACTAAGCTGACGGTTAAAAACTAATATCTCTTTTAAAGGTTTGAAGGGGAGGATAGTCTCTCTCCAGACAATAAATGATTCTCCGTCAGCATCTTGCTGAATGTTTTTGGCGGTGATATTGAGGGTATCTTCTACACCATCCATAGGAAAGGCAATTCTGGTTCTATCACATATACAGAATAGGGCTTTACAAATACTCAGAGTCAGTGGTAGACGGATGGTAAAGGTAGTTCCTTTACCTAGTGTGGAGTCAGTACCAACTGTCCCGCGAATTTCGCTAATATCGTTGTGGACGACGTTCATGCCCACACCTCTACCTTTGATATCATCTACTTCATCTGCGGTGCTGAAGCTAGGCAGGAATAAAAGTTCATAGGTCTCAATCCGAGACATGGTTTTTGCCTGTTCGGAGGTGAGGATACCTTTTTTAACGGCCTTGTTTTTCACTTTTTGATGATCAATACCCGCACCGTCGTCACTGACGGAAATAATCGTTTGGTTTCCTTGTTGTAGGGCGCGAATATTAATGATCCCTACCGGTGATTTACCCGCTGCTTGTCGCACTTTTGGAGTTTCGATGCCGTGGGCGATCGCATTATTGACCATGTGAGTCAAAGGATCTGTAAGATGGTCTAAAATCATCTTGTCAACTAAGGTATCAATACCTTCTGTGACTAATTCTACTTGTTTACCATATCTAATGGCATTGTCCCGTACTCCTCGCCGCAAACGATCCACAGCTTGGGTAAATGGCACCATTCGGGCTTTTGTTAATCCTTCTTGTAGCTGACTAGTTGCTTGGCGTAACTGTCGCGCTACCTGTGCTGTTTCTTCGGTCACAAAGTCAATATCACTGGCTGACTCCCGGACTCGGACGATGAACTCAATCATTTCTTGTGCCAGGATATGAAAAGGCGTAAACCGATCCATTTCTATTTCACTAAACCCACGATTATGGGAATTGCCAGACGGACTATCATAGTCTCTGGAGCGCCGAGTGGATAGAAGAGAGGCTTCTAAGAGCGATCGCTCGTAGTATTCCTGCATCCTCACTCCCACATCTGACAGGTGTTGTACCTGAACCAACAAGCTATCTAATGACTGTCGCAGACGTTCATGATCCTGCTCTAATGTATTACGATTTACCACCAACTCCCCAACCAAGTTACTCATATCATCCAGTTGTTTCACTGGAATCTTCATACTTTCTTCCTTTATCGTCCGTCGAGTCGTGGGACGAGGAATTTTGCTGGTAGCAGTTTTCTGTGATGTTGCTGATGCAGATATTGTTTTATCAGCCTGTTCTAATAAATCCTCTAATTCACTAAATTCATCTTCTAGTCCTAAGGAAGAAAAAGTATTTTCAGACTGAACTATCACAGGTTGAATAATTTTCGCTGGCTGTGAAATTATCTGTGATTCATTATCTTCATTCTCACCCAGCAATGCTTCTAATGCTGCAAAATCTTCATCTTGAATAGATTCCTGATTAGTTTCTATTGCAGGTTCATTTAAAAGTGCTTCTATTTCTGCAAAGTCATCCAGTGAAGATGTTTCAACCAAATTTTCTATTGCAGGTTCATTTAGTTCATTTAAAAGTGCTTCTATTTCTGCAAAGTCATCCAGTGAAGATGTTTCAAC
>JBAXRM010000057.1:0-22945 GCA_037131225.1 Nostocales cyanobacterium ELA583 | reverse complement strand
GTAAGTTGGCTCATTGATTAAAGAATCTCAGTGTCTTTAGACCTGAGAGTGTCAATCAATACAGATGATGTACAGAAGTTAGAACGGAGTATTAATCTCACTGTCAATCCCTTAACTAATCCAGAAGGTGCGTGGTGGTTTAGTCGTGCTGGAAGATATCAGTCGGGAAAAACGGATGAAAAGCTTAATTTGTTCATAAGCCTCATCTGGGGGGGATTTTTCCGCCTGTTTCTAAGTTGTATATATAACTAACTTTTTGGGCAAATTCCTGTAAATTTGCGTTGAATACCAGATTTTCTGGTTTGACATGGCCATAATAGCGACCACGGGGGGCAAAAGGCAAGAGGCAAAAGGGAGAAGAAAGAAGAAAATTCCTTTTCTGTTCCCTGTTACATAGATTGACTAAAAAATAAAAATCCTACCTGCAACAAACCGACAACAAAACCTAAAACACCACCTAAAGTTACAATTGCTTGTAATTCATTTCTGACAATTCCCTCAATTGCATCTTCCAATTCAGCCGGTGAAGTAGCTTTTACTCGTTCTACAATTACTTGATCTATAGATAAAATTGGAATTGCTTGCTGGACAATAACTTCCAAATCTTGAGTTAAATACTTCTCTAAAATTACTGCCAAATCTCGCGCAACAACTTCTAGAGAAGTGTTAACAACTGGTGAACTACTTAACCGATTTAGTAAGACAATAGAAATTCTTTCCCAGTCAGCCGATTCTGTTAACTCTTTGAGTAAATTGCTACCACTGTTTTGCAAATATTGACGCACATTATCTCTAATAGTTTTTCGCAGTTGACGCACTGTACCAACGGGGAGATTTTGCAAAGATAAATTTTGTAACACTTCCTTAATGCGATCGCGCATTTTTAAATCTTTAATTAATTCTTGCAATCTTTTGTTAGTTGCTTCCTTTTCATCTAAGCAAAATGTCCGCAATCGATTTAGAGTATTCTTTAATCCAAACAGATTTGCTACTACCCAATAAGTACCACTGGTTTTTTCTCGAAAACTTTCATCAATAGTTTGAATTGTCCGATCTGTCAAAAAATCAATAATAATTTGTCGTAATCTATCTGGAGGTAAAACTATCTCTAATAACCAATCAGCTAACCGACTAGATTGTTCTTCACTCAGTTGAAACTCTAGTAATACCTTGTCAAATATTTGGTTAATTTGCGTTTCTAAAAATGTTTCCTGTCGCGCTAACACCTTCAAAAGACGAGGTAAAGATTCACCCAACAAATCACGTAAAATACCCGCTAAAATCTTAGTGCTACGAGGGTTTTTATCACCTTTAATTTGATCAACTACCAGACGTAATAACCAGAAAATTCCGCCTTGTAGCCGTTCAGGTTGCAGTAGTTTCCGCGCCAGATTTTGGATTTCTTCTGGAGTCAGGAGCGATTTCATAATCGCATCAGCAATATTTTGTCCCAACCGTTCCTGATTACTAGGAATTAAACCAGGAGTAAACGGTACTTTTTGTCCCAAGATATAAACTGCTTTATAGGGACGAAATAACATTTTTATGGCTATGTCGTTGGTATAATAGCCAATTAATCCACCCAAGATTGGGGGAGATATATATAATAGAATTCGAGACAAATCCACAGTTTTTTGGATTGGGTGATTGGTAATTGGTAATCGGTAGAAGTTTTTTTAATTTTTAATTACTTACTACCAATACTCCCATCATACCGTTAGCAATGGGATAGTGTGTGACATCCCCAAAACCAGCTTGATGCGCTAACTCTATTTGCTCCTTCCCAGTGGGGAAACGGTCTAAACTAGGGCTAATATAAGCATATTCGTCCTTTAAGCCTAAATTAGTAGCTATGGGAACTACACAATTATTTAAATACCACTGTTGCACTGTGCGGAACAGTTGACTATGGGGACGATGAAAGTCCAAAATTGCGGCTTTTGCTCCTGGTTTGAGAACACGGCGGATTTCTCGAAGACTACTAGGAATATCTTTAACATTTCTTAACCCATAACCCATAGTAGCTGCATCAAAATAATTATCATCAAAAGGTAAATTTAAGACATCTGCTTCTATCCAAGTAATAGGAGGTTGGGGATAGGATTTTTTACCCCGTTCTTGAGCAAAATTCAATAAATTAGCCGAAAAATCAACTCCATAAACTTGGCCTGTCATTCCTACGTGGCGTACTAACCGAAAAGTTAAATCACCACTACCGCAACACAAATCTAAGCCAATATCACCAGGTTTAACCGCGCTCCATTTAACTGTCATTTCTTTCCAAATGCGGTGTTGTCCAAAACTTAACTGATCGTTAAGTAGGTCATAAACAGGCGCAATTCGATTAAATATGGTCTGAACTTCGTTAGTCATTTTTGAATTGGTAATTGGTAATTGGTAATTGGTAATTGGAAGAAAAATGACTAATGACTAATGACTATTGTTATTTTTTGAAGAGCAACAATTACTAGCGAGGAAAATTGCTAATAATTCTACTGATAAATAAATCAGCTTGAGTTCATCTTCTCGTAAAATGTATGCTTCTTGCCACTGGATTGATAACATCCCTAAAATTTTATTATAATAGCTAATGGTAGTGATTAAGTGTGCTTTAACATTATTTTCTTGGTAGTAATTAATATTATTTAAACTAGGATCTTGTGGTATATTTCAACAAGTTTGGATTTGATTTGTAGTCCATTTGTCCGTGGGCGCGATGCAACTGATCTGTGCGCTGTTTGAGCAAATCATAACCTTCTACGGCTCTTTGGACTACAGCCTTTAATTCTCCTTGATCCCACGGTTTGGTAATGTATTTATATACCTGTCCGGCGTTAATTGCTTCTACCAAGTCTTCAATATCGGTAAACCCAGTCAAAATAATTCTGACCGTATCGGGAAATTGTGGTAAAGTCTGACTGAGAAATTCCGTACCTTTCATTTCCGGCATTCGTTGATCGGAAATAATGACTGCTACTTCTCCTTCTTGTGCCAATAATTCTAAAGTCTTGACTCCACTATCAGCCTTTAGCACTTGAAAATCACGGCGAAATGCCCGATAAAGTAGATCCAGATTATCTGGTTTATCGTCAACAACTAAAATTTTGAGTTTTTTAGAGCTTTCAGAAGTTGTCCGTTGACGTTTAGCCTTGTCAGGTTCAATATTAGGATTATCCATAAGTATAATCGCGCTGATTTCTATTTTGTTATATTTTGTATCCGCATGAAGTTAAGAATAACACTAAAAACCAAGTAAGATACAAAGTTGTTTGATACACCAATT
The DNA here is from genome assembly GCA_037131225.1 of Nostocales cyanobacterium ELA583. Lineage (GTDB taxonomy): Bacteria > Cyanobacteriota > Cyanobacteriia > Cyanobacteriales > Nostocaceae > Dolichospermum. Next base: position 19,662 of record JBAXRM010000057.1, on the reverse strand, counting down.
TGACAATTATATATTCTGCTAATTTTCTTCTGATATTTTCATGAGTAATAAGTCAAAATACACATAAGTAGGTGAACACAATAAAACTAAACTGTGTAAAGAAATGTAAAATCGCCCAAACCCTCTTCACTCTTGCCTCTTGCCTTTTGCCTTGCCATAACGACAATTTTCAACACTCACCTACTTAAGAGAAGAAGATGGTTCCCCAGCTTTATATTTCTTCACACTTATCAGACAGTATTAACTTTAAAGACGCACTTTTTAATTATGACCGAAATACAGTCCAATCTCCAAAGTCCTGACCAAGACACAGCCACAGAATTATTAGTCAAGCTGAGACAAAAACAGGGAACTTGGGTGGAATGGGGTCAAGCGATCGCCTACCTGCAAAAAAACGGTTACAATCCCCAAGATATCTTTGAAGCCACAGGATTTGAGCCAATTCAACAAAATCAGGTCATTGTTGGTTCTCAGGTTTACAGTTCTATGGAAAAATGTGGTTCATCAGCGGAAACATTAGCATATTACCAGCACAAAAGTAGTGATGTTTTATATGAATTGCGTGGACTAACCCAAGAAGACCGGGCTACTACCGCCGATTTGACATATCAATACAAGCTTGATGCCGATGTAGTCAGAGATATAGCTAAAGCCGTTAAGGATTATTCTTGGTTTGCTAATTTACCAGAAGGTTTCAGTAAACATCCGGGAGATGCGATCGCCTATCAATCCTGGAAGTATGCTAAACAAAAATCGGACTTATCAGAGCGATCGCGCTTAATTGCCAAGGGTTTACGCTTTGTCAACTCCGAAACAGCTAGAAAACAACTAGAACAACTGTTAATGGATTTTAGCGTTGCGCCTAAATTAGCCCCCCCCATCCTGCCATTTTTTCGTCTAGAAATTGACGAAGACTTACCTCGGATTTTACCAGTAGTGGGTGAATTGCCATTAACGCCACAGGAATTAAAAGCCGTCCCCTTTATTACCGAAATTCAACCATTTCGCATCGTCAAATTTGCTGGTGAACAAGCTTGGGTATCATTACCAGGCTGGAAAGTGCTACTAAATGCAGAAGATCCCGTAGTCGTCATTGGGAATAGCGATATTTTCCCCAACCCCCATCAAAACAAAATTGAACCAATTATGATCGTCATAGATCGCGCCCAAAGAGAATGGGATATTTCTAACTATTTTGTATTTGAAAACGGCGATAGTATTGACTTTCAATGGTTTGAAACTGCACCAGCGATTCCCCTATTAGGAAAAATGATTGTCTTGGTTCGTCCTAAGAAAATTTTTGATGAAGAATATGCCAAAGATGCTTGGCAGATTGATGAATAATGTAACAAGCCTTGGCGAATAGAAAGATGCTTCCGGCACGCTACCGCGAACGCGCCTACACAAACAAAGTCCACGCTATGGCTAACGCCACGCTACGCTATCGACAGGCTCAGTGACCACCTGCGTGGACTCAGAAAAATACTTGTTTTCAACGGGTTTTGCCTGTGTAGATGCGGTTTCTAACCGCCGATTTAATGTTAATTTTCCGATTCAGCTTTAGCAATAGTCTAATCCAAACTGTAGGTTGGGTTGAGCGACAGCAAAACCCAACATTGTCAAAGATACAGCACTTCCCGGTGTTATGAGGTACAAAAACCCCACCCCCAACCCCCTCCCCGCAAGCGATGAGGGGGCTAAGATGTACCTCATAAGAGCGGAAACCGCTGTATTGTTGGGTAACATGAGCATCAACCCAACCTACGATAGTTATAAATTCTAAATATGTCAGATTCTTCAATTACTACCGAAATATCACCCCTTGTTAAATTAAAAGAAAATATCGCTGCTATTCGCGCCCAACTGCGTCCAGGACAAACACAAATGGCTGATTGGGTATCTAGTCCATTAGCGGTGTCTGCTGTGCCTGGGGCGGGCAAATCTACGGGAATGGCAGCGGCTGCGGCGATCGCCATTGGTCGTCAATATGAGTATTATTTAAATACAGGCAATAAGGAATATAAACAGTTAATTGTTGTTACTTTCACCCGTTCTGCTACTGCCAATATTAAATTAAAAATTCGGGAAAATTTAAGAAAATTATCTTTACCACAAACAGGATTTGCTGTTTATACTTTGCATGGTTTAGCTTTAATTATCGCTAGTCGTCATCCTAATTTATCGGGATTACAGTTAGAAAATGCAACTTTAATCACACCGAATCAAAGCCATAAATTTATTCGCGCAGCAGTAGAAAAATGGATTACTAATTATCCAGAAATGTATCTCCGTTTACTTGCAGGACAGGAATTTGATGGAGAAGAAACCGAAAAACTTCGTCGTCAGTCAGTGTTGCGAACGGAAATTTTACCAGATTTAGCTTACACCGTGATTCACGAAGCAAAAAGTTCAGGAATATTCCCAGAAGATTTATTAGAGTGGAGTGAACAAACTCAAGACAAATATGGAATTTTAAAAATAGCAGCGGGATTATATGCAGAATATCAAAAAATCATGCAATTACAGGATTTTATTGATTATGATGATATGATATTAGGGGCTATAAAAGTTTTAAAAAATCCTAGCAGCCGCCGCATTGAACAAAATAAAGTTTTTGCTGTTTTTGAAGACGAAGCTCAAGATTCTAGTCCTTTACAAACAGATTTATTAGAAATGCTCGCTAGTCCAGAATATACAGATAATTTAGATAAATCAGTCTTAAATTTAATTAGAGTTGGTGATCCTAATCAAGCCATAAATTCCACCTTTACACCTGCTGACCCTATTTATTTTCGGGAATTTTGCCAAGATTGTCAAATTAAAGATAGACTAGCAGAAATGGATCAAGCTGGGCGCAGTACACAAATAATTATTGATGCTGCTAACTTTGTTTTAGAATGGGTGAACAAACAGGATTTTGCTAAAAATAAACATAAAGAACTACCATTTAGAAAACAAACAATTCAACCAGTTAATCAATTAAATGGAAATCCTCAACCTGTCGGACAGGGATTAGAACTTCATACCCCCAGAGATATTTATCATACAGTTGAATTACTTGCACAAAGAGTGATTGAGTTATTTACAGAAAATCCCCAATTTTGTGCAGCCATATTAGTTCGAGAAAATCGCCAAGGTAGATGGTTAGCCACTGCTTTAGAACCGATATGCAAAGAACATAAAATTAAACTTTATGACGTAGGACAACAAGAACGCCGTTCTCATGTTCCCCAAGAAATTCTCTCATTATTACAGTTTTGCGAGCGCCCCCATTCTCCCGATTATCTCAAAGCTACTTTAGATATTCTCGTTGAACGGCAATTAATTCCTACCCAAGATATTAATACTCTCGCTAGTTTACCAGAAGAGTTTTTATATCCTAGTCTTTTAGCCACACTGCAAACTGATATAGTGAAACAAGCGGCTCATATTTGTCGCAGTTTACTGAGAGCCTATTTAGAACTACCATTTTATCAAATAATTTCCTTTTTCGCCTTAACCTTAAAATATAATCAAGCAGAATTAGCTACTGCGGATAAACTCGCAGAAAGAGTAAATCAGCAGATTTTTGGTAATAGTTCTATGGGGGCAATGATATCAGCTTTAAGTGAAATTGTCAGTTCAGAAAAATTTGAACCAGTAGAACCAGAAAATGTAGAAGAACAATATATCAAAAAGGGACAATTAACAATTATCACCATGCACAAAGCCAAAGGGCTAGACTGGGATTATGTATTTTTGCCTTTTCTCCATGAAAACTTAATTCCTGGAAAATTTTGGATTCCCCCCCAAGGAAAATTTTTAGGTGATTTTACCTTATCAGAAGTTGTCCGCGCTCAAATTCGTGCAGGACTTCACAAAAAACCTATCCCAGATATTAATCAAGCATGGGAACAATCAAAATATCTGAAAATCGCCGAAGAATATCGCTTACTTTATGTTGCCATGACCAGAGCCAAACAACTTTTATGGATGTCTGCGTCTCAAAAAGCGCCCTTTACTTGGAGTAAACCAGATAACCTACAAATATCAACCCCTTGTCCAGTTTTTGCAGCCTTAAAACAGCATTTTGGTCAGTAGTCAGTTGTCAGTATAAGATTACCTATCTTCTTCCTTCTTCCTTCTTCCTTCGTGTCCTTCGTGTCCTATATCCCTCCGGTCCCGTCAGGGATACGTGGTTCATTTAATCTATATTCTTCTAATGGTCAGTTGTGAGGAGTGTGATAATCAAACTATTCCAGACTGGGTATTGTTGTTTTTATATTTTCTTTCTCCACACTTTTTCAGAGTCTCGCTATATTAGCAAGTAATAGGAAAAGTTAAAAAGGAGTTGACAAGAGATGGAAACCAAGCCCATGAACCCATCACTAGGACTCGCTGATATCCCCCCCGGCTATCTCAACATTATGGGGTATGTTGACCAATCAGAAGTTAATGGACCCGGTTGTCGCGCAGTTATTTGGGTACAAGGTTGTAACCGGGAGTGTTCTGGTTGCTTTAATCCCGACTCCTGGGCATTTGAGATTAACGATTTAGTTGCTATTGATACCCTAGCTGAAAATATTCTCAAAAATCCTCTCAATACGGGTGTAACTTTTTCCGGTGGTGAACCATTTTGGCAAGCACCCGCATTAACAATTTTAGCTAAAAAGTTAAAAGCAGCGGGTTTAAATATCATGTCTTTTACTGGTTTCACACTCCAGCAATTACAATCTAATTCTGCACCTCCAGGGGCAAAAGAATTATTAGCAGAATTAGATATTTTAATTGATGGTCCTTTTGTTAAATCTCTAGCAATTAATTCTCCTGATTCTCCAGTTTCTTCTAGTAATCAAAATGTCAATATCCTTAACCCAGAATTTGCCGATAAAATTACTTGGGCTAGTGATCAAATTGAAGTCCATATTCTCAAAGATGGCAATCGTATTGTTACAGGTTATCAAGGTTTATTAGAATTAAGTTAATTTCCGAGATACTGAAAAATTAAAATATTTGTAGGGTGCGTTACGGCTATGCCTAACGCACCTTAAACTCGATCAACGGTGCGTTACGCTGATGCTAACCCACCCTACGTACTAATTGGGAACAAGAAAATATTACCGTTTAAAAATTATCATTTTATTGCCCACAACCGGACTACGGGCAATTAATTTCTCTTGAAAATCAACAACTTCTAAATGAATAAAATTAAGTTCTTGAGAACGTTGTAATATTTCCGCAGCTAGTTTATCCTGTTGCGATTTTTCCAATTTGTACCAAATATCATTAATTTTTAGAGTTAAATCGCTAGTACGAAAATTAGCATTGATAGTTTTTATCAGTTGAGAAACAATATTTTTGTCTTTCGTATTCTTAACAGCAACGCTAATGTCTGAAAACTGATTTTCAATTGCTGCTAATAAAGTTTGTTCTGGTGTTAATTCTACAACTGGAGTGGGAGTCGGTTCTGGTTCTATAACTGGAGTGGGAGTCGGTTCTGGTTCTATAACTGCGGTGGGAATCGGTTCTGGTTCTACAACTGGAGTGGGAATCGGTTCTGCTTCTATAACTGCGGTTGGTGGGATAACTTCTTCCAGTGGGGGAACAATTGCGACTTCAGCAGATTTAGGAATAAACATAAACGTAGTTATCCCTATTGTCACCACAAAAATTCCTGCAAAAATTCCTGTCAAAACCGTATCTGACACATTGTTAGATATATTTGATGGTAAAAATAAGCGGAATGTTCTTAAAAATCCATCCCAACGTGATAAAAAATTAGTTTTATTCTGATTATCATCAGGTATTTCTGTCTCTAGTTTGACAACTGTAGTTTCTAAAACACCAATCGTTCCCCGCAGAATTTGGATAAATGTCCTTTTCCAAATTGGTTGATTTTTTTGATAGAGTGTAGAAGTGGTTTCATTTCTTGGTTTTCTGCGTTTGTCTGGTGACATGGAACTTTTACCCAGATTAGCGAATCAAAAATACTTAACAATTCAAAATTCAAAAATGAATATTAAACGCCGTCAATTTTTACTTTTAGGTGGAATCAGTACTATAGCAACTGGAGTTCTGAGTGGGAAATTATCCAATACAAATTCTCTCATAGAAACCGCAATAGCAGCTAAACCAGTCAAAAAAGATTTGTTATTGCGTTTTGTCTCCGTTGCTGATACGGGAACTGGGACAAAAGGCCAATATGCTGTAGCTAATGCTATGAATTTTTATCATCAGCAAAATCCATACAAATTGGTAGTTTTAGCTGGTGATAATATCTATAATAATGGCGAAATTGAGAAAATCAATGAAGTTTTTGAACGTCCCTATCAACCTTTATTAAAAAATGGTGTCAAGTTTCATGCTTGTTTAGGTAATCATGATATTCGCACTGATAATGGTGTGAACCAACTTAAATATCCTGGCTTTAATATGCAGGGACGTTATTACACCTTTACTCAAAATAAAGTCCAATTTTTTGCTTTAGATACTAATGGTAATGCTGATTGGAAAAATCAGTTAATTTGGTTAGAAAAAGAATTAAGTATTAGTAAAGCACCTTGGAAGGTTGTGTTTGGTCATCATCCTATTTATTCGTCTGGTCATTATGGGAGTAATGCAAGTTTTATTAAAACCTTTACTCCACTGTTTAAAAAATACAATGTTCAACTTTATATCAATGGTCATGAACATCATTATGAACGGACTCGCGCTATTAATGGAACTACCTATTTAATCTGTGGTGCTGGTGCTGGAAATCGTCCAGTTGGCCGTTCTCAATGGACAGAATATTCCACCAGTGATTTGAGTTTTGCGGCTTATGATGTCTATGCAGATAGAATGGAAGTGAGTGGTATTGGTACTAATAACCGCGTTTTTGATCGAGGTGTAATTAAGTTAAATAGTATTTAATGAAAGGAGTCACCGAGTCAGGAGTCAGGAAGAAAGAAGAAAGAAGAATAATTAAGATCAAAAGAATTTTCTTCCCCCTGTTCCCCGTTCCCTGTTCCCTATTCCCTGTTCCCTGTTCCCTACTATTTAGTAATGGTTGAGGTTGATTCCTGCTTCTTTTGCCATTACGTCTAAACCTTTAAATTCTAAGGTTTTGATGGCTTTAGTGGAAAGTTTCAATTTTACCCAACGGTTTCCAGCAGCCCACCAAACGCGCTTACTTTGCAGATTAACGTGTTGTAGACGGTTAGTGTGACGGTTGGAGTGGGAAACAGAACAAGCGTTATTTGCTTTTTTACCAGTTAATTGACAACGACGGGACATAATAAATATCTCCTAGAGTGTTATTTAAAGACAACCTTCCTATTATATCTGCTCTAAGGCTAGATTGACAGGAATTAGTGATTGGTGACAGATTTCAATGTAGAGACGTTCCATGGAACGTCTCTATATTCTTCGATCTAACAACGTCCCTACGTTATTTTATCTAAGATGATAAAGAGTGATTTTTATTTGCTGGCTTGTTCTGTGAGTTTAGTAAGTACATCATTGGAACGTTCTACAAAGGATTTCATCCCATCCGCATCAAAGCCCTTTTGAGACATCAGTGCCAAATCATAAACGTGCTGACACATCATATTAACTAATGGACTAGAAGTTGATTCACCATCACCTTGAATAATACTATCCTGACTAAGATTAACCAGGTTTTGAATTAACGGATGAGCAGTATTGATTAGTAAAATATGATCTTCAGGAAATTCAACGTTTTGCTGCTGCATCATAGCGCTCATTTCTCGCATCCGGCGCAGAAACTCAGGTAATAATACCATTGCAGGTGGTGTTCCTTGAGGGTCATCTGATTTCAAGGATTCCGTGCGGATGCTGAGTTTTGGCTTGTTGAGGGCTTTCTCAAATAGTTCTTTAATGACTTCTCCTTTGGTCTTGTTGGTGGTGGGGTCAACAATTTCGCTGGTTTTGTCATCGAGAAGGGTATTATCCAGATCAGAGTCTACCCGTGTAAATTTAACATCCCGATATTCTTGTTCTAGGAAGTTAATAAAGTGGGTATCAATGAAGGATTCCATAAATAGGACTTCCAAACCTTGATTTTTGTGGAGTTCAATATAAGTGGATTGACTAGCTGCATCGGTGCTATAAAAGACCTTGTTTTCGTTACGTTCTTTGTTACGTTCTAGGTATTCTTTGAGGGTGGTATAGGGGATGCTAGTAGTGCTGGTTGGGGTAATATCTTGCCACGCGTCACCTTCAGCAGATTGGACTTCAACGGCTGCGGTGTCGGCTGCTGGGTCTTCTAATTTGGCTGTGCTGCGGAAGATGATGATATCTTCAACTTGTTTCTTGAATTTATCATCGTTGAGAACACCAAATTTGACGAATGTTCCCAAGTCTTTCCAGGCTGTTACGTATTGTTCGCGGTTGTCGCGGTATAATTCTTTGAGTCTGTCGCCGACTTTTTTGGCGATATAGTCTCCAATTCTCTTAATAGTGCGATCGCCTTGTAAAGCACTTCGAGAAACGTTCAAAGGTATATCAGTGCTATCAATTACCCCCCGCATAGGCATTAAAAACTGGGGAATAATTTCCTCACAGTTATCACTCACAAACACCTGATTGCAGAATAACTTAATTTGCCCTTTGGTAACATCTACATCAGGACGCATTTTGGGGAAATACAAAATCCCATTAATCACAAAAGGATAATCTGTATTCAAATGCACCCATAACAGGGGTTCTTCTTGGAAAGGATATAAGTAGCGGTAAAACTCTAAATAATCTTCTTCTTTGAGATTATTGGGAGATTCACGCCATGCAGCTTTTTGTTTATTTAAAACTTCCCCATCCATCTTAATGGGAACTGACATGAAATCACAATAAGTCTTGACAAGATTCTTGATTCGTGCAGGTTCTAAAAATTCCTCTTCTTCCCCTTCCAAAGTGAGGATAATCGTAGTTCCACGAGTGGTGCGAGGAGATTCATCTAAGATAAATTTAGGCGAACCATCACAACTCCAACGAACAGCTTGTGCGCCTTCTTGGTAAGATAGAGTATCAATTTCTACTTGTTTTGCCACCATAAAGGAGGAGTAGAAACCCAAACCAAAATGACCGATAATAGGTTGATCTGCCTTCCCTTCATACTTATTAATAAATTCTTCAGCACTAGAGAAAGCAACTTGGTTAATATATTTTTTTACTTCCTCTGCTGTCATGCCAATTCCATTATCAGTAATGGAGAGGGTTTTGTTGTCCTTATCAATGCTAATTGTAATTTCGGGTTCGCCAATTTCGCCATTGTATTCCCCAGCGCGGGATACCATGTTTAACTTTTGGATAGCGTCTACCGCGTTGGATACCAGTTCCCGCAAGAAGATTTGATGATCTGAGTAAAGAGACTTCTTGATAATCGGGAAAATATTATCGGTATGAATACTGATATTGCCTTGTTCTAGCATAGTTATCCGTTAGTTTTGGTTGCGTGCTGATAATTTATGAAAATCGATTTTCCGTGATTTTATCGCTTTTGGGGTCAGGAATACCTGCTGATTATGATTCGGATTACACTACCATCTGTGAGGATTTAAATTTATGATGATGAAAGTACAAGAAGTCATCAATTTGCTTGAATCAGATGGTTGGTATTTAGCAGGAATAGAAGGTAGTCATCGCCAATTTAAACATCCAACAAAATTAGGTAAAGTAACTGTATCAGGCAAAATGAGTGATGATGTTCGCAAAGGAACGTTAGGAAGTATTCTCAGACAAGCAGGACTCAAATAATGGATAAATATCTGATCGTTTTAGAAAAAACTGCAACAGGATTTTCCGCATACTCCCCTGATGTATGGGGTTGTATTGCTACAGGTGAAACACTGGAAAAAACTTTAGAGAATATGCGTTCAGCTTTGGTTTATCATCTTCAAGATAGCGAATCAATTCCCCTGCCTCGTGGTATTGATGCCTATTTAGATGCGCTACGTGAGTCAGAGGGTGAGAAATTTTATTTAACGCATATTGATATGATTGCTGGTATTTTAACTCAAGAGGCATAAGCTATGGAAGAGTTATGAGAACTTAAAAACTTATTAGACATCTGGTAGAAATTAAATATGCGTAATCTGAAACCCATGTAGAGACGTTCCATGGGTAGGGATTCTCGGCTCTACATTCATTCCTGAAGAACTTCTATCACTTTGCCAAAATAAGAGCACAAAACTCTTGACAAGTAATTTAAAATCTGTTATCATGAGGTTGATAAGGAAGAACTATGTTAAAAATTAATAAGTTAAGCAATAAAATTCCGAAAATGTTGGGTTTCCTTACATTTGCTCAACTTATACTATCTAGTGGAATCAATCTAAAATTGAATGACCCGTTTTATCCATGATCAATTCGCCAAAGACTATTTAGAGGAACTACTTACACCTTTTGGAACAGTCGAAGCACCCAGTAATCTAGCTGGGGAAATCAGAGAAATAGATGTATTATTTTCTCCTACAAACACAAAAACCGCCGACATCGAAATATTAGGATTGTTAGGTAAACTAATAACAACACCCGCTATCTTTGAACCCTATCGCAATCCAGCATCTAAAGAAGAAATTTGTGATTGTTTGTTAAAATTATTAGAAATGAGAGGTGCATCACAACGAGAAGCCAAACGGAACAAAAACCCCATAGCTTCAATAAAAACAACAAAGTTATGGATTCTTACACCCACAGCTTCACAAACCTTATTATTGGGATTTAGAGCGACAGAAAACACCCATTGGCCAGCAGGAATATACTTTTTAGCAGATTACTTGAATACAGCAATTGTCGTCATTCATCAATTACCGCGTACTCCTGAAACACTGTGGTTAAGACTATTAGGAAGAGAAACAGTCCAAAAACAAGCAATTGATGAATTAAGAAAATTACCAAGTAATTATCCATTCCAAAAAGCTACCATAGAATTAGTTTACAACCTCCAAAAAACTTTAAATATTAATAACAGTTCAGACTTAGAAGATAAGGAGTTGATTATGCGTTTAACCCCATATTACCAACAAGATAGAGAACAAGCCATACAAGAAGGGCTACAACAGGGGCTACAACAGGGGCTACAACAGGGGTTACAACAGGGAGAAGAGCGTCTTGTTATGCGTCTTATTAATCGCCGATTTAGTGAGGTTGAAGCATCATTAATTGAACAAATTAAATCTTTATCTGTGGAACAACTGGAGAATTTAGGAGAAGCATTATTAGACTTTTCAGAAGTTACAGATTTGGAAAATTGGCTAAGGGAACAGAAATAAACACCATCTGAAGATCTGACGATAAACAAGATTTTTTCTTCTTGGCAAAAATATGGGAAAATTGAGATATCACTAACCCAAGCTAGTAATAGAAAGTTGACAGTAAATAATAGGTTATGAAATCCCTATCTTAATCCTGGAAATCCTGATATAGCTTGCACCACCCTACGCTATCAGATAAGGTTTAGAATAATATAAAGACAAAAAAAAGAGATTTACCATGAATTACTTTTGACGCAAATATTTAAATCAGATGTACTTTATCTTAGATTCATCACTCTTGAATTATTTCTTTTGCTAATTTTACCCAATTTTCAATTCCCTTTTTTGTCGGTATTCCTAAATTATTAAACGTCCAAATATCTCGTTTATGTTGAATTCCATAACTAATATGAATCGGCTGTTGATGACTATAAAAATAGAGAGAATCAAAAGGTAGTTTAGTTTGTAAAATCCATTCTACTAATTCTGTACTCGGTAAATCTGTAATTAGAAAATCACAAGCCGCACCTAATCTTTCACAATAATATTTACTATTTTTATTAATTTCATAACTAAGATGTTGGTCAAGATTAGGAGCTACACGCCCATTCTTTTGACCTGTAATCGGGTCTTTTTTCTCAAGATACTTTTTTAAATCAGGTGAACAAAAACCGTAGCTAAGACGAAATCTTTCTCTACTAAAATAATCTATCGTTGGGTCAATGATAAATTTATTTAAATTTTGTAAGGCAGGAATAATTTCTAATATATTTTGTGGATATGGGTTGATATTTTCCGCATATTTATGATAAGTTTGAGTGCAGGTACAAAATTCTTCTAAAGTCAGATATTTGCCCAATTTTAAATTGCCATTATTCATAAATACTTAATAGTAATGAGATTGGTAATTTTATTGTAGCATTTCAACTTTTATTTAACTAATTACGATGAAATAAAAAATATGAATAAACTTATAACTGGAGATATATTGATGATTAGGTTAAATAACCTGCAAAATTAAATTATATTCGCGACAATTATCTTGTAATCAATATTAAAGTTTGAGTTGTTCACTACCAAGGTCTAAAAAAGTATGAATGTTAAAGAGCTTTTAGCTAGGTACGCAACAGGAGAAAGAAGCTTTAACTGCATTGCTTTACCAGGAGCAAACTTACAAGGAGTCAACTTGGGTGGTGTGGACTTCGGTAAAGCAGATTTAAGAGGTGCAAATCTCACGGAAGCTTCTTTAAGTGGTGCTAACTTGAGTAAAGCTAATCTCCAAGGAGCGACATTAGAAAACGCGCATTTATCTGAAATAATTCTTTGTGGTGCTGATTTAACTCAGGCTACTCTAAAAATGGCTCATTTAAATGAATCAGATCTCAGTGGTGCATTGTTGAGCGGCGCTAATTTGTGTGATGCTGATTTACATATGTCTTCGATTTCTGCCGCAAACTTACAAGGTGCAAACCTGAGTGGTGCAAAAATGGGAGGTGTGAGAATGTGGAAAGCAGATTTACAAGGTGCAAACTTGAGTGGTGCTGATTTAAGCGAAGCTAATTTATGCGAAGTGAATTTAACTGGCGCTAATTTGGATGACACAGATATGAGTGAAACCTTTTTAACAGGTGCTATTATGCCCGACGGTAGTATTCATAACTAATTTATTCTAACCCACGCAGGTGGGTTTTGTTTGTAGGCTTTTTCTATTCTTTATTATTAGTAATTTTATACTAAATGCGTAATAGATATACTCAAAACGGCTAGAAGCTTGTAGTCCCTTGTAGGGGAGGGTCAGGGAGGGGTGCGGGGAGAGGGTTAAACTATGAACCATTTGCAGTATAACTCTGCGTTTGTCAAGGGAATTGTGGGATTACGGACACAAAAGGTTACAATTAACCCAAAGATAAAGAAAATTAAAATAAATCTCTGATTGGGATGATTTATAATATACTAGGCTTTGTTATACACTGAAAAAATTAATGTATACCAGTGAATTAGCTAGATATTCTGCCAGAACAGATATTGGACAAACAAACCGTATTCTCATAGTCGAAGACGAAGAACTGATTCGGGAAATGTTAGTTGTTGCCTTGGAGGGGGAAGGCTATGACGTAATTACAGCCAGTGACGGTAGAGCAGCTATAGAATATCTGAAAAGTTGTGAAGATAATTCTGAAGAACCATCTTTAGATTTAGTCCTATTAGACTTGATGTTACCGCAAATTAATGGTCTAGATATCTGCCGTTTTTTGCGTCACCAGGGCAACTCAGTGCCGATTTTGATGCTCAGTGCTAAAGGTACAGAAACTGACCGAGTGCTGGGCTTAGAAGTGGGTGCTGATGACTATTTGACAAAACCATTTAGTATGCGGGAATTAGTAGCGCGGTGTCGGGCGTTACTTCGTCGTCAACGTTTAAGCGCATCACCACAAGTTCCCGTTCTCAAACACAAAGATATAACTTTAAATGCTCAAGAATGTCGGGTAACAGTCCGTGGAGAAGATGCAAATTTATCTCCCAAAGAGTTCCGGCTGCTAGAATTATTTATGAGTTATACCCGTCGGGTATGGTCACGGGAGCAATTGTTAGATCAGATATGGGGTCCAGATTTTGTTGGGGATAGCAAAACCGTGGATGTTCATATTCGCTGGTTACGGGAAAAGTTGGAGGAAGATCCTAGTCATCCAGAATATATCGTAACTGTGAGGGGTTTTGGTTATAGATTTGAATAATTGGTGACGAAAGTTGTTAGTTTTGAGTAATAATACACCAACTAACGACTTCGATGTTTTTACTAGCATTTCTAATGGGTTTAGCTGTTGGCCTTGGTTTTTGGGTTTGGCAACAGGTTCATCTGAACTGGTATTTGGAACGGTTACTGCAACCGTTAAATTCTTATAATCATAAAATTTCCAACATTAAACTGCTGCTAAGACCTCGCTTACGGCAGGATATTTCTATGGTGAATAAAGAACGACAGAATTTGCAGCAATCATTATCCACATATAAGGAAGTGTTAAATTTTGCACCACTGGGATATTTGCAAGTAGATGAGGAAAATCAACTGCTATGGTGCAATCAGCAAGCGCGAGAAATCTTATATCTCCAAAGATGGCAACCAGGACAAGTGCGTTTATTGTTAGAGTTGGTTAGGTCTTATGAATTAGATCAATTAATTGAACAAACTCGTGATTGGCAAAAACCACAGGTACAAGAATGGGTTTTTCATCCTGCTTGTGAAGATGCTAAGGTAATGACAGCGGTAAAGTCTATGTTTTTACGGGCTTCTAGTTTACCTTTGTCAGCAGGACAAGTAGGGGTATTTTTGGAAAATTGTCAACCTGTGTTAGATTTGAAGCAAGAACGCGATCGCTCTTTTTCCGATTTAGCCCATGAACTGCGAACACCCTTAACCGCCATTCGTCTAGTAGTAGAAACTCTGCAAACCCGTTTAGAACCACCTTTAGACCGTTGGGTTAATAGGCTGATGCAAGAAGTTGACCGGCTGATTAATTTAGTCCAAAGCTGGTTAGAACTGACGCAAATGGAAAATAATCCCACCATGCAGTTAAATTTAGAACAGGTGGAAATGCGATCGCTCATCATCTCAGCATGGGAAACCTTAGAACCAATAGCCCAACGTCAATCCCTAAATATTAACTATTCTGGTCTAGAAAGCATCTACATTCAGGCAGATAAATCTCGGCTCTATCAAGTATTTATCAACTTGCTAGACAATAGTATCAAATATAGTCCCGCTGCGACCACTATTGACATTGAAACTAAAATAATCTCTACTGATAGCAGACAAATCTTGGAAATAAATATTATTGATTCCGGTGTCGGCTTTGCTATTGCAGACTTACCTCATGTATTTGAACGGTTTTATCGCGGAGATAAAGCTCGTTATCGTTCACCAGTCAGTGAAGTAAATTCTCCAACGGGAATTGCTGGCAGTGGTTTAGGTTTAGCCATTGTTCAGCAAATAGTGATTGCACATGGTGGTTTAATCAAAGCCATGAATCACCCAGAAACAGGTAGTGCTTGGATACAAATTCGCTTTTCGCAGATCATGACAAACTCGCCTAGTCAAGATTATAGTTAAAAAAATATATACAACTTTTATATAACTACTGTGAAAACTGTATTTGATACACCAAATCATGAAGTACCGCAAATAGAACGCTCTATTAGGCGTTTAGAACGGGATTTATTACGCATGGGGGCTTTAGTAGAACAATCATTTCGGCTGAGTCACCAAGCACTATTTGCGGGTGACTTAATCGCAGCGGAACAAATACCCAAATTAGATAAAAAAATAGATCGCTTTTATCGGCAAATAGAATCAGACTGCACAACTATTATCATGCGCGAAGCCCCCACAGAGAAAGATTTGCGATGTTTAAGTGCTTTTATGCAATTAGTTCGTGACCTAGAACGGATTGGGGATTATGCCAAAGATTTAGCGGAAATTGCCATTAAACTCTTCCCTTATCCGCAACATAGTTCTTTACCAGAAATTGCAATTATGTCTCAGCACGCCCAAGCAATGTTAGCAACTTGCTTAGTCGCTTTGGCAGACATGGACGAAACTAGTGGACAACGAATGAAGCACTTAGATGATGCTGTAGATAATGCTTATGAGGATCTTTATCAAACCTTTGCCCACTTGGAAAATTTTCCCGGAGTCATGGAGCCAATTCTGCTGTTAACTTTAGCAATTCGTTGCCTAGAACGGATGGCAGATCACGCAACTAATATTGCTCAACGAGTCACATATATTGTTACAGGTCAGCGATCATAAATTTGGCAATTGCGGCTGGTAAGTATACACTATTTATGCTGTATATTCTCAAATTAACTGAATAATAAATAAATCATAACCATGTATAAAAATTTTGATATTTTAGTTGTCTTAATTGCCATTAATGATGTAGAATCACCATAGAACATTTATGTATAAGTTCCATCAGGGCTTTACCATAAACTGGATTCATTTAGGTGTGAGAGAGATTGAATATTATGAAAAAAGCTTTTTGGAATATCCTCAAAGTTAGCCCCGCTATCGCTTTGAGCTTACTGGCTGGTAATAGTGCATTTGCAGGTGAAGCTAACGAAAAAGTAACTAGTGTTGCTCAGTTATCCCAAGAGTCCAACAGTTTGGGTCAAGTAACATCCGTTTCTCAGTTTTCCGACGTACAACCCACAGACTGGGCGTTTCAATCTTTACAGTCTTTAGTTGAACGCTATGGTTGCGTAGCTGGTTATCCTAACGGTACTTTCCGTGGTAATCGCGCCCTGAGTCGTTATGAATTTGCGGCTGGTTTAAATTCCTGCTTAGATCGCGTTAATGAACTCATTGCTACCGCTACTGCTGACATGGTAAGCAAGCAAGATCTAGCTACCTTACAGCGTTTGCAAGAAGAATATTCCACCGAACTAGCAACTATTCGCGGTCAAGTAGACGCTTTAGAAGCTCGGACAGGTGAACTGGAAGCTAATCAGTTCTCCACCACCACCAAGCTATCTGGTGAGGCGATTTTCAGCTTATCCCAAGCCTTTGGAGACAAAGCAGCACTTGCTTCTGGTACCACACCTACACCAACAACGCGAGATGTAGATTCCAAATTAACTTTTGCTAACCGAGTGCGGTTGACATTGAACAGCAGTTTCACAGGCACAGACCAATTACAAACTCGGTTGAGTGCGGGTAATATTTTATCCAACAGCCCAAACGCTGCCGCTACCGCTTTCAATGCCGTTAATGGTGCCGCTGCCACCTCTGCAACAAGTGGCACAGGAACAAACATGACCCGTTTAGGTTATGACGGTATAGGTGCTACTGGCGTTACTGTTCCTAACGTTATTGCCATTGACAAACTTAACTATGCTTTCAACTTGAAAGACAAAATACGTGTCAAAATTGATGCTGTTGGTGCTGAGTTGAACGAGAACGTCAACGTTTTCAACCCTGACTTTAGAAGCAGTGGTTCAGGTGCTTTATCTCGTTATGGACGTTTCAGCCCTATTTATCGTCAAGCTGCTGATGGCAGTGGTATCACTGTTAACGTCAATCCTAATGGTAAATTAGCATTGAGTGCAGCTTACTTTGCAACAGGTGCAAATAATGCTGCTGATCCTACCCCAGGAAAAGGCTTATTCGACGGCAATAATACCATATTTGGTCAGTTGGGTTTCAAGCCCATTCAAGCCATCAACATTGGTCTAACCTACGCCCATTCTTATCAAACTTCTCTTGCTAACCTCTTTGGCGGTACAGGTAGTGCTAGAGCGAATAATCTTGGTCTTGCTGCTGCTGCTACTACCAAGGGTGAATCCAACCACTACGGTATAGAAGCTACCATCCAACCTACAAAGAATATCACATTAGGTGGTTGGGGTGGTTATAGCTCTGTCAGCACTTTAACTGGTCCTCGCACTAATGGAGATGTTTGGTACTGGGCTGGTACTGTAGGTATCAAAGACTTCCTTAAAGAAGGTAACGTTTTAGGTTTTGTCTTAGGTCAAGCGCCTAAATTGACTGGTGGTAAATCTGGTGCTGCAAATATTGCCACAGATGCGAATACTTCGTATCATATAGAAGGTCTTTACAAAATTAAGCTTTCCGACAATATTCTGGTAACTCCTGGTGTGTTGGTAATCTTGAATCCTGAGCATAACGATAAGAACAGCACTGAATATGTTGGTACTTTACGGACTACCTTCACTTTCTAGAATCCACTGAGATTAATAGTTTAGTCGTATGATTAGGGGTTTAGCAGTGCTAAACCCCTAAATTTGTTTGTGAAATATCTCTCATTCCCATACTCTGTATGGGAATGACTTCTAGAAGGCTCTGCCTTTAATAATACAATACAATTAGGCAGAGCCTATATTATGGCGTTCTCAGTCAGAGACTGGGAACGAGATAAGTTTTTAGCTTTACACAAAATATAAGTCATATTAAATTAAGAATAAAAAATAGACTAATGAATTCAATAATATCTACCTTAACTTCTATTCTCAGCACCGAAAACGCATTTTTATCGTGGGAAAATCTCACACCCACCCAGCAGCACAATATCCAACAAGGGTTAGACTCCAAAAGCCATCCCAGTTGTATTGTTTATCCCCACAGTCAAGCAGAGTTAGCCGCAGTGATAGCAGGTGCCAACCAGAATAAATGGCGTGTTCTCGTCCAAGGTAGTGGGAGTAAAATCAATTGGGGTGGTTTAGCTAAAAATATTGATATTATTGTCAGTACCGAACGCATTAACCAACTCATAGAACACGCTATAGGTGATTTAACCGTCACCGTCGAAGCTGGGATGAAATTTGCCCATGTTCAGGAGATTTTAGCCAAAGCTGGACAAACATTAGCCCTAGACCCCGCAGCACCCGAATCAGCTACCATTGGTGGTATCGTGGCTACCGCTGATACAGGTTCTCTGCGTCAACGTTATGGTGGTGTGCGTGATCAACTTTTAGGTATAACTTTTATCCGTGCAGATGGACAAATAGCTAAAGCTGGAGGAAGAGTTGTTAAAAATGTGGCTGGTTACGACTTAATGAAATTATTTACTGGTGCTTACGGGACATTAGGAATTATCAGCCAAGTCACATTTCGAGTTTATCCCATTCCCGAAAGTTCAGGAACTGTTATATTAACTGGTAAACCAGAAGCCATATCCCAAGCGGTGAGAACCTTACAAAGTTCGGAATTAACACCAACTCAAGCTGATTTATTATCAAGTAAGTTAGTTAGTAACTTAGAGTTAGGAACAGGAATAGGATTAATTGCCCGTTTTCAAAGTATTCGCAAAAGTGTCCAAGAACAGTTAAAACGACTGTTAATAATTGGTGAAAAATTAGGTTTACATGGGGTAATTTATGCAGAAAATCGTGAAGCTGATTTATGGCAACAATTACCAGAACAAATACATTCTGATGTTACAGAATCTACAATTACTTGCAAAATAGGAGTATTACCAACTGCTGCTATGAAAATTCTTAATCAAATAGATATTGGGTTAATTCATATTAGCAGTGGTTTGGGTTTGGTGCAGTTGGAAAAATCAGAGCAAATTTTACCTTTGCGGAATTTATGTCAAGCAAATTCTGGTTTTTTAAGTATTTTGTCTGCACCTGTTGAGGTAAAAGAAAAGTTTGATGTTTGGGGGTATACTGGCAATAGTTTGGATGTAATGCGGGGTATTAAGAAACAGTTTGATGGTAATTATATTTTAAATCCTGGTCGGTTTATGGGTGGGATTTAAGATTTAAGAGGGTGTTTGAAAAGTATTAGATGAAACCGATAATCTCCAAAAACCTAACCGAGGGAAGGGGGGTTTCAAAGCCTCTCTCCGCTTCGGGGAGAGGTTTACAAGAGGGGTTAATTTATACCTTGAAAACTTTTAAAACATCCTCT
>JBAXRM010000056.1:0-23154 GCA_037131225.1 Nostocales cyanobacterium ELA583 | reverse complement strand
GGGAATATGAATTAAGATACCTCTCCCTAACCCTCTCCTAAGAGGAGAGGGAACAGGAAAAAACTTGAGAATTTAAAGAGTTTAAAGCCTCTCTCCTTGTAGGAGAGAGGTTTGGAGAGAGGTTTTATATAAAGCTTCTGGTGAATCACAACTCGTTAAATTACCCTTCAACACCAATTTAACGCCTTCACCAAACCAGTCTTCTTCATAAGGAAGAAGTTAAACGAACAAACAAAAAGGAAAACACACCATGACTAAGAAAAACATCCGCCCCCAACAAGTTGCTCCCGTAGAACGCGAAACCATCTCTACTGCCAAGGATCAAAGCGGTCAGGTTACAGCCCTTATATTATCAGAATCTCCTACCTTTTTGCAGATCCTTTTAAATCAGCATCCTTTTGCGGGCGACGACGCGGAGTAAGTCACCCCATTCTACCACTCACCTCAAAAAATATCAAAAGTCTGTTTCTACATCCCTTGGCGCACGGTTTGCCTCAATGAATTGACTTACAACCTCTGTCAGTTCAGGGGTTTCCGATACCTGGCACGGGGGTGGCGGAAAACCGGACTTAGATTTTTTGGGGTTGGTGGTTGAACCCTGATTTGTGAGATGAACTCCAGCCAACAGCTTACTACCCCAGTGGTATTGGCTTGGGTTCTTCTCCTTGGGTTTATACTTTTGGCAAAAGCCTTTATACTTTCTGGCACATTCTTCTAAGCTGTTTCCCAGTCGTAAAAAAGCCGGATGCCATTGAGTTAAACCATCATCGGTTAAGCGTTCATAACTGCCATAATTGCTGAAGTCATAGAAAAAACTCTGGCGCATTTTGGCAGCTTTAGGATTAGCGTGAATGTAGCGTAGAGTATTTAATGCTCTGTCTCTATCTGAAGAAGGAAACCCATCACAGTAATATCGTTTCTCCCAAAAGCTTGTGGTGAGCGAAGTCGAACCATGTCCCGTTCTTCTTAACATCCGATTGAAACACATCGCCGTGTACCAATTCAGGAAGTGCATAATTTTGGGTAACTCTTCTGGCTGTTTAGGTGCAATCAAATAATGAACATGATTTGACATAATGCACAAAGCATAAAGCTGGAAATTGTATTTATCCAAAGCCTTTTTTATCGCATAAAGAAACACTTCCCGACATTCACGCCGTGATAGCTTAAATTCACGGTTATTGCAACGGATGGTAATGTGGTAAGAATATCCAGACTGTAAATTTCGAGGTTTTCTAGGCATATCTTTTAACAACAATATAAAAACCAGCCATTTATGATAGCTAATGTAACCCAAAAAGACAGATTTCAAGAACAAAAACTACAGTTTATTCGCAATCATCAACAAGCCTTTGATGTTGAGCCTATTTATCCACTCCCCTTGTTTGAAGACTTTGTGATGAATGTAGAAGGAGACTGTAGCATTGAAGCTTCTTGTAAGATAGAATTAGACAAGTTAATTGCCTCAAGATTTATGTTTTTTTTCAAAGATAAGGCACAACAATGGCAAAAATATCTCCATCAATCCCTCACTTTTTTTAATCGAGTAGAAAACCTTGTTGGTGTGCAAATTGACTACTCTCTATTGCGGCAATTTTTAGGATCTGACTTTGATTTTCGTAAAGTTACCGTTCTTTCTGCGGGGATTGATTTAAGAAGCAATCTTGCTGAATCTAGCTTAAAAATGCACATTAGAATCAAAGATTATCCCGAAAAGTTAGATCAAGCTTTATCCCTAGCCAGCAACGCTGAGGATTTGATTTCCGTACGTCCGTTTCTCTCTGTTGTTGGTTTTGATTTCTATTTCAACGGTCGCAGTGAAATTGAGCTTTATCCCGAAGTTCAAGCAGAAGATTTTGCCAAATCAGAAACCCAAAATTTGGTCTGGCGACATTTTCCGAAGTTCGTTTTAGACCCTCTAGAAGTTACTAGATTATTTGGTTTTGGCCTCTCAAAAGCTAATCATAATCCAGTTCTCTATTATAATCTTAAAAATAAGCAAGATTTAGCTAATTATTTCAAACTCAACGATGCAGCCCAACGAGTTCACAGTTTTTATCAAAATCAGGATATTTTACCTAATATGTGGGTAGGTACTGTCCAAAAAGAGTTAGAAAAAACAAGAATCGAAAATGTTAGACTTTACTATTATAAATCCTTCAACTAATCTCTCAGCAATTGGCAACCCAACAAAATCAAATCACAAAATCACCAAAATGTTGGGTAACATCATTCAAATGCAATTTCCAGAAGTCCAAATAAATAAAACTAAATGCCCAAAAAAATTAGAGAATTAAAACAGATGTTGCAAAAAGCAGGATTTACGTTATTACCAAAGCGGGGAAAAGGTAGTCATTCTTACTGGATTCATCCACTTTTACCAAAACCTGTAGTCCTATCTGGCAAAGACAGCAAAGATGCAAAACCCTATCAAGAGAAAGATATAATAGAAAGTATCAAAGAACTTGAACAATTAGAAAAAGGAGATGAACTATGAAATATAGTATTCTAATTCAATGGTCCCAAGAAGATCAAGCGTATATTGCCTTTTTACCTGAGTGGGGAAAATATGCTAAAACCCACGGAGAAAGCTATGAGGAAGCTCTAGAAAATGCCAAGGAAGTGTTAGAAGATTTGCTGTATGGCTATAATCAAATAGGTAAGCCTATACCGCAACCCCAAATATTACAAAATATAGCTTAAAAAAGACATAATCTGACAATAATGATATCTCTAAGTTAGATGTAGGTTGGGTTAAGCGACAGCGCAACCCAACAACATTAAATCACAAAATCACCAAAATGTTGGGTAACATCCGTCAACCCAACCTACAGAATTTAAATGACATCCTGTAAATCCTGAAATCCTGAACATCCTGATTCAGACAAAAAAATAACAAAGAAATTCATCCCAAACATCATCTAAACTAGAATTGTAATCAACCATCGTATTTTCTATGACAATTCCCATAACTATTAACTTACCCGAAAGTTTAGCTGCTTCTATCCAGCGTCTTGGAGAAGCAACAGCGCGAGAGATATCAGACGTTTTACTTGACACCCTAGAAATAGTATTACCTACCTTAGATAATCTCTCAGAAATGAGCATTAATTCAAGCATTCCTGATATTTCCGATGAGGAAGTTCTAGAATTAGCTAATTTAAAAATGGATGTAGTGCAAAATCAACGCTTGGGAGAACTACAAGCTAAAGGAAAAAATACCGGTTTAACAGCAGGAGAACGTTATGAATTATTAATTTTAATGTCCCTTTATCAAATGGGACAATTAAGAAAATCTGAAGGTTTAGCCGAAGCTGTCAAACGGGGAATAAAAACTCCTTTATCGCCATGAGTTCTCTATCTGAAACCATACATAAAAAAGTGTCTGAATCAGGATATCCAGGATTAAAGGATGAACAGGATGAATACAGTAGATGTAGGTTGGGTTAAGCGACAGCGCAACCCAACAAAATTAAATCACAAAATCACCAAAATGTTGGGTAACATCCTGTAAATCCTTAAATCCTGGACATCCTGATTCAGACAATTATTTAATTACGAGAAGTTACCATCCAAACTAAAATTCCTAAAATAACATCAACAGGAGGAAGTGGATAATCTGTAAAATCAATTGTTACAGTTTGTTCGGTTAATTGTAGAAATCGCCAAACAGTACCATTAGTCACGCTACCATAAATTGTAGGAATAGATTGATTATTAATTTCATTAAATTTTTGAGCAGCAATCATTTCCGCAATACACTGGCCAATACCCGGATTTAAGTCTGATTTTTTAGCTTCCACAATCATAACTGCTGGTGCTTCAACTTCTAACTGTTCTGCTGAAAGACTGAGAACAAAATCACAAACTCCATTCAATCCTAAAGCCGAATCTACAGTAAAATCCGCACCAGAGAATAGACTAATTTTTCTTTCTAAAATCTTACGTACTTCTAGTAAAACCGGACTAATGATTAATTCAGAACGAGCTTTTTCACTTCCCGTCGCTATAGCTAATGGCAAACTTTCTGCTAAAAAATCAGTCAGGGTTGCACTAGCAGCAATTGGTTGGATTTCTGGCAGAAACTTTTTATTTTCAACGGTATTTATGCCAAAGGTTTGCTTAACTTTTTTGAGAGTAAAATCACTATATGACATAATGTAAATATTTCCAAAAATGATGTAAAATCTATGTGAAAATCAACCAACAGCAAAATCTGTATATTGTCGCACTAAAGGTTCATGAAATGCTAAAACAATATCTGATTTTGGCACTCCTAATTTAACTAACTCATCTGCTATACCAATTTCAGTTCCATCATGTTGTATCCAAATTTTCTGATCTTTAATATCCAAATGCAAAACACAACCATGCTGCCGTCTTCTGTTTTTCCAACCCACATACATCAATTGATAATGATCACCAAAACTATCAAAAATCAATTGTTGTTCAATTTCATCTTTAGCTGAACCTAATTGAGCATATTCTGTGATCACTTGTTTGACATAATTGCGATATTGTTCTAGTTTTTCCATGCTACAATTACCTCCTGAACTGGATCATAAATCATGATTTTAAGTTGGGAACGCTGAACAACTGTTTTAATAAACTGCAATTGAAAGAAAGAGTAATAAATTCCTGAAGGAATAGCTAAATATAAAACTCGTTCTGGTTGTTGTTCTTCTAATGCCAAATGATAATTAAAAAATTGTCCAATGGCTTGATGAAATATTAGATGTACCAATAAAACTCTTAATTTCCACCGCTATTTTTTCTCCAGCAGCTAAAACTTGTTCCGCACCGAGATCAATATACATTTCCACATCACCAACTTCTATCCTTAAAGGATCATCTGTAATCACCCAACCTTCTTTTTCCAACCCTATCCTAACAGCATCATGAAAAATATCTTTAGCTGGCATTAACTTTCTAAAAATTAGACTTTTCACCCACAATTATATACTCAAAACGGATAGAAGCTGGACTTTTTTATCATACAAAGAACAAGTTCAAAGCCTCTCCCCGTTGCGGGGAGAGGTTTGGAGAGGGGTTTCATATTTAGTTAAACTATGAACCGTTTTTAGTATAACATCAATTACAACAACACAATCAAAACCATGCCTAACCTTACCGACATCCCCGGAATCTCCCAAATTTGGACACGCACAAAAGGCGACCCTCGCATTAAAATTGCTATCCTTGATGGTGCTGCTGATTTAGAACGCAGTTGTTTTCAAGGGGCAAAATTTAGTCAATTTAAACCCTACTGGTCAGAAGATATCGAACTTAACGATGAATACTATTATTATCTCAATTTATATTTAGAATTTAACCAACAACAAAAAGACAAAAAAGACGACCCCGACCACGATAAAGAAGAGGCAAAAAAAGAACGAGAGGCATTTTTTGCACCTTTCCCTCCAGCTATTAGACAACGCATTGAATTATCCAGTCATGCTACTCACATTTCTAGCACTATCTTAGGACAACACGGCACACCTGCTCCTGGTATTGCCCCTTTATGTACAGCATTAAATATTCCCATTTCCTTCGCTGGTGATGATTTTATTTCCCCTATCAACCTTACCCACGCTATTAATACCGCTTGGCAATGGGGAGCGAATATTATCCATATCGCTGCTTGTCACCCTACCCAAACCGGAGTAGCACCAGATTTATTTGCCCGTGCTGTGAAACAATGCCAAGATAACAATATGTTAATTGTTGCCCCAGGTGGTAATGATAAAGGGGAATGTTGGTGTATTCCCTCTATTCTTCCTGGTGTGATTACAGTGGGTGCAATGCGAGATGATGGTCAACCGTTTAAATTCAGTAATTATGGCGGAGAATATCAAAATAAGGGTGTAATGGCGAATGGTGAAAATATCTTAGGCGCACAACCGGGAACGGAAGAACCTATAAGAGAAAAAGGTACAAGTTGCGCTGCACCCATTGTTACAGGTATTTCTGCCTTATTAATGAGTATGCAATTGCAACGGGGTGAACAACCCAATGCGGAAGCAGTGCGGGAAGCGATTTTAAATAGCGCTATTCCCTGTAACCCGGAAGAGGTAGAAGAACCGGAACGGTGTTTATTAGGTAAGTTGAATATTCCCGGTGCGTTTCAATTATTGACGGGAGAAAAGTTAGAACCTCACCTCCAGCCCCTCTCCTATCAGGGAGTACAAGAACCTCACCCCCAACCCCTCTCCTATGAGGAGAGGGGAGTAGGAATCTCTCGTTCCCAGGTTCTACCTGGGAATGCTACATTAGAGGCTCTGCCTCTCACTATACAGTCAGGCAGAGCCTTGGAGACAGCATTCCCAGCCGGAGACTGGGAACGAGAAACTTTAGTTATTAGCCAGGGAATTAATTCCTCAACTGATTCTATTACCCCTAGTGCAGCTTCTAAATTGGTTTATGCTTTAGGAACTATTGGTTATGATTTTGGTAATGAAGCCAGAAGGGACACCTTTAAACAATTAATGCCAGCAGTGAATATGGACGGGGCAATTATTCCTGCTAATCCCTATGATAGCCGGCAAATGGTTGATTACTTGTCAGTAAATCCTACGGAAGCTAAACCTTTAATTTGGACTCTCAACCAAGAATTAACTCCTATTTATGCTTTAGAACCTGTAAGCAGTTTTGCCGCAGATATCTATGAAATCCTGATTTTGATGTTAGAGGGACAAATTCAACCAGAAAACAGTGATGATTTTGTGGAACGGGTAAGTATACCTGCAAGGTTAACAGATAGAACTGTGGAGTTATTTTCTGGTCAAGTTGTGCCTGTAATTAGTCTAACTAATACTAGGGGAATGTATGGCTGGAAAGTCAACAGTTTAGTAGATGCAGCTTTGCAAACTGTAATTACGGGAGAAACTGCACCAGCCCAAGAAATAGCTATGAGAAAGGCTTTGAGTAGTTTCTTAAGTCGAGTATACTATGATTTGCAAAATTTAGGACAATTGGCAAAAGATCGAGCGTTAAATTTTTCTGTAACTAATGCTTTTCAAGCCGCTTCTAGTTTTTCTCAAGCTATTTCTACAGGGATGCAGCTTGATAGTATTGAAGTGGAAAAAAGTCCTTTTTGTCGGATTAATAGTGATTGTTGGGATGTGAAATTAAAGTTTTTTGACCCAGAAAATGGAAGCAGGGCTAAAAAGGTGTTTTTGTTTACCATTGATGTTAGCGACAGAATTCCTGTAACTTTAGGTCAAGTTCGCTCTTGGTCTGTGCGGAAATAAGCACGTAGTCTATACTCTGATCAATAATTTATCAAAATTGTTTATAATGAATTAGTGCAGGTAATGGAGGAAAGGTTGAAGTCCTACAACTGTTTTATCCCGAAACGACGGGAACAGGGAACGGAGAGAATATTTTTCCAACTGACAACTGACCACTGACCACTGACAACTAACTAAATAAGTGCTAGAATTAGGATTTGGTTGTCAGAAATTTTGAACATGAGTGTTATAACCCAGTCACTTTTTCATCAATCAGTTACAAACTCACTCACTAGGAACAGGAGAAACAGTTCTCAAGATGATCAAATTGCGTTTAAAAAGATTTGGCAAAAAGCGGGAAGCAAGTTACCGGATTGTTGCTATTAACAGTCTCGCTCGTCGTGACGGCCGCCCCCTAGAAGAACTAGGATTTTATAACCCCAGAACTGATGAAGTAAAATTAGACATTCCTGGTATCGTTAAGCGACTACAACAAGGCGCTCAACCTACCGACACAGTTCGTAGTATCCTCGTAAAAGCTAACGTTTTTGAACAGGTCAGTGCAACAGCCGCATCATAGTTTTGAGCTTAAATCCCTATCAACCAGTCCCAATTATGTTGGGTTGGTGAAGTTTCTTGTACAGCCGTTTTTAGAATCTCCAGAGTCTTTAAGCGTTGATTGTGAAACGTCTCAAACCCTTAAACGGTCTTGGGTTCGTATTGCTTTTAGTAGCACAGATAAAGAAAAAGTGTTTGGTCGAGGGGGAAGGAATATCCAGGCAATTCGCACTGTAATTACTGCCGCAGCCGAACTAGCTGGGCAATCAGTATACCTGGATATCTACGGCAACGGCAACATTTCCCAAGGTCGGGATAGTATGTCTTTTGATGCAGAACAGGAAGAGCGGATACTACCACCCAAGTCGAAAGAAAGAGAAAGCAATATTCCCAAACCTGTTGTTAAACCACGTTTACGCTAGATACAGTAGAAGTCACCGAATCAGGAGTTAGGAGTCAGGAGTAAAAGCCTTATAGTGTTTAAGTTTTGATTTCATCCCTGTATTCTATTTTCTTGTAATGTGCTGTAATACTAGTCAATTTAAATGGTTGGTAACAGATTAGATTTGGGGATAAATGGAGAGAGGGGACAACAGAATTGTCAAATCTTGGCGAATAATTCCGTGTTTATTGCGGATTTACCAGCCAAGAATTAACAAATGTTGTCAGCCTATTTCCCCATAATAAAAATACTAATTAACAGAAAATCTAGAATTTTCATTTATTCATTAATAGGAAAATATTAATTTTGTTAACAACTATTTTTCACCCAATTCAGGAGTAATATGGCAGATGATTGCATAATTCAACTGCCTACTAGTGCCAGTGCGATCGCATTAGCCGGATATGGAGAGGCAAATATCAAGTTTTTAGCTCAACAGACAGGAGCTAATTTAGTTTTGAGGGGACAAGAACTGTTCATTTCAGGAACACCTAAACAGGTAGAATTAGCAAAGAAATTAGTGCGATCGCTAGAAAATTTGTGGAGTAAAGGTAATAATATTTCTAATGCTGATATTCTCACAGCCTGTCAAGCGCTAGACACCAATACAGAAGACCAATTACAAGACTTACAGCGGGATATTCTGGCTAAAACTCGTCGAGGCTTAGAAATTCGCGCCAAAACCTTTCACCAACGCCAATATATAGACGCACTTCGCAGACGGGATTTAACCTTTGGTATCGGTCCTGCGGGAACAGGGAAAACCTATTTAGCTGTAGTTGTTGCGGTTCAAGCCTTACTCAGCAATCAATTTGAGAAGTTAATTTTAACCCGTCCCGCAGTGGAAGCAGGGGAAAAACTCGGCTTTTTACCAGGAGACTTACAACAAAAAGTCAATCCCTATCTGCGTCCTCTTTATGATGCCATAAATGAATTTATAGACCCCGAAAAAGTCCCCAACTTAATGGAACGGGAAATCATTGAAGTCGCACCCCTAGCTTATATGCGAGGAAGGACATTAAGTAATGCTTTTATCATTGTTGATGAAGCTCAGAATACCACACCAGCGCAAATGAAAATGGTTTTAACCCGATTAGGTTTTAACTCCCGCATGGTAATTACAGGTGATGTTACCCAGACTGATTTACCACCCTACCAAAAATCAGGTTTAGACGTAGCCTTACAGATTCTCCGAGACGTAGAAGGAATTGCTATTTGCGAATTTTCTCAAAAAGATGTAGTGCGACATCCTTTAGTACAACGTATTGTTGCTGCTTATGAAAAATACGAAATATAGTAAATTGGTGATTGATTTTTAATTAATAAAAAACACAATTAAACTTGAACTACCCTATCCAACCAATTAATTCTGTGCCTTCACTATACTGCAAACGGCTTAAAACTTTACCCCTCTGGTAAACCTCTCCCCGTTCACGGGGAGAGGCTTTGAAATGAATTTTTTCGTCAGAAAAAAGTAAAGTTCCTAACCGTTTTTAGTATAACCTAATAATAGATTAATTATCTGTCTCTACACAATCATCAACAAGAACTATTTTTCAATGCTAACCAACTACTAGCAATAGGCATTCTCCAACCAGTCCCAAAAGCACGGTCAGTAATTTTTAATCCTGGTGCGGCTTGTCGGCGTTTGAATTCTGCACGCGATAATAATTGTAATACTCTATCAACAATTGCTGGGTCATGACCTGCGCTAATAATTTCTGCTGTTGATTGATGTTGATGAATCAGACGGTCGAGAATATCGTCTAAAATTTCATAAGCTGGAAGAGAATCTTGGTCAACTTGACCCGGTTTAAGTTCCGCGCTGGGTGCTTTAGTAAGAATATTTTGGGGAATAACTTCTTTTTGGTGATGAGAATTTAACCATTGACAAAGGGAATAAACGCGGGTTTTAGGAACATCAGCAATCACAGATAAACCACCATTCATATCACCATAAAGAGTGCAATAACCAACAGCAACTTCTGATTTATTACCAGTAGATAAAAGCAAATAACCAAACTTATTAGAAATTGCCATTAATAAATTACCACGAATGCGAGATTGCAGATTTTCCTCTGCAATACCAAATTCAGTTCCTGTAAATAAATCACTTAACGAATTATCAAAACCTTGCATTAATTCCCCAATGGGTAAAATCTGGGTTTGAATATCTAAATTTGCTGCTAATGCTAAAGCGTCACTAATAGAATGTTCAGAACTGTAGGGAGAAGGCATTAATACACCAATCACATTTTCTTTACCTAATGCAGCAGCAGCAATAGCCGCAACTAAAGCCGAATCAACTCCCCCACTTAAACCTAACAACACTTTAGAAAAACGACATTTACCAACATAATCTTTAACGCCTAAAACCAAAGCATTCCAAATTCCCTCATCTTCAGATTCATCAACAGGGGAAATATCACCTAATTCTAAATTTTTTTTATTTGAATTAAATTCAACAGTGAGAAAATCAGAGACAAAACCCTTAGCACGACAGACAATTTCACCTTGTTTATTTAAAGCAAAACTCCGACCATCAAAAATTAAATCATCATTTCCGCCGATTTGATTTGTATAAATAATCGGTTGTTGAAAATTAACTGCACTATGTTTTAACATCGCTTCTCGCAGATGTTGTTTACCAACAGTGTAGGGTGAAGCCGATAAATTTACAATTAAATCTACATCTAAATTTGCTAAATCAGCAATAGGATTAACCGCATAACTCCGTTTACCCCAAAATTCCTCATCATTCCATAAATCTTCGCAAATCGTCACACCTATTTTTAGATCATCTAATGTGAAGTAATTGGCTTTTAATCCCGGTTCAAAATAGCGTTTTTCATCAAATACATCGTAGGTAGGTAATAGCCTTTTGTGAAAAATTTGCTGAATTTTTCCATTTTCTAATAAAGCAATGCTATTAAATAAATTTTTACCTCCAGTAATATGCGCTTGGGAATTTATGACAACAGTTCCTACCAATACAGCTAAATTTGCTGGTAAATCTTCAGCTAACTTCTGTAAAGTCTTATCCATTGCTTCTACAAAAGTAGGATTTAATAATAAATCTCTGGGTGGATAACCACAAATAGATAATTCAGGTGTTAATAATAAACGTACACCTGTTAATACTGCCTGTTGTGACATTTCCAAAATCTTTTGAGCATTTCCTGGTAAATCACCAATAATAGGATTAATTTGAGCAATAGCGATTTTCATAGTTAGGGAAGAGGGAATAGGCAAGAGGCAAGAGGCAAGAGGGAATAGGGAATAGGGAATAGGGAATAGATCAGATCGTTTATAGCTCTAATTTTTTTATAAGAGCAATAATCATTCGAGTTTCTTCGTGAAGCAATTTAATAATCAAATCAATTTCATTCAAAGTACATAACCCGATTCTTTCTGATAAAATAAGATGAGTTTCTAACTCATTTATTGAACCTTGACTTATATTTAAAAATCTTGCGTAATCTCTAGATGATCTTCTTCCATAACCCTCTGCAATATTAGCAGGAATAGAAACAGATGATCTTCTAATTTGTTGAACCATGCCATAAATTTCTTCTTTAGGAAAGTGTTTAGTTAGTAAATAGCATTTTTCAGCTATATCCATACCTTTTTGCCAAATAAATAAATCTTTAAAATCATTTATTTCTGCCATTTTAAACTTCCTCTTTTAAAGTAATATGATATCTTAAATTACTCTTGCCCTTTGCCTCTTGCCTTTTGCCTCTTGCCTTCATTAAATAAATACCAACGGCTTATCCTGAAACGGTGCAAATGCTTCCTTGTCAAACTTATACAAACTTGCTGGACGACCTGCACCTCGTGATAATTTAATTCCCGTATCAGATAAAAAACCTAATTTGAGTAACCGCGCTCGAAAATTAGAATAATCTGCAAAATTTTCGCCTAAAACTGTGGTATATAGTTGATACAAATCATTTAAGGTAAAAGTTTTTGGCAAAACTTCAAAAGCTACGGGACTATATTCTAATTTGTTTTTTAATCTTCCATGTCCATAGGTAATAATCTCATTGTGGTCAAATGCTAATTGTGGCAAATTTTTGACAGGATACCAAGCAATTCCAGTGACTTTATCAGCAATTAATTCTGCTTCTTCAAATCTGACTAAGGCAAAATAACTAACTGATAAATAACGGACTCCATAACTATCAATTTCTTCTCTGGGGTCACGGTTGGGACCACCAAAAGTATAAAGTTGTTCTAAATAAAGATTATTCACCTTTATTTTTTCAGCCATAATCCGATAAGCTGCATTTTCTAAGGATTCTCCTTGACGAACTAAAGTACCGGGAAGACTCCAAAAATTTGCAAATGGTTCTTGCTGTCGCATAACTAAGAGAACTAACAGCCGATTTTGGGCAGTATCTACAGAAAAAATCACATTATCAACACCAACTTTAAAGTCAGCTAAAGGTTGTTGATTGATAGAGTTTAAAATCTTTTTGGGGTTACGTATTGGCATTCGTACAAATGCTGTTGATGAATATAGGCAATGACAGGGGGTGTGAGAGTATTAATATCTCCTTGTTCACGAAAAGCGGTAGAGGAAACATTTAATCCCATTAAATTAGCAATAGCAATTTTTCCTCCTATTTGTTTAACTTTTTCTAAACTAGAATCATCTATAATATATCCTGGTCTGGGAATTACTAGTAATTGCACTTGTTGTAATAAATCTTGAACATGATACCAGCGCGGTAATTGATTGACTAAATCAGCGCCAATTACTAAAGTATATTCAACATTTTCACCCCAGCGCAATTTTGCTTTGGCTACAGTTTCTATCGTTTTCCAACTACTTAGATCTTGTTCTAAAGCAATATTTTGTTTAGAAACATTGATATCTTTAATTAGCAGTTCTAACATTGCTGCTCGATGATCTAAAGGCGTTTGTTGGGATTTGAGAGGATTATCCGCAGCCCAAACAGCTACCCAGTCATAACATTCAGATAACCATTTGAGAATTATTAAATGTCCAGCAGTTGGAGGATCTGCACTTGTACCAAATAAGGCGATTTTCATAAATTCTATTATTACTATTTTTTTGTTTTTTCGGTCATTTCTTGCAATTTATTTGATATCTCAATTTTAGCAGAAATTGGATTTTCTAGTTTTCGCGTTTCCTCTGATAAAGTTGCAACTGAAGCCGCAGTCCGTTGACGAATTGTTGTTAAAGTTTCCGGTGTTAGTAATGGTTGACCATCTTTCATAACTAACTGTAATAAAGCTTGTTCATTTTCATAAGTTTCGGCGATTAATCCCAATGTATCTTTCTCTATTTTACCATCTATAAAGGAACGAAAAATTTGTTTTTTACCTGGATAAGTGAATTTACCACTCGATTCTTTCATTACAGGAATACCATCAATATCTACAAGTTTATAAACGCCATTTACTGGTGAACCTGTAACTAATTTTGTGCCTAATCCATAACTATCAATTTCTGCACCTTCTTTCCTTAGTCGGCTAATTTCCCATTCATCTAAATCACCACTGGCGAAAATTGAGATATTAGGTAAGAGCGATCGCACTTGTTTTGATAAACTAACTAAATCACCAGAATCTAACCTGACTCCCGATAATTCTAAATTTCCAGAATTGACCTTTTCTGCTAATTTCTCCGCCGCAGCCACCGTATTGTAAGTATCAATTAATAATGGCGCACCGGGAAAATATCGGTGAAATGCCGTAAAAGCCTGTTCTTCACTCCCTTCTAAAGCTGATAAAGCCATGACTAAAGCGTGTGCCATTGTACCACTCGGTTTTTGTCCTAGTTGTAGCGCAGCTAACACATTGGAAGTGGCATCTAAACCACCTGCTAAAGCTGCCCGTGCCGCCCATAAAGAGGCTTGGGGACTAAAAGCCCTGCGCGTGCCAAATTCTAAAAGTGTGGCTTTTTCTCCCGCTATATCCCGTAATCTTGCAGCTTTAGTGGCAATTAAAGTTTGATAATTGAGAGTATTTAAAAGATATGTTTCTACTATTTGCGCTTGCCATAATGGTGCTTCTACTCGTAGCATAGGTTCATGAGCAAATATCGCTGTTCCTTCGGCAACGGCCCAGACATCTCCTGTAAAACAACCTTCACGCAGAAGTTGCCAAAAACGCTCATTGGCATGAGTAAAAATGCCTGTTGCCTGTAAAGCGGCAATTTGCGAATCATTAAACCGAAATTTAGTCAAATATTCCAAAGCTTGCGCTAAACCCATTGCTATTAAATAGCCAAAACCATCAGGTAAACGCCTCACAAACAATTCAAAGCTGGCTTGTTTTTGTTCTATACCTTCACCAACATAACAAGCTGCCATTGTTAGCTGATAAAGATCCGTTAGTAAGCTATAATCCTCAGAACTAAGATTTAGTTCAGGATTTTGATAGCTTTTCCTTTCATTGTCTATATCTGGGAAAGTTGTCATTGGAAATTCCCCTACTAAGAATGTCTCCTCATTTATGGTAGTATTCACCATAAATAATGTCAAGCCTTAGCTCATAAATAGTGAAGAATTCCCACAAAGCCTGTGTTTACAAAAGAATTAAGCTAGTTTTTACAATTAATTTACATTTCTTAATGGTACAACCATTCAATATCAAGCAGTTGCGTCAGCGAGTACGGACATTCTAAGGGAAAATTGACGGAATTTTGAGTTTTGATTTTCACAAACCCTAACGCATCTTTATAGATAGAAGCTAATTCTGAATCTAAATAATTACGAAGATTAGTTGTAATTTTTCGATTTAATTGAGTTCTAAAAGTATAAATTTCTCCTTGCCAGGGAACTGAATTATTTTCAGATTCACTTACCCAATATTACAATAGTAATAAATGCCGGATAATCTGTTCTAGAAGACTAGCTACAGCACTTTTATCTCTTCTTCCCAAATCTTCTAATTCCTCAATTAAGTTCTCTAAATCTAGTTCTTGAAATTGATGATTTTTAAGCAATTTGATTGTTTCTTATAACCATTGAGAATCATCAATTTCATAGAGTTGTTTTAAATCGGTAATACTTTTCATGACTATGATTTAATGATAGTATTTATATCCTATCAGATCCCCGACTTCTTCAAGAAGTCGGGGATCTTGTATTTATGTTAAAGGAACAATTGCACTCATTTGTTCTAAATCAAGTACAGTTGCTAATTGTGCTTCTGTCATGAAACCTTTTTCTAAAACAATTTGCCGTAGAGATTTGCCTGTTTCTAAAGATTCTTTAGCGACAGCCGCAGCATTTAAATAACCGATGTGTGTATTTAAAGCAGTGACTAATGCTAAACTACCTTCAGCATAAGCTAAACAACGTTCTTTATTGGCAGTAATTCCTTGAATACAACTTATAGTTAAGGCAGAAATGGTATTACCTAAAATCTCAATACTGTGAATTAAATTATAGGCAATGAGGGGCATCATTACATTTAATTCCAATTGTCCGGCTTGGGCAGCAAAAGCGATCGCATTATCATATCCCATTACCTGAAAACATACCATAGATGTCATCTCTGCCATCACAGGATTATACTTTCCAGGCATAATTGAAGAACCAGGTTGTACAGGGGGAAGTTGAATTTCCTTAAATCCCGTTTTCGGTCCAGAATCCATTAACCGCAAATCGTGGGATATTTTCACCAAATCCTGTGCTAAATTCCGTAAAGCCCCGGAAACATTTACAAAAGCCCCCATACTTTGCATAGCAGCCATTAAGTGGGGTGCAGGTTCTAGAGGGAATCCCAATAATTCACCGAGAATATCTACAACTTTTTGCCGATATTCAGGGTGAGTATTCATACCTGTTCCCGCAGCACTTCCACCTAAACCCAATACCATTAAATCTCCGGAAGCAATGTAAAGACGGTTTTGGTGTTCAGAGAGAATTTGCGCCCAAGCCCCAAAATTATCACCTAATCGCACTGGTACAGCGTCTTGGAGGTGGGTTCTCCCAGATTTGACAATATTTTGAAATTCTGTAGCTTTGGCTTCTAAAGCCGAAATTGCCTGGTCTAACGCGGGGTGCAAGGTTTGAGAAAGTGCCAATAAACTACCAATACGGATAGCAGTAGGGATGACATCATTGGTAGACTGCCCGTAGTTTACATGATCGTTAGGACTAACGAGTTTGTAATTACCTTTTTGATTGCCGAGAATTTCCAAAGCCCGATTTGCCAAAACTTCGTTAATATTCATGTGGTGGGAAGTTCCCGCACCAGCTTGATAAACATCAACAACAAACTGATCACGCAACTTACCTGCTAAAATTTCATCAGTAGCTTGAATAATCGCTTTACTGATATCTGCGGGAATACAATCTAATTCTCCGTTGACAATAGCAGTGGCTTTCTTAATATATAAACAAGCATCTATATAAGTGGGTAAAGGTTTGATGCCGCTAATGGGGAAATTTTCGATAGCCCTTTGAGTTTGAATACCATAATAAACGTTGTTGGCAATTTGGCGATCGCCCATTGAGTCTTTTTCAATGCGAAAATCTAGATTGTTAGTCATGGGGAAATTGGGAATAGGGGATAAAATGTAGAGACGTTCCATGGAACGTCTTTACTACAAGGGTTTTATATCACGTATATTTAATTTTCACTACTATATTTTCCACTTACCATAATACACACAGACGCTAGTAAAAAAGCCAAGGCGGCACTAATTCCAGCAATTAAAGATGTGATAGTTGGTGGAAATATAAAGCCAAAGAGACTCATAGCTAAAGAAAACCCACCAAAATAGATGCCAATTCCTAATCCTGCCCATCTTTGCGGCATTAATTCCAAAACAAAGGGAAATGCCCCATTCATAATTAAACTAAATCCGGCTAATGTCAATAATATAATTAGGAAATTTGCGCCTATATTTAACATTAATATAATTGATAAAATAGTTGTAAAAATACCCGCTAACATTGCTCGAAGATTACCGATTTTTACGGCGAAAAAACCCGCAGGTAAGGCAGCAACAGCTAATGTTAAGCTAATTCCTAACATGATTACCGTGATATCATTTGTATGCAGTTGGGTTTTGATTGTTTTACCAATAGCATCCATAAGTAATCGAGAACCCCAGGCTATACTAAAACCTGTTACTAAAATTAAACCTAATTTTGGAATTGGTATTTTGATAACTTCTGTGTTTTCTGGTATTTCTGAAGGATGAAAAAACCGTAATATAAAAGCTGCACCCAAAAGGACAAATGAAGCTAGAGAAAAAGCAAAAATAGGCCCTAAACTTAAAATAAATGTATTGGCAATTCCTCGAAAAGAACCAACTATTCCCCCTGCTAAAGTTAGAAGACTTGCAGCCAATGGTAACTCTTTTGGTATTTTACTATATCTTCCTAATAAGGAAATTGCGGGAGAGCGAAATA
Source organism: Nostocales cyanobacterium ELA583 (assembly GCA_037131225.1). Lineage (GTDB taxonomy): Bacteria > Cyanobacteriota > Cyanobacteriia > Cyanobacteriales > Nostocaceae > Dolichospermum. Next base: position 5,524 of record JBAXRM010000056.1, on the reverse strand, counting down.
CTGTCATTGCTAATGCCCAAGCTACTAAAGCTAATGGTAAAATTCCTCTGATTACTTCCGTTGGGGGAATAAAGGTAACAATACAAGGGATGGCAATAAATAAGGTAGAAGCTAAAATTACACCTGCGGAAATGAAGGGAAAGCGACTTCCTAACCAGCGGATAGCTTGATCTGAAAGTCCTCCCATGAGTGGTTCTAATACCACACTCAAGGCATTTTCTAACACTAGTAAACCAACTGCTAAGGATGCAGGAAAACCAAATTGAGTTAAAAGCTTGGGTAAATATAAATTATAAACTAACCACGTTAGGGTAATTGCTGCTTGTAATCCTGCTAAAGCTAAAACTTGCACCCATAAAATACTGGGTTGAGATTTTGAGTTATTCATAAATTAGAGGGAGAAAATTCTAGAAATTATGATTTCGGAAACAAGTGCAGTATAAGCTTTTTCTATGCAGATTTATAAAAAATTAGGATTAATTTTTAACAATGTAGTAGAATAAGGTCATAGAATTAGCTGTAACTTAACGTACCTGTTTACAAACCGTCACAAGGGTTGTTATCAGCAATACACAATATTTGGTATGCTTTCCCATACTCATGTCATTTCCTAGTTAGGGAATAGGTAATAGGCAGATGGAAAGATCAGTCATGAGTAAGTATTCTTTCCACTTACCTCCTCCCAAATTATCAATTATCCATTATTTCTTTTCCTAAATTCTTGCATGAATCTAAATCAAGTTAAATCCATCTCCAAATGGACGCAATTACCGTCTTCACCGATATTTTGCTCAGAAGTATCTATGCAATCGGGTGTGGATATATCAGCAGCACAATTACAACAGCAGGTAGAATATTTACAAATTCAATTGGAGTTAGAAAGACAGGAATATATTCAAAAAATCCAGCAAATTCAGAAATTTCAAGAGTTATTGCAATATATAACCGAACAAATCCGTGATAGTCTAGATGATCGAAAAATATTAACGATTATTACTCAGAAATTAGTTGATTTGTTATCACTTAATCGCTGTCAAATTGAATTTTATAATTCCTGCCTAACTTCTACTACAGTTACCTATGAATATAGTTCCAATTTAGCACATTTTGAAGACTTAACTATAAAAATTGCCGACTTTCCTCAAATTTATCAGTCTCTATTACAAAAACAAATCTGGCAATCTGTGGAAATTTTACCAGGACATTATTCTAGTTTACAGCTTATGAGTCAACTGGCTTGTCCGATTTTTGATAATCAAGATATTTTGGGGAATATTTGGCTAATTCGCCACACAGAAGCCAAATTTGGAGAATTAGAAATAGCCTTTTTACAGCAAATAGCTAATAAATGTGCGATCGCAATTCGTCAATCTCGACTATATGCAAAAACCAAAGCCCAGATTAAGGAAATAGAAACCCGAGAACATCATCAAAACGAATTTATCAAACATCTTTCCCAAGAATTACGCACACCAATTACTAATATTAGTCTGGCTGTGCAAACATTAGAAAATCTGATGACACCAGCAGGAATTCTAGATAGAGAAATAGTATCCCAGTTAGTACAAATTTTAGATGATGAATGCGGAAGAGAAAATAAATTACTTAATGATCTTCTTAGCTTTGCATATTCCCCCAACCATCCTGAACCTCTTACTTTAATTACGATTGATTTTGCAACTTGGTTATTTCCTATTGTTGAGTCTTTTAGAGATGTTACCAATTGTCAGCAACAACAGTTACACCTGGATATCTCCACAGAAATTCCCCCTTTATCCACAGACATCACTGATTTAGAAAAAGTTATAACTTTATTACTTAACCAAGCTTGTCAATGCGCTTCCGCAGGTCAATCCATCACAATTACCGCTGATTTGAATGCAGACACGGTAGAATTAAAAGTCAGTATTTCTGGTGTGGAGATTCCCCACCATGAATTATCACAAGTTTTTCAGCCCTTTTACCGCATTCCCAAACATTCTTCTTGGCAAGCACAGAACACCGGCTTAGAATTGGCTTTGGTAAAAACAATGGTACAGCGTTTAAATGGATGGATTCATGTTCTAAGTGCTAACAGTCACATTACATTTATTATGCAATTTCCCTTGCTTCCAGTTTTTTAATTGCACCACTAGCGCCAAAGTCAAAAGTCTGATATTATGGCTTTATCAACGGGTGAGTAGCTCAACGGTAGAGCAGTTGACTCTTAATCAATTGGTTGCGGGTTCGATTCCCTCCTCACCCACTGGCTTTTAAACTTTTGCATTTTTGCTCTGGACTAAATTTGGACTAGAAAATTGTTTTTATGCTCAATACCTTAGCCATTTTTCCGTAGGTCGGGTTGACCGAAGAGAAACCCGACGTATCGGTTGGGTTATGCCTACGGCACGCTACGCGAACGTGCCATTGCTTCGCAACGCTAACGCTAACAACCCAACCTACTAAGATATTGATGCTATGATGCAAAACCTATCCGTAAATTACCTATTTTTATAACACTACTGATTTTGTAAAACTTCCTTAGCAGTCAAACTTAAGCCTGGGAAAGTTGGTGAAACTATCACGTCATCACCCCTAAACTGATTGACTTGATACTCGTTATCAACTAAAGAGTAAATTGATAGCGTTGGTAACTTGGGACTACCAATGAATCTTCTACCACCTAACCCTAAGTAATCCACTATCCAATATTCAGGGATACCCATTGCTTCATAGTCGTCAACTTTGTTACCATAATCAACTCCCCAATTAGTGCTAACAACTTCTACGACCAGGGGGACTGATTGAGGGTTGGTAAGTGTTGACTGTTTCTCCCATAGTGACTCGTTAACTAAGTTGCTGGGGTTTAATAACAAAATATCTGGGGAATAAGCTGACTCTGCTGTTGGTGGTTTAACAAATGCGTTTTTAGGGATAATATAGAACAGATTTAGACGAGCTAGTTCTACTAAAAATTTGTAACCTAAAAGCCCAACGATGAATTCATCTGTCAACAGGACTTGTGCGATCGCTATTTTAACCTGTTTATCACCCTTAATTACTAATTTGTTCATCAGGAATTGGGAATACTTAATAACGTCCTTTGTCTCGTTCTAGATCCCAAATTGCCTTTTCTATGTACCATCTGTCAGTTTGTCCGGGATGTCTTTGCTTCAGGTGCTTGATTAATCTTTCAGCGGTGGGAGTATCAAAATTGACTCTGATTAGTAGTTGATGCCATAGCCCGGAATGTCCGTGGCTTCTAGATTTAAAAACTTTTGAATTGAATTCATTCTTCCCCCACCGCATAAATACTTGTCTAAATTTCTGGTTTCTGTTGGGTGATAATGTTAGTTTTCTGTAGGTAGCTACAGCTTTATCAATCAGAGAAAAGATTATTTTTAGTAGTGCGGCTAGAAAGAAAATCTGAACAAATATGATAATTAAAACTGTCATGATGAATTGAAAAAGCGACTGGAAGTCACGACTATACAAACAAAGTCCGCTTGCACGGACTAATTAAAAGTTCAGTTTTTTAACTGCTGATTTAATGTTGAATTGACTAATTATGAATTTCTACAAAAATGCGATCGCAAATTTTGGATTCTTGATGACTTAATTGTTTTAATTTATGAGTTAAATCTGTTGTGAGTCTTTTGGCTTCTAGCTTGAGATTTCCATTTATATAATCTGCGGCTTTAATAGGTTCGCCAATATGAATATTCACATCAGTACCCCAATGAGGATATGGTTCACTGTATTGGATACCCACAGGAATCACTTTAATTCCCAATCCTGGGTAGATAGATTCAGCACTGGTAGCTAAACGGGCAATTCCTGGTTTAAGAGGGTGAACTTGACCATCACGGTGAATACCACCTTCAGGATAAATAACTAACATTTCCCCTCGTTGCATTAACTCTACCGTATGCCGGAGGGTAGCGATCGCCGGACGGGTAATATTCACAGGAAAACCACCCATTCGCAAAACAAACCAACCTTGCAAACCCTGACATTCATTACTCGTTACCATAAACCGCATATCTCTACCCGTGACATGACGACCAGTAGCATAGGGTAATACCAAAGAATCCCAACGAGAACGGTGAGTAGGAGCAAAAATTACCGGACCACTTTTAGGGATATTCTCGTGTCCCTTAACTTTAATATGTCTAAAGAAAGATGGCAGAACTATGCAACGTCCTAAAAAATAGGCTACAGGAACTAACCAAGGAGAAACCCGCGAGGTACTCTGAGCTATCAGAGAATTTACAGGTGTATTTATGGTTTGTGAATGGAAATTAGTAGAAGCAGAGGATAATTTGCTCATGAAGGTGGCTGGTTTTTAGGCGAATGAAAGATGACGCAAACTTGATTATGTCCACCGTAGATTTTCTGGGACAACTTTGTTTTCCCATCTGGACAGTTTTAGCTGTGTCTGTTATTTTTGCTGGCGTTGAGTAGCAAACCAACTTTGTAATTGTTCTCGACAATCTGATTCTAGAATACCTCCTAGCACTTTTAGACGGTGATTGGAGGCTGGGTGATCAGGGATGTTAATAACAGTACGAATTGCGCCAGTTTTGGTATCGTCTACTCCATAGATTAATTTTGCTAATCGTGAATGAACTATAGCACCGGCACACATTGGACAGGGTTCTAGAGTGACATATAAAGTACATTGATGCAAGCGCCAACTTTGTAAAACTTGACTAGCCGCCCGAATAGCCATAATTTCCGCGTGTCCAGTCGGATCTTGATCTCGTTCTTTGCGATTTTCACCCACAGCAATTAAGTGATCATCAATATCAACAATCACCGCACCTACCGGAACTTCACCAGCATCACCCGCCACCTGTGCCAATTCTAAGGCGTGATTCATCCATTTTCGATGTTTTAAATATTCTGGATATTCAAGCATGAGAGGAGTCAGAAGAAGGAGTCACCGAGTTAGGAATCACCGAGTTAGGAGAAGAAAGAAGAAAGAAGGGAAAACAAGAAGAAAATTACCCATTACCTGCTAAATCAAATAACAAGGGGTCAAGTTGGGCTTTTGTATCTAGATGATACAGGTCATCACAACCGCCAATATGTTGATTATTAATGAAAATCTGAGGGACGCTGCGGCGGCTGTTGGCGCGTTCTGCCATATTTGATCTTGCCGTTTCGTCGCCGTCAATTTTGTATTCAGTGAAATTAACACCTTTCCACCAAAGTAGCATTTTGGCGCGAATACAGTAGGGGCAGGTTTGCCAAGTGTATATCTCTACATTGGCTTTTATCTGTTCTGGATGCCGACCTAGAAGGGAATTGAGAGAGTTTAGCATATTCTTAATTGAGAGGTTTTCTTTTAATTAAATCTCATCTACAAAAATCCAGTTTAATAGATTGACTCGCCTTAGTCATACCCCCAACATGATATATTTTTCCTGAGTATTAATAAATGTTTCAATTATTTGGAACCTTTTTCAGGTTCTTGTAAAAAACTGGATTGTCAGTAACTCAGGGCTAAAGCCACTGAGCTTGTAAGAGTAATCAAGCAAGC
>JBAXRM010000055.1:0-23879 GCA_037131225.1 Nostocales cyanobacterium ELA583 | reverse complement strand
TAAAGTATTTGTATTTTAATCTAGTGTACCTCATTACAGCCGGAAGTGCTGTAAAGTCACCTTAATATGTCTGGAAACATTGCCACCTCATTGGTACAGTTCACCCAATTCTCTGGGTTGGAACTGAATGCTCACTTGGTTGTAGAGGAAAAGTCAGCTAGACAAAAACAGAAACTCATCACCTTAACTAAGTATGTCCAGAAATATCCCCAAGGATGGAAAAAAAGATTAGAACTGGCTGATTTACTTTATGAAATAGGAAATTGGCAACAAGCTATTCCAGAATATCGTCAAGTGATTGAACGACAACCTCAATTAATTGATGTGCGACTGCAATTGGGGAAAATCTTGCAGTTAATGGGACTCGAAAAAGAGGCTATACAAATATATCAAAAAGCCCTATTGTTGTCTGACAATGAAGGGACTCAGAATCATATAAATGGATTGATTGCAGTTTGCCAAGGTGAGAGTCAGAAGGCAATTATGGCATTTGATTTAGCAGCAGCTTTAGAACCTGACAAAGTAGTTCACTGGCTGGCTTTGGCACAGGTACATCAGCAAAGAGAAAATCCTCTTGGTACTCTCAGCGCCTTGGAGCGGGTTTTGTCAATCAACCCAGATGATGTTGTCTCCTTGATTTCCAGCTATGACGCACTGATGGCGGTGGGGGATATTCCAACAGCTAGAGGGCGGTTGAGCAGGGTTATAACCTTAGCTGGGGATGATTTTCGGGTACTGCAACGACAAATTGAGCAGCGTTGTCAGATGAGATTGGTATCTGGTGAGGAGGGGAAGCTAACTAAAAAGATGATTACCTTTCTACTGCGACAGACTCCTGATGGAGTTGAGGCTCACAAGTCCCTGGCATATTATCACATTTTCCGAGGAGATTGGGCGCAAGGTGTGGAGGTGTTAGCAGAGTTTACCGCAGAACACCCAAATCATCCTTATGGTTGGTATTATTATGGACGGTGCTTGTTTGAGACGGGGGAATATCAGAAAGCGGCACAAATGATGGGGAAAGCTAATCAACTGTATCCCCATGATTGTGAAATTTATCGAGCGTTGTGTGAAATTTTACCTTTTGTGACCTCTCCCCCTACCCCTCTCCTACGAGGAGAGGGGAGTAAGACGACTCTTGCTTCCATCGTGGAGGAAATGCTGAGGCGGTTTCCTGAACGCTGGAGTGTTTGGGCGACTGCGGGGCGGGACTTGGTGGAACACTTTCAAGAAATTGAACGGGGTTGTCAGGTTTCGGAACAGGGGACGCAATTACAACCCCAATTAGCTGACGCTTGGTTTCGTCATGGGCGGGTGTTAGCTTTGGCTGGAAAACATCAAGAAGCTGTGGAAGCGTTGGACAAAGGATGGCATATTTTACCAGCAGGGGGTTATCTGCAATCAGTACCTGCGGCGGTGTGGCTGGGGGAGAGTTACCAAGTGCTGGGGGATGTTGGGGCTAGTAAGGGATGGTGGGAAGCGGCTTGTGAAGGATGTCAGGAATTGAGGGCGTTGAAACCGGCTGCGGCTGATTATTGGTTAGGGAGGGCTTTGGTGGGTTTGGGGGATAAAGTGAGGGCGATACGGGCTTATGAAGGTGCGTTGAGTCAACAGTTGTTGTATCCGGCTCGTGGGGAAGTGGAGAAGAGTTTGAAGCGGCTGAAAGGTAAGTTGCAAAAGACTTCTGGGGGTTGAGGGTGAATTTTTGGGAAGAAAAAATGCTGCTAACTCGAAAAATTCACAAATGGCGGTTGAGAAACGTCTAAAAATTGACGATGTTTAAAACACTCTTCATATCTAAACAGGAGATAAAGTTATGTCATCTGGATCTGATGCAATCTATATACTCACGAAACAGTACTACAATGCCGTCACCGCTGGCACGGGTTTAGCACCAGGACAATTCCAACTTGCCCAAGGGTCTATTAGTCTTGGTACCACATCGACTAAAATCTGGGAGATGTTTGATTCTCTCCCTCCTGCTGCTCTGAATAGCTTCTTTAATCCGTCACAATGGAATAGTTTCGGATCGACCTATGGCGCTGTAATCAACAACTTGCTTCCGCAAGATAGTGGTGCTATGGCACAACTGCTTGGTGATGATTATATTGATTGGGTGAATTACAAGGTAAAGCCCGATCCAGGGCCAGCAAAACCCAATCCTTTATCCTCCACATATAGCCAGGATATTTTTAATTACACCGCCGCTTACAAAAAGGCACAGTTCCAGGACTGGTGTTTGGACAACGGACAAAGTAAAGAAATTATTGTCGCTGGAATAGGCATACTTTCTCAAGTTGATTTTATAAGTGCCGCAGCTGCTAAATGGGAAGTGGCGAACGCAGCCAAGATATTCGCCTACAGCGCTACGGCACAAGGTCTCAAGAACGCCATCGACCGTGGGCAAGCAAAAACAGTGGATTTCAATAGTAAAACCCAATCCTCTGACACATCAAGTTCCTGGGCATCCGGCAAGGTGTCGGGTGGGTATGGATTCTTCAGAGCGAGTGCTTCAGCGTCCTGGGATAAGTTCTCGCAGGAGATCCAGCAGAAGGGGGTGCAGATCCAGGTTAAATATGACAAGATGGCAACGCTGATGGGGAGTCCACTCACTAATCCGAATACCCTGGATGTTGATCTGTCAAAATACCTACCCTGGTATGATTCCAAGGTTATTCAAACTGCATACGCACAACACAACAACAACGTGTGGAAACGCACCAGCCCTACTTGGGAAGATACATTTGGACCAAACGGCAATCTAAAAAACCTGACTATAGGTCTTATCGTCGTTGATGGGATAACTACTACGATGACTACTACCGCCTCCGTATCGCAGTCCGATCGGGAGTCATTTAGGGCTGGAGCAAGTGCTGGGTACTGGCCGTTCTTCAAGGCACAAGGAGAGGGCGGCTGGAGCACGGATGTTAGCTTCAATGATAATGGCAGTATCTCAATCACATCATCTTCTAAAGCTGGGAACCCGAACGTGCTAGGGGTACTCGTGTCTCCCTTTAAAGATGCATTTACAGGTTAAATAAACAGTCACGTCTAGAATGCTAGGGCGGCATAAGGCAGAGATTGCTTGTGTCTCCCGGTTTATTTGTGTCTCTGGTTTAACAGGAAAGGTAGAGGGCAGACGGTTAGCGGAACGTCTTGTAAGCTGTTACGCATTTGCTTTTTTTGCCCAAAAGCATTACTGGAAGGACTCTAGGCTGCAAAATATTAAATTTAGCTGCGTAACAGCTTAGACAAAGAGCGAGGCTTTACATCCCCCCAAACACTTATGTTGAGTGCTTCAAATCAGATGGTGTTGAGTCCCCATCTGTATTTGTCCTTCTGCCTTTTGCCTTCTTTAAATTATTCTCAGGGGCGTATACCAACCCCCATACGGAGATTAGGAAATGAATAACACCAAAAAGCTTACCTCACAGTGGTACAACGCACTAGTGCAGAGTTGTGGGCTTGAGTCGCAGACTTTTCAGCTTGTCAAAGGCTTGCTTTCCACCGAAGATAGTCTGACTATCTGGAAAATTATGGATAGGATTCCTCCTGAATCTATTAACCAAATCGACGATCGATATGAATTCGGAAGCAACTCGTTCTCAACACATTACGGAGCAGTAATCAAAAACTTATATCCGCAAGATTCTTCTCAGTCTGCTATGCAAGATTTGCTTGGTGATAGTTATATCAGCTGGGCGAATTACACAACCCCACCTGACCCAATATCCTATCAACCCCCCCCAAATCCAGATCGAGAGCCTGACCCCTTAGAGATAGTAAAGATTCAATTCCAGAACTGGGGTTTGAAAAACGGGCAAAGTCAAGCAAAGATCGAATCTGGAATAGGACTGATTTCTGAAATAGAACAGCAAATAAAAGAACTGCTTGGTGATAGTTATATCAGCTGGGCTAATTACACAACCCTTTCTAGTAGCGCAAACCCGTCACCTTCCCCCACTGAACCTCTTGTTGATATCTTTAAATACAAAAAGGCACAGTTCCAGAACTGGTGTTTGGAAAACGGACAAAGTCAAGAAACTATTGTCGCTGGAATAGGCATACTTTCTCAAGTCGATTTTATCAGTGCCGCAGCTGCTAAATGGAAAGTGGCGAGCGAGAAAAAGATATTCGCCTACAGTGCTACGGCACAAGATATCAAGAATGCCATCGACTGTGGGCAAGCAAAAACAGTGGATTTCAATAGCAAAACACAATCCTTTGACACATCAAGTTCCTGGGCATCCGGCAAGGTGTCGGGTGAGTATGGATTCTTCAGAGGGAGTGTTTCACAGCCTTTGCAGCAGTTTTCCCAAGATATCCAGCAGCAGGGGGTCCAACTTGTGGTTAAATTTAGCAGGGTGGCTACGTTGACTGCGAGTCAACTTAGTACGAAGAATACCCTGGAGTCCGACCTGTCAAAGTACGAACCTTGGTATGATTCCAAGGTTATTCAAACGGCGTACCAACAAAACGACAACAACCTGTGGAAACGCACCCCCCCGACTTGGGAAGATACGTTTGGTCCAGACGGTAAACTAAAAAACCTGAGTGTAGCTCTTGTCGTCGTTGATGGGATCTCTAGTACGATGACTACTACCGCCTCCGTATCACAGTCCGACCGGGAGTCATTTAAGACTGCCGCAAGTGCTGGGTACTGGCCGTTCTTCAAGACACAAGGACAGGGCGGCTGGAGTACGGACATTACCTTCAATGATAATGGCAGTATCTCAATCAAATCATCTTCTAACGTTGGGAACCCGTACGTGCTAGGGGTACTGGTATCTCCCTGTGGGAAGATATTTGGAGGCTAAACAAACAGGCACCTCCAGAACACCAGAGCGGCAGGAGGCAGAGATTGCCTTCTGTAGTGTAGTTCTTTACGACGCTTGTTTAAATTATTCTAGGACTTATATCCACCGCAATAGGGAGATTAGGATAATGAATAACGCCAACTTTAATCCAGACATTATAGAACGATGGTATCATACCGTCGTTGATAAATGTCGCCTAGACCCGACAAGTTTTCAACTAATGCAGGGAAACCAAGTCCTTAACTATACATCAGAAACCCTCTGGAATATTTTTGATGTAATTCCTCCTAAGTCGCTCAATCATTTTTATAACCCCGCACAGATTAATCTTTTCTCCGATAATTATGGAGCGATTATTCAAAGTCTCAAACCAGATAATCCAATAGTAAGCGAAGCAGTTCAAACTTGGACGGCTATAGGTGGTACTACTGACATTAAAGCATTTAACAAAACAATCAAAGACCTGAAACAAGAGCTAGAAGCTTCATCAAGTATTAGTTTTAGCGTGAATACCACTTCAGAGTCTCCCAACGTTTCTCAGTCTTGGGCAAGTGGAAATATCGAGTCGCCAGAATTTTCTCTATTTCAAGGAGACAAAATAGATAATTCAGAGACAATTATCAATGTTGAATTTAAAAAAATAATTACCTTTGTTTCGGCACCACTTTCTAAGAAAAGTACGCTAAATCCTGACCTAAACAACTATAAGCCGTGGTACAATTCTGCGGCACTTCAATTAGCTTATCATGAAAAAGAAACTTGGTCTCGACCTCAATCTTGGAACACCTTTTTCGGTCAGGGGGGTTCAAATCTTCGCTGCTGCGTCAGTTTGGTTGTGGTAGATGGCGTAACTATAGAGACAAAATCAACTAATAAAATTGTTTTCTGGCCGTGTCCATTACAATTCGATACTGATAGTCAAAAACCAACAAAGATGGTCACTGGTCAGACAGTAAAAATGGAAAGTCCATTAGGAAACCCGTTTATTTTAGGAGCCAATGTCTTGACGGTTCCAAGATTTCTTGGCATTTCTACAACTCCAATTACAGAGTCTTCCAAAATATCCAAAGAATTAGAAGAAATTCTTTGCTCAATGAATGTAATCCGTAAAATTGCCATTGCCATTGCAAATGATACAGAAAAAGAATTAATAAACCCTAAATACTATTTGGAGCATGGTGAAATAAAAAGAGCTGACTTAAATATTTATGAAAAAGAAGTAGGCTTTGTTGCATCTCGTAAGACAGAGTATTCAACATTTGGAACGTGGGGAGTAGTAACCTATGAAATAAAAAACACGAATAAAAAACTTGCAATTATGTGGTCTATTCCTTATAACTACGGTATTTACGAAAACTGGTTCAAGCTGTCTATTATCAACCTTGATAGCCAAACAGATAAAAATTTGCTAGATGATATGTACTACAATAAAGGTATGACAAAAGGCAAAGTTAAAAAGGCTGTAACTGGAAGTGAGACTTGGCAGCAAGAAGGTTACATTCTTCAAGGAATTATGGGAACAGGTGGAAGTGCAACTTTAAATATACAACTTATCGTTGAATGAAAGCTGTAAGAGTTGTTGTTCAAGTTCTGGGATAGCCATAATGAGGGCTACTATTTGATTTTTGAACAAGCTGTAAATCGTAAACCCCATCGAATCAACGATTGAGTCTCAGTATAATGAACAAGAATCAAACCGGACTCCTATAAATTGATCGAATAACAAATTAATTATATCTCACATTCCATTTATTTACAGGATTGCGGCGGTGAAATGACCGCTTTATATCGCAATAGGAGCGATCGCTTTTCTGATTTGTGGAAGGGGATCGCCCTACTTATCCCAAAGAGCGATCGCTCTTCTTTCATCAAAGTCATTTTACCGGAAAGCGATCGCTTTTTTGATTTGTGGAAGGCGATAGCGAAGCGCTCCGTAGGAATCGCTTTTTAGCAAACAAAACAAACTACCATTCAACTTGAACTGAGTAATTAGCAAAAACAGAATCACAACTGATCAGCACAGCATTTTCTCTATTAGCTTGAGCAATCAATAACCGATCAAAAGGATCTTTATGATACAGGGGTAAACTATCTAAAGCTAAAATATGAGCAACAGTAACTGGTAATATTTCGATGTAATTATTTTGTTGAATAAGAATAATTTCTTCTAAAGTTTTATTTAATGTTAGTTTACCTAACTGCTGTTTAATTTGTATTTCCCAGAGACTAACAACACTCAATAATCTAAGATTATCTTTATTCGTCAATAGCTCTAAGGCTCTTTGAGACAGTTTTGATGGCTGACTATCCCAAAAAATAAAAGTATGTGTATCTAACAGTAATTTCATGGATTTTGCAACCAAAATTCATCGGATAAAGGTTGATCAAAATCATCACTCATGACCATTGCACCTAAATTTAATCCGGGACGTGGAGTATTTTCTGATTCCCAGACATTTGGCTCAATAGAATTAAGTAGAGTTAATCTAGCAATGGGAGTATTCCCATCAGTAATTACTATTTCTTGGTCATTTTGAATCAAGGAGAGTAATTGACTAACACTGATTTGTAATTGTTGAATATCCAGTGTTTTGGTTGACATAGTTGTTACTTTGAACATTATATTTGTCTATTATAGCTTAATCTTTCCAAAGCGTAACTTACCTTTCAGATTAAAAGTAGCTTGCTTCCCTGTAGGGATAAGAGGTTGTTTGAAAAGTATTATATCAAACCGGTAATCTCCAAAAACCTAACCCCCCTACCCCCCTTCCCTGCAAGGGAATGGGGGTTTTAAAGCCTCTCCCCTTGCAGGGGAGAGGTTTGGAGAGGGGTCAGTCTATACATTCAAAACTTTTCAAACACCCTCTAAGGCGATTCCTGCGGAGCGCTTCGCTATCGCCCTACTTGTCCTAGAGAACGATCGCTTATCTTTCATCAAAGCCATTTTACCAGAGAGCGATAGCGAAGCGCTGCTGCAAGCAGTTCGCTTTTCTGATTTGTGGAAGGCGATCGCCCTACTTATCCCAGAGAGCGATCGCTTATCTTTCATCAAAGTCATTTTACCGTGCGATCGCTTTTCTGATTTGCGGAAGGCGATCGCCCTACTTATTCCGCGAACGCTATCCAATCTTGTGGGATGGGCATCTTGCCCGTCCTTGTATTGTATTATCAGCAGGCAAGATGCCTACACCACAAGAAATTTTAGGATATTTTTTTTATTGGAAGTCTCCTATTATTAAAAATAACTTCATAAAAACCCCTACCCACAGAATCAAATGATTAAGCCGTGTTGAGTATAATAGTCCAAGTTTTAACCGTTTAGAGTATATTTTATTAACATTGGGATATTATGGTTCGGGGAGTATTCCGAGGTAAGCGATCGCGTATGATTATCACCTAATGACAATTTCCCCTTTCATTCCTGCTTCCGTGTGTCCAGCTATAGTACATCGCAAAGTATATTTCCCTGGTTTAACAGGTACAAATACCCATTCTGCTGCTGCACCAGGTTTAAGTTCTAATTCGTGAATATTACCTTTAATTTCTACATTCCCGGCTTCAACTTTTTGCGTCCAAATTGCATCAGTAAAGTCTTTAGCGGTAAAATAGTGTTTTTGTGGGCTAGGATTACTTAATTTAAGATTGTAGCGGTTGCCGGGGATAAATTCTAAATGATTTGGCTCAAATTTTAATTCATTACCGACATTACCCAAGCTAACTGTAATCTCTATAGCTGGTTGTTTTAGTAAATTATTAGATAGGTTTTCTGCTGTTGCTGGAGATACACCCATGATTACCAGACTGATTAGCAGGGAAAATATACAGATGATTCGAGGTAGATTGTAGTAGACCTTAATTAAGAAGTTACTCATGGCTGAATAGATATTTGCAAATCACACCTATTCCCATTATCCATGAATAATATTCATTTAATCTTTTTATGTGCCAGAATTGGTGGACCTGCTGTGACAACTACAATTTTATCAGGATGTAGTAATTCACGGGCAGCTTGATTGACTTGATTGAGGTTAACTTGCTCTATTTTGCTGATAAATGAGCGCAATTCTCCCTGATTTAAGCCATAAACTTCATTCATGACGATTCTCTGACTTAACTGTTCTGGATTAGCCAAAGAAATATTGTAATTGCTGATTAAATTACGTTTGGCTGTTTCTATTTCCTGTAGAGTAACACCTTGTTGATGAACTTGTTTCAGGAGGTTACGGGTACTGGAAATTGCTTTGCGTGCGTCTTCTGGACTAGTTTGCATTTCAATGAGAAATGTACCGACATTCTTACCTGTAATGAAATTGCTATAAATTCCATAGGTTAAACCTTGGCGATCGCGCACTTCTGCCCCCAGTCTACTTGATAATGTATCACCTCCGAGAATTTGATTCAAGATCATCGCCGCATAAAATCGTTTATCTTGACGATTAATTCCCGTATAACCCATGTAAGTAATCGCTTGGGGTTTACCAGGAACAACAGGATTAACATTAATTACATTTTTTGGCATCCCCACATTGGGATATTTTACTGTTGGTGGTTGCCCTTTAACTTGCCAATTTCCTAATTGTGCTTGAATGAGCGATCGCACTTTGTTAACATCAAAATCGCCAACAATTGCTAAAACTGTAGTATCAGGACGATAATGTTGCGTTTTAAAAGCAATCACATCTTGACGTTGAATTTGTTCAATACTTTCCGCAGTTGGGAAGGTATGTAATGGGTGTTTCTTGGGATAAATAGACTGCACAAAGATACGATTTGCAACCTTATCAGGATCATCCAAATCTGAATCTAGGGAAGTTAAAGCCTGTTGACGTGAAAGCGCAAACTCTTTTTCTGGGAAGGTACTATTTCTAATTACGTCCGTTAATGTTCCCAGCAACACTGGTAAATCCACCGCTAAACTACTACCTTTAATCCGCACACCTTCACGAGAAGCTTCAAAGTCCAAATTTGCGCCTTTTGCGTCTAATCCTTGAGTAATAGTCCGCATATCTTGGTTTTTCGTGCCATTCATCAGATTTTCTGCCACCAAAGAGGCCAATCCCCCTTGATTATCTGACTCAAATTCTGTTCCCGCTTTGATATGTCCGCTTAAAGTGACTGTAGGCGTAGTTTTATCCGGTAACAGTAATATGCGTAACCCATTAGCCAATTGTAATTGTTGGGGTATTTGCCTTTCTCCAGTTTTGGGTAATATATCCAGAGGTGGTAAATATTTCTTTACTTGGTCTGGAACAACAGCAACATCAACAGCAAAATTATCTGGTGTTGCGGTTGAATAAGATTGAGTAGGAGTGCTTTGTGTTGTTTGAGTGGGTTCAAAAAATCCCACTTTCCGGGCTTCTGGTTGCAAGTATTTATTGATAACATTGATCACATCAGCAACTTGAACTTTGCGAATATTTGCCAAGTGGTTATCTGTATATTGGTAATTATCCGTCGTGATTTGATCATTACCCAATTGCATAGCTTGTTTGGTAATATCACGGTTATTCAAAATTACTGAAGCTGTTAATTGGGTTTTAGCTCGTTCTAATTGTTCGGATGTGATACCGATTTTAGCAAGTTTCCCTAACGCCTTGATGACAACTGCATCAACTTTAGTTAAATTCTGATTTCCCGCAGCCGTTACTAATATTTCATACCAGCCACCCGCACGTAAACTAGCAACATTTCCGGAAACATCATTAGCTAACCCCGATTCTACCAACTCTTGATACAAGTAAGAATTCTTACCCGCAGTCAAGATATAATCCATCACTTCCAAAGCTGGGATATCTGGCTGATTAATTTGGGGAAGCGGATAAATTAGTTGTAGTAATGGATTTCCTCCCGGTTCTTGCAATTTAATCGGAGGTGCAGGTTTAGCGGCAGGTAATGGAGTTATAAGCTTATGGGGTGAATATTGCCGCTTAGGAATTTTACCAAAAACAGCTTGGACATTTTTTAAAGTTCGTGCGGTGTCAAAATCTCCCGCAATTACCAAAACAGCATTGTCAGGACTATAGAATTTTTGGTAATATTCCCGTACTTGGGCAACTGTGAATTTTTCCACATCAGCCTTAGTCCCACCAATAGGTAATCTATAAGGATGATTAGGAAAAATGGACATCATCACAGCGCGATTTAGACGATATTCTGGGCTATTTTCATAACCTTGTAATTCAGAGATGACTACCCGTTTCTCACTAGCTAACTGTTGAGAATCAATCAGTGAGTTTTGCATTCTATCCGCTTCTAATGTCAACAGTGCCGTGAGTTTATCACGTTCGGCCGTATTGTAATATGCGGTTTGGTCATAACTGGTGAAAGCATTAGAATCACTGCCTAAAGCACTAAATAACTGCCCAAATTGAATGGGACGGTCTTTAGTACCTTTGAACATAATATGTTCTAATTGATGAGCAATACCATTAACTCCAGGTGCTTCTTGACCTGAACCAAATTTGTACCATACCTGCACTGTCACTACTGGAGCATTATGTACTTCCTTTGTGATTACAGTTAACCCATTATCTAGGACTGTTTTCCGAACATTTGCTGTAATAGCGAGATTTGGTGTTTCTTTAGCACCTAGTGTTTTATCAGATTTTTCTGGGTTGGAGTTGGAAAAATTCGCCCCTTTGAGGCTAAAAGCAGCATCTTGATTAAAGACAACAGCCGCTATTACCCAGATACTCAAGATAACTAAAGAAAAGCGATGTCGTTGTGCGAGCGAAGAAAAAGGCATATCTTTGGCGAATAGCTATATGTAATTTAAGTTACACATATTAATTGACTAGAAAACTTGGACAAATGTTTCTGCACCTCATGGAAATTAAAAATGTACCTGAAAAGGAAAAATATCGTATCATCCAAAAGGCATTAATAGTAATTTCAAGATGATTTATGCAAAAACCGTAAAAATTCCAGTGGTAAACCGTCAGAATCAGCGATAAACGCAACTTCTAAGATATTATCGCCAATTTGCTGCTGTGTAGGTTCTAAAAGAATTTTCAGAGGTGGTAAACCTGCCACCATAGCTAACCGTGTTTTTAAACTTTCTAACCAAGTAGGCAAATCTGGTGTGATCTCTGTCACATTGAAAGCAAGATGATAATAGCCCACATAATGTTCATCATTAAAAGCATCGGGGGCTGGATTAGGTTGGGGAATTTGGATGAGTTCAATTCTCCCACCTAAACCTTCCATCCAGCAAGCTAGAGTATAACCGGTGGTGAAGCGATCGCCCACCGTAAACCCTAACTGCTCATAAAAAGCGATCGCTAGATGGATATTTGCCGTTCTAATGGAAGCATGGTGCATAGGATTTTGGATTTTAGATTTTAGATTTTAGATTTTGGATTAATCTACAATTTAAAACCCAAAACAGGGGAAAGGGGGAAGATAATTTTTCCTAATTATCAATTACCAATTACCAATTACCCATTACCAATTTTCTTACTCAAACAACCGAAAATAGGGGTAACGCACCGGCACACCAGGTTCTTTATCCAAATCAAAGTTAATTACTTCCCAGCAAGGTTCGTTACTGGAATCAGGGCTAAACTCCACAGGTAAGCCATATAATTTAGCCCCCGTAGTTACCTCCCCTTGTCCAGAACGCCAAGGTGTACTGCGTTCTAGATAGCCACTCATCAACTCCTGATAACGTTGAGCAACAATGATTCTAGTGGCACGATAACCTTGGGTATAAAGCTTATCCAAAGCTTCGTGAATTTCAAACCGAATCCCATCAGGATGAGTATGTTGACGATACCACTCATTATCCCATCTGCGCCAATGACGACCAGACTGTAAATGGACCAACTCCCCAGTTTTGGGTTCAGCTTCAAATGCGCCATGACGAGGACACAAATAAGTATCCGTCAATGTCAACGCCGAAATAGTTTGGCGACAGTGAGGACACTGTATTTCAGGGCCAAAAATCGGGTACTGAAAGCCTGGATTTATCATGAAGTGCGTATAAACATAGTATTGTTTTTTTGTCAGCACCAGTAGGTTTAAATTTACACTCCTGCTCCACTACTTTAGATAACTTACTCACTGCTACATAATGATGAAGATAGTGCCTGAGAACAAGTTTTACAACTGCCTGACGATAGAAGTCTCAAGCCGTGATATTCTGGTTTTGCAACCAGCCCTAAAGGTTGAAGTTTCTCCAGTGTTCCACAGGTTCCATATCCATATTCTATCGTGTCTATCTCTTCTGACTGGAAATCTCTAGAATTTTCTCAAGCTGCTTTTGTGGCAGCTAACGCCACAATTATTGGTTTTGTAACTATAGCAGCCAGAGCCAGTGTTTGGTATGGGGCTGTGGTAAGAGGTGATGTAGAACGGATTGAAATTGGCGAATGTACAAATATTCAAGATGGAGCAATTCTCCATTGTGATCCAGGTTTCCCCACAATTTTAGAAGATCATGTCACTATCGGCCATCGGGCTGTGATACATTCTGCTCACATTGAACGTGGTAGTTTAATTGGTATTGGTGCAATCGTCTTAAACGGCGTAAGAGTCGGCACAGGCAGCATTATCGGCGCAGGTGCAGTAGTTACTAAAAACGTACCCCCCGGTTCTTTAGTCGTTGGACTCCCCGGTAAAGTAGTCCGTCAACTCACAGATACAGAAATCTCAGAACTCATCGAACACGCCGAAAAATACTATCAATTAGCCCTTCTTCACGCTGCTAATGAATAATTGACAACTGACAACTAACAACTGATAACTGACATTTAATTATTCTTTACAGAGAATCTGGGAAAAAATCCGCACTTTAGATAAAAATAAAAGTGAGAACGGTTGACAAAACTTAAAGTTTTTTAATTTACAGAGGGTTTGTAGATATGGACATTGATAATCGTGTATTAATTGTTTTAGCACCTTTAGCGATTGCTGCTGGTTGGGCTGCTTTTAATATCGGCGCTGCTGCTATCAGACAAGTACAAAACTTTTTAAGCAGAGAAGCTTAATTTTAGGTAATGGGTAATAGGTAATGGAGAAAAAAATTACCGCTTACCAATTACCTGTTACAAATCACCAATTACCGATGAATATAGATTCTCTACTCCAGCCTTTTCAGCATTTTGGTGTGAATTTGGGGTTATCCCGCATTGTTGATTTATTGGCAAAGCTGGGAAATCCCCATCACCAGGTGCCAATTATTCATGTAGCTGGTACTAATGGAAAAGGTTCTGTTTGTGCTTATTTGTCTGCGGTACTTACTGAGGCAGGTTATAAAACAGGACGCTACACTTCTCCCCATTTGGTTGATTGGACAGAACGGATGAGTATTAATGAACAACCAATTGAACATGATGAATTGTGTGAATTAATACAGCAAGTTCAAGCAGCTATTAATCCCAAAACAGAATCACCAACTCAATTTGAAGTTATTACCGCCGCCGCTTGGTTATATTTTGCCCAGCAGAGAGTTGATATTTCTATCATTGAAGTAGGGTTAGGCGGGCGGTTGGACGCTACCAATGTTTGTGATAATCCTTTAGTTACAATTATTACTTCTATTAGTCGGGAACATTGGCAACAACTTGGTCCCACTGTAGCCCATATTGCCAGAGAAAAAGCGGGAATTATTAAACCGGGCTGTCCGGTTGTGATAGGTTCATTGCCAGCAGATGCCCAAAAAGTTGTGAAGTCACGTATCCTAGAATTAGAATGCCCGATTTTTACTCCTGAACCATCTCGTCAAAGTAATCAAAATTGGGCAGAATATCAAAAAATAGAAAGTTCTGAAATAATAAAATATCCCTTACCATTACAGGGACAAATTCAATTACATAATTCTGCTTTAGCATTAGCAGCTTTAGAAATTCTGCAAAAACAAAATTGGCAAATTTCCGAACAAGCAATTATTAAAGGAATGGGTAAAACCAAGTGGCCAGGAAGAATGCAATGGATAACTTGGCAAAGTCAAAAACTCCTCATTGACGGCGCACACAACCCAGCCTCAGCCACAGTTTTGCGTAATTATGTAGATAGTTTCAATCCCCAAAATATAACTTGGGTAATGGGAATGTTAGCGACAAAAGATCATGGTGATATTTTTCAGGAACTCCTCAAAGCAGGAGACAAATTATATTTAGTTCCCGTTCCCGATAGCAATTCAGCAGATTTAGGCGAATTAACTCAGTTAGCATTTTCAACTTGTCCAAAATTACAACTTTGTAACACCTATCCAGATGTATTTTCAGCTTTAGATGCGGCTTTCACTTCCATAGATAATCAAGTTGTATTATGCGGTTCTTTATATTTAATTGGTCATTTTTTATCAATTGTCAAGGAATATAAACTTTCCTAGATTCGTAGGGTGCGTTAGCGACAGCGTAATGCACCGTAAATTTGATTAATGGTGCGTTACGGCTTTACCTAACACACCCTACAAATGCTTATAGGTAAAATAAAATTTTAGTTTTCATTTAACCCGGTTATCAATGCGGTCGAGGTTATCAACAATTACCATTAAACCTTTTTTACCTTGTTCTTTTAATTTAATAATTGCTGGTTCTATAAGTTCTTGATTAATAGCTTCTAATAATTGGGTTTTTTGGTGACCAAGATATTGACTAAGTTTTTCGCGTAAGTTATTATCACTTTTTGTTTTTGTGGTGGTTTCTGCAATATCTAATGATAGAGATAGCTTTTCTGATTCAACACTAACGCCGACCTTTCCCACACCAGAAATATCACCTTTAACACTGGTAACATCGGAATTTAAAACTTTCCATGAACCTACGAGTAAATTATTTAATTTGCTAGGTGGTTTTTCCAGAACAATTTGATCTAAACTTTAACTAATGCGACGAGCGATCGCTAATAGCACATCTGCAATATCTACATCTGTCATTTCTAAATCTTCACTGGACTCAAAATAGACCACATGAAAACCGGCTGCTTCCATTTCTGCTTTTAGCCGTAATAGTTCCGATTTTTCAAATTTCTGGTAGTTGCCCAACTTTCAAAATCTGGGGCTAACTCCATCATAGCTTTGTGAATTTTATCATAATACTGATTTTAGATGATCAGGGTTTGCAATTAAACTATAGAAATCCTAAACGATTGCTGAAAAATTTTAGTAGGGTGGGCATTGCCCACCAAAACCCACTCTTCATAGAGTATCAAAAACTCTCAAATCCACCCTAACTCCCCAATTACCCATTATCAATTACCCATTTCGATTATCCCATGCCTTCGCTGCATCTTCCACGGCTTTATTTACAGTTTTTTGTCCTAACATTGCTGCTTGTAAATTTTCGTAAATTGCCTTTTGCAAAAGTTTAAAATCTTTAAGTTTGGGAGTTAATACCTCTGCTTTTTGTAACTGTGCCGCGCTAATTATCCGACCTTTTTCCGCTGTCGTCGCATTAGTGGGAACTTCCTTAAAGTAAGTATCAGATAATGCCTTGACTGTAGAAGGTAGGACATTAGCAGCTTTAGCAAAGGCTAATTGGTTTTCATCATTAGTAACAAATAAAGCAAACTTAACAGCTTGATCAGGATATTTACTATCACGAGGAATCACGATATTCATCACAGCGACATTTTTCTTACCTGTATCACCTGTAATTTGCGGGGCAATTGCGGAAGCTTGGGCAACCTTGGGGGCATTATTAGCAATTGTTTTCAGAAATTCAGGACCAGAAGATAAAAAAGCTGTTTCTCCTGATTGGTATAAATCTATCGCATGACGATGACCTTGAGTTAAAGATTCTTTTGGCAATAAACCTTTTTTATACAAATCTACCCAATATTGAAAAGCGGCTTTTCCAAGATTCGTATTAAAACCAGCTTTACCTTCAGCATTAATTAGGGTGACACCCATTTGTACCAAGGATTCCAGCACTTCACCAGAGTCTTGGGGAACAAAGGTAGCAAAAAAAGCATACTTACCAGTTTTATCTTTAATTTGTTGTGCTACTTGACTTAATTCTGTATAAGTGGTAGGAGATTTGGAAATACCCGCTTGTTTTAACAAATCGGTGTTATAAATAGTTAGTCGCGTGGTGAGATACCAAGGAATGCCAAAACTCTTACCATTGAGGGTACTTGCTTGCCAAATATTTGGTAAATAGGTGGAACGGACTTGATTGGGAACTTTAGCATCTAAATCTAACCAAGCATTTTTACCTGCTAATTGGGAGGCAAAGTCTGGATTAAGGTTAACAACATCAGGTGGCGTTTTTGCTGAGACTGCTGTTAAAATCTTGTTCTCCATTGCTGACCAAGGGACATCTACCCATTTCACTTTGATACTTGGGTTTTGTGATTCAAAGGTTGTAATCAGGCTTTGAAAGTAGTTGGTAAATTGCGGTTGCAGTTGCATTGTCCAAAACTCAATGGTGGCAATGCCAGAATTGGTAGGTTTGGAATTATTATTCAGATTACCTGTGCTGCAACTAACAAGCCAACTGGTAAATAACCCTAGTAAAGCCCAACAAACTAGTTGTTTAAATTTTAGCAATCGAATCATCGTCGTAGGTGATAGTATTTTTAGAATTAATCTGGGTGAAAAGAGGATATACCATTATGGAGACTATAGGATATATCAATTGCGGTAATAGGTAATAAGTAATATTTTTCTTCCTTCTTCCTCCTGACTCCTGACTCCTAAGTTTAAAATTTTTCTTTAGTAATTTAGCGGGTAAAACAGTGGTTAAAGCCTTTACTAGTTTCTTTAATAAATCCAATAAAGGTATTGGTATTGAACTAGCACCGGAACGGGTGAACGTAGTGCAACTACGTAAACAACACCAAAACTTAAAAATCGAATCTTTGACAACAGTACCAGTCCCAGAAGGTATCTTTGCTGATGGTCAAATTATTGATTCTGCGGGAATGGCGGAAATTATTCAGCAAGCGATCGCCCAGAGCAAAATAAAAGCTACCCGTGTTGCTACTTGTATACCAGGACGGGATTCTATTGTGCGATTGATTCCTGTGCCATCTGAATTAGATGACAAAGAGTTGCGGGACATGGTACTCAACCATGAAGCATCTTTATATCTACCTTATGACCGGGAAGAGGCTGATGTTGACTATCAAAAACTGGGGTATTTTATAGACGAAGACGGGATTGAGAAAGTTCAGGTTTTGTTGGTTGCGACTCGTAAAAATGTCACGCAAACCTATTTGAATACCTTTGAACAGGCAGGATTAACTGTTGATATCTTAGAAATTAATAGTTTTGCCCTCATTCGCACCATTCGGGATCAACTGCGACTATTCGGACCAGAAGAAGCAGCAGTATTAGTTGATATTGAGTTTGATAGTACAGAAATTGCCATCATTATTAATGGTGTGCCACAATTTTCTCGCACAGTATCTATTGGAACTTATCAACTGCAATCGGCACTGTCAAAAGGCATGAACTTACCCACATCACGGAATATGGATATGTTGGAAAGCATGACCATTCCCACAAATTCAACAGATACATCTAATAGTGGGTTGACAGGGAGTAATCCTGGTATGGCTTCTATGTTGAGAGTTCTGGGAGAATTAGCTGATGAACTGCGGCGCTCTATTGATTTTTACCTCAATCAAAGTGAAAATCTGGAAGTCGCACAGATTCTGTTAGCAGGTTCAGGGGGAGGATTACCACAAATTGATGAGTTTTTTACTCAAAGATTGGGTTTACCAACTACCCAAATAGATCCGATTACTTCTTTGTCTTTGGAGGTAGATGCCGAAAAATATCCGTTAATTAAACGTCCTGGGTTGGGTATTATCCTGGGTTTAGGAATGAGGGGGGTGTAAGACAATGTACAGTCTAGATATTAACTTTCTTGAAGACCGTCCAGAATATCAAAAGCAAACTGTAACAAAAGCTAAAAGACCTCCTATTCAACTAGGGAATTTAATCCCAGTTTATCTAGGGGTGGGAGTAGGTTTAGTATTACCGGGTTTAGTATTTATTGGTTTATCAATCCTGGAAGGAAAAACTACTGAATTAACACAGGCAATAGCAAAATTAGAGGAAGAAGGTAAGAGTTTAGATGGCAGAATAGCCAACATTAACAAAATCAAAGCCGAAGCAGCCGGCATTCATAGCCAAAATAAGGCTTTGGTAACAGTGTTTGATCAGATACGCCCCTGGTCAGCAATGTTACAGGATTTGCGCGATCGCATTCCTAGCAAAGTTCAAATCGAAACTATTAAGCAAATTGCTGTCACTCTTCCTCCTGTTGTTCCTGTTAAAGGTGCTGTAGCTGCAACTCCTAGTAATACTGCTGGATTCTTAGAAATTTCTGGTTTTGCTATTTCCTATGCTTTAGTAAACGATTTTGCCCTCAGTCTAGGACAATCTAGATTTTTCACTAAGGAGGACACCAAAATTATGACAGCAGAATTAGTAGACGCACCAGCTATTACAGGTTTTCTTCCCCCAAAAGCGGATAAATCTGATGTGAAAATTAAACCTATTCAAGTAGTTAAATACACTATTAAAACAGGTTTAAGTAGTGTGCCAGCATCTGACTTAATTCAAGAGTTAGAGAAAAAAGGCACAGTTGGACTAGTAGATAGACTTCGTAATATCAAAAAAGTAGGAGTCATTGCCCAATGACATATAGTGATGATTTAAATTTTTCCAATCAAGGTACAGAAATTCAAGATTCTGGTCCTGTGATTTTCGGTATCACCTTAACACCAACTATTATTGGTGGTGTAGTCGGCTTTTTAGGTATAGCAGGTGCAGGTTATATGCTATTTAGCATAGCAATGCCCGCTTGGGATAACTATCAGCAACTACAAACCAAACGCGATCAACTGCAAACAGAATTTAATCAAAAGAAAACCCAAGCCCAGCAAATCGGTAAAATAGAAGCAGATTTAGCTGAAGCCAAAAAACAACAAAAACAAGTTTTAGCTTTATTTGCAGATGAAAAAAGTTTGGATACTCTATTACTAGATACCAGTCGGTTAATAGATTCTAGTAATGGTAAAGCTTTTGGTAATGCCATTAGAGCCAAAATGAAAAGATTTATGCCGGTTTCTGAAAAACCTGTTTTGATAGAAGATGGCAGTTTTGGGATAGAGGTTAACAGTAAACTCAAACGCAGTATTGTCAATGTGGACATTGAGGGAGACTTTGAACAAACCCAATCAATTATGCGAAACATTGAGCGATTACAACCGTTATTGTTAGTTAAAAACTATAACTCCCGATTGTCTGCACCAGAGATGTCAGACGATAAAGATAACCCCGTGCAAATTGGTATCGGTAAACTGACAACAACTTTTGCACTAGAAGCTTTAATGCCACTAAATACCGAAGAAGCAGCAGATTTAGCAGCTAAAGCCGCAGCCGCAGCCGCACCACCGAAAAAATAACCACATTTGCTCCAATAATCGTATATTTAGGCACAAGGAGGTTATACGGAAATCCCAGAGAATGACTGGCTATATAGACAATCGAAAACCGCAAAATTTAAAATTAGCGGTTAAAAAATAGAAATAGATGACAATTTAGACTTTTATTTATGTGAGGAATGAACTGTGAAACAGTTTCATAATAGTATTTTCGTATCGAGTGCAGCAGCTTATATACTCTTAGCAGCCCAACCAGTCCTAGCACAACTAACACAAATTACCGATGTTAAACTCAATCCCATTCGAGGAGGAGTTAGTGTAATTTTAAAAACTGCTAATGGAGAGCGTCCCCAAGTATTTACAACTAAAAAGGACAAATTTTTATTTGCGGATGTGATTAATGCTCAACTGAGTTTACCTAAAGGTGATAAATTCCGGCAAGAAAACCCAGCACCGGGAATCGCATCTATTGAAGTTAAACAGTTAGACGCTAATAGCATTCGGGTGACAGTTCTAGGTATTGATGATGTACCCAGCAATCAGCCCGTAATGCGAAAGGATAATAATCTGACCCTGGGCTTTACCACCACCACAAATTCAATAGCATCAGCTACTACTAATCCTACAGAAAAAGTATCAGCAGCATCAGCTACTAATAACTCTACAGAAAAAGCATCAGCAGCACCAGCTACTAATAACTCTACGGAAAAAGTATTTGTAGCACCAGCTACAACATCTGAATATAAACCAGATCAGCCAGGTAAACGCCCAGATGTTTTAGTACCTAATCCTCAAGTCACCATTGACGGTAAAATTGCTCAATCCGCAGGGCCAAATCAACCTTATAATCAAGCGCCTCCTTTCTTACCTAGAGCCGTTGCGCCACCAGTAGGAGACATTACCCAATCGAATATTGATACATCACCCACAGTGATTGATTTAGGCAC
Source organism: Nostocales cyanobacterium ELA583 (assembly GCA_037131225.1). Lineage (GTDB taxonomy): Bacteria > Cyanobacteriota > Cyanobacteriia > Cyanobacteriales > Nostocaceae > Dolichospermum. Next base: position 2,773 of record JBAXRM010000055.1, on the reverse strand, counting down.
TCAGGAACGAGTTCCCCGCTTGGTACTGCGTGATGCACCTGTGAGAGAGGTTTTATCACTGTTAGCAAGAGCCGCTAATTTGAACGTAGTTTATATTGGTGGTGAAGGAGAAAAAGCACCAGGTGCGGCTGGTGGTGCGGAAAAAGCAACCCAGTCATCTCAAACAATTTCCTTAGATATCGAAAACGAACCAGTGCAAGATGTTTTTAACTACGTCTTGCGTTTAAGTAGTTTAGAAGCTAATCGCACTGGACGCACTATTTTTGTAGGTACTAAATTACCTAACTCCACCCGTGATACTGTCATGCGGAGTTTGCGCTTAAATCAGGTAAATGTGGGAGTAGCATTAAACTTTTTGGTGGCTTTAGGTGCAGAAAGTGCAGTCAGCCGGGAACGATTGGTTACTAGTGTCAATGCTGTAACTGTTGGCGCTGGAGTAGCTCCCGTGAGTACCCAAACTCAAACTACCACAGAGACAAAAGTTGAAACTCAACGGATTAGTTATCAAGATTCCACACCTTTACTGAGAGGGTTACAAGCTTCAGGAGATGAGCGTACCAATTCTGTCACATTAATTGGTAATCCAAAGATGGTGGAGATGGCAATTTCTCAATTAGTACAGCTTGATGTCCGTCGTCGGCAAGTGGTGGTGAATGTCAAAATTATTGATGTTAACCTTTTGGGTATTCAAGACTCTAACTCTAGTTTTTCCTTTGGTCTTGGTAATAGCTTTTTTACCAATGATGGTGGTGCAGCAAGTTTCAATTTTGGTGGTATTAATCCACCTAGTCAAAAAGATACAGCAGCTAGTGTTTTAAGTCCAACAGTAACAGCTCTTCCCCTACCATCTGGAGCCAGCGCCTCACCGTTTTTTGATTCCCAACCAACTGCTCCTTTTGGCTCCGTCACACCACGCCCAGATTTTGGTACAGAGGCGAATCCTTTGCAACCAGGTGCAATAGATGCTGGAAAACTAACATACAAAGTTCCTGCATTATTCCAGTATCCTAAAAAGTTTCTGGCTAGTTTGACAGCACAAGTTACAAGTGGCAATGCCAAGATTTTGACTGACCCCACCCTAATTGTCCAAGAAGGACAGGAAGCATCAGTTAGCTTAACTTCACAAGTATACGGAGGCATTAGAATAACTAGCACGCTGAGAGAACCTATCATCAAAGATGCAGGGCTAACTTTGAAAGTGAAAGTCGAAAGAATTGATGATAATGGTTTTGTTTCCTTGTCTGTTGCCCCTACAGTTTCTTCTCTAGCTGGGACTACAAGTAGTCCTGATGGTGATATTACCCTGTTAGCTTCAAGAAGTCTGGCATCTGGTCAACTGCGGTTACGAGACGGACAGACGCTGATTCTTTCGGGGATTATTCAAGATTCAGACCGAACAACTGTTTCTAAATTACCAATTTTGGGTGATATTCCTCTACTTGGTTCGCTGTTTAGAAAGTCCAATAAGACTAATGAACGCAGAGAGGTTATTGTCTTACTGACACCTCAAGTGATGGATGATTCCGAGCGCTCTAGCTATGGTTATAACTACAATCCTAGTCCCCAAGTCCGACAAATCTTGGAACGTCGTGGGTTGAAGGTTCAGCCTCGGTAGTTAGTTGTTGGTTATTGTTTTGCAGATACCCGATTTATTGGGGTATCTGCTGTAATGTAAAGACGTTCCATGGAACGTCTCTACAACTCAGATTGGAATAAAGGTAGATTCATGACAAAGAAAACTTTCCCAAGCATTAAAACGGATGAAGAAATAGAAGCACTTTTAGAAAATGATTTATCAGAGTATCTTCATCCTGGAAATTTTCAGCCAGTAACTTTTGAGTTTAAACCTAAAGACAAAAGCGTCAATGTCAGAATGTCCGAACAAATGTTAGAAGCAGTTAAGAAGGTTTCACAAAAAGAAGGTATCCCCTATCAACGCTATATTAGACGGGCTATAGAAAGGTCATTAGGTACTGAATGTTAGTTATATAACTACAGTTTTTAATGTGTGGCAAACTCTGTAAATTCGCGCATATCAGGAGAGTGGAATCCCAAAACTATATCTTCTTTAGGTACACCCTTTTCTAACAGTAGTGTAGCAATTCCCACTTCAGTCCCATCATGCTGTATCCAGATTTTGCCGTCTTTGATATCAATGTGTATACTACATCCATGAGTACGATTATTCCCGCGCCAACCAGTATGTAATAGAAGATAATGGTCGTGTTGTGTATCTATAACCGCTTGGGCTTCGATTTTTTCTGGAGAAAATCGCCTTTGCGCTTTTTCTAAAATTAAATTCTGAATGATTTGACGGTATTCTTCTACTGCCATTGGACAATTATCTCCTGTTTTGGCTCATAAACAAGTAGGTTAATTTGATTTCTGGCAATTACTGACCTGGTAAAACGACGTTGAAAGAATGACTTATAAACTGAATCGGGTATTGCCAGATATAATTTTCGTTGCGGATCAAATTCTTCCAGAGCATACTGGTAGTTAAGAAACTGCCCAAGGGCGGTATGAAATTCGGAAACATTTGACCCTCCAATAAAACTTTTGATTTCAACAGCAATCTTTTCCTCTTCTTTTTCAGCCGCTAACATCTCTGCTGCTAGGTCAATTTCAAAATCTACATCTCCAACGCTTACCTCATAGGGGTCAGCAGTGATTGTCCATCCTTCTTTCTCTAAAGCAGTTCTTACAAGAGCATCCGGCAAGCGTAAAGCTCAGTGTCTTTAGACCTGAGATATAAGCGACTCGTGCGGTTTTA
>JBAXRM010000054.1:0-24784 GCA_037131225.1 Nostocales cyanobacterium ELA583 | reverse complement strand
ACAGCTACAAACGAATAATTTAAGTTGGAAAATATGAGATTTCACTACATATTTATCACTACCCATATTTACCACTACCCATAAATTCTTTAGGAATTGAAAATGGTTACTGCAAAATATTAAGTAGGTATAATCATAATTAAATATAATATGGGCAGGCTAGAAGCCCACCCGACAATAAGTATAATATTCTTGTGGAGTGGGCATCCTGCCTGCCATACTCGACAGACTATCTACTATTAATTAGTGTAGCGCGGGTAATACCCACCTGCGTGGGTTGAATTGTCCTTAGTCTACTTACGTGAACTTTGTTTATGTAGTAGTAAATTATATTCACCCAATACCTGGTACTAGATGTATACAAAATTTTACCTCTGTATAAGTTCCTCAACTATTATTTTTCCTAGTCTATGGTAAAAACTTTCTAGGTTACTTTAAGTTATGAATTGGATACTTCTATCAAAAGGAATATAACAATGGCTTTATTTCATAAGCATACTAATTTATTAATAACGTCCGCCTTACTGGGATTAATAGCTTTACCAAGCATGGTAACACCAGCTACAGCCCAAAAGGTAGATAATAGTGGTAATACAGACAAAAATCCCAGTCTCAATCAACCTAATTCTACCCCCACCTATCCAGCCGCACCACCACCAGAACGAATTAAACCCTTACCTAATGAGAGACAATTACAACAGAAGGAAACGGAAGTAGATTATCGAATTAGTAACTTATTGGGAGATATTACAGGTAATCTGTGGGTAGGTTCGTGGCGCGGGTTATCACGCATTGACCCCAACACAGGTAGAGTTATTTCCCGTGTCAGTTTACCAAATATTGCTATCAGTGCTTTAGTCCAAGATAAAGTAGGGCGTTTGTGGGTAGGAAACAATGAAGGTTTAACAAGAGTAGACCCCCTGACAAATCAAATTACAGCCCAAAATTTATTATTACCCTCCAAACGAGTATTATCACTACTACTTGATAAGCGGGGTTACTTGTGGGTAGGAACTGATGCTGGGTTAACGCTGGTTAGTCCTGACCAAGGCTTAATTATGACCACAGTTAAAAATATGCCTGGTGTCAGTGTTAACACTATGACTTTAGATGCTGATGGTCAATTGTGGGCTGGGACTTTAGAGGGAATAGTCAAAGTTAATACTTCCAGCGCTTTATTGATGAAGAGAATTCAAAATCTACCTGGGGGAACTGTCCAGACTTTAGCAATTAGTCCCCAAGGATTAATTTGGGCGGGAATGCCAAATCAATTGTTAGTAATTAACCCAAAAAATGGTATTGTGTTACGATCTGTGACTCCCCTGCGCGGACGCAACGTTACATCAGTCAGATTTGCCAAAGATGGTAGTGTGTGGGTGGGTACTAACAATGGTTTACTCCGATTAAACCCATACACAGGAGCATTATTAGACCAAGTTACGGGACTGCCTTCTAGTCGAGTTTTGACCCTAGCGCCAGATATTGGTAATAAATTATGGGTAGGAACAACGGAAGGTTTAGCTTGGTTAATGCCTTCAGTCGGTAAAGCTCAACCTCATTTTGGTTTTGGTCGGTATGTAAAATAGGGAACAGGGAACAGGGAATAGGGAACAGGGAATAGGGAATAGGGAATAAAGGAAAGAATTTTCCAGTAATTCCTCATCCAAAATCTAAAATCTAAAATCTAAAATTTGGTTATGGCAGTTACTACCCAACAATTAACTCAATGGAAACAACAGGGACGTGCGATTGTTGCTTTAACTGCCTGGGATTATGCGATCGCTCAACTTTTAGATATCGCTGGTGTAGACTTAATCCTAGTTGGTGATTCTCTTGCGGTTATCCTTGGTTATGAAACCACCTTACCCATAACTTTAGATGAAATGATCCATCATGCTAAAGCTGTGCGGCGTGGTGTCAAAAACGCTTTAGTAGTGGTGGATTTACCATTTTTAACTTATCAAGAAAGCATCTCCCAAGCCATGCACTCCGCCGGCAGAGTATTAAAAGAAACAGGAGCGCAGGCGGTAAAATTAGAAGGTGGTTATCCGGCAATGGTAGAAACCATTACCCGGTTAGTACAATCTGGGATTCCCGTTATGGGTCATGTAGGATTAACACCCCAATCAATCCATCAATTAGGGTTGCGACAACAGGGAAAAACCCAGGAAGAGGGAGAGAGGATTTTGAATGAAGCGATCGCTCTCGAACAAGCCGGTGTTTTTGCGATAGTATTAGAACATATTCCCACAAAACTAGCTCTACAAATCACTGATAAACTCCGTATTCCCACCATCGGCATTGGTGCAGGTTCTCACTGTGATGGTCAAGTATTAGTCACTTCTGATATTCTGGGACTTTCGGAAAAACAACCACCATTCGCCAAGGTTTATACAAATTTACGAGAAACAATTACCAACGCTGTACAAGATTACGCTGTTGAAGTCCGAGAAGGACAGTTTCCTAAATAGTTAATATTCTAGGAAGGATAGCCTTATGAAAGGTTATTGATTCTGAGATTCTTGATTGATTTTGTTTTTTTCTTCCCTCGACTCAACAGCTTTCATCATTCCCTTATAAAGTGCCTCATGTGCTTCAATCCCCCTCCTAATGGACTCTTTTTCTCCCTCTAAGGTAACTCGTTCCTGAATGGCTTCTTCTGCTAACTGGACATTTTCTTCTATTGGTACACCTTCTGCTGTCACCATTGGTGCGTACCATGTAGCTTCTAAATCAGGACTACGACGACTAACTAGAATACCCAAAGCCTCCCAATCATTTGGGTGTCTACGTACATAAGCTTTCAATTCGGATCTTGACATTTGAGCAAAATTAGGTTTCATCATTAAACCTCCAATTTCCTTCAGGAAAGATTAGAATTTCCATTTCATCACCTGCCAAAATGTATACATATCGCTCAATTTGATCAAATCGAATTAAGTGGATGTCTAGAAGGCGGTTAGATAGCATCTCACAAACCCTGAGACAGGTTAGGGCTTGTACAGCAGTAGGATTATAAATGGTATTTTCCTCAATTGTGACATAAATAATCTTAAAACGAATGTCGCAATTTTTGATTACCAGTCACTTCTAAGTGTTTTCAGCCCTAAACCTCAATTAAACCAACTTCAAATCAGGATATTCAGCAAACAAATCATCTGATGTTAATGTATCCCCTTCTGCTTGGGGAGTCCACAAAACTTCAATTGCTAACAGTTGTTCACCACCAAGACTACCAATTTGACGTAAAGCTTGACGTAAATCATCAGCACTATTAATAGCAGGAATTTCGCATTTACCCAAAGTTGCTGCTAATAAAGTGACAATAATATATTCTCCTGGTCCTTCGCTAATCAAGCGAGTGGGGTTATCTTCACCAGATAAAGCTTCCTGACTCGAAACAGCCTTTAGTTGATTATTGACATTCGAGAGAGTTTCTTCACTAAACTTACTGCGTTCGGCTAAAGATAAACGATTGAATTGAGATTCTGCGGAATTTAACTTTGCTTGTTGAGTTCCACCACCTGCATATACCCAGTATTCAGGGTGACGCAATAAAGCCAAACTAGCCTCTTGTAAAACTTCGCTTCTGCCTTCTGGGCTATTGGTATCAGCAGTTTCCGCAATGCGATTTAGTTCAGGTTGTAAGTCTCTAGCTTGGGCTAATAAACCAACTTGTAAACGAGTGACAGACACTGAAGGGTTGCTGCTATAGTTGACTTCTTCCGTTTCTCCACTGGTAACACGACGAAATGTTTGGACTAAAAAATTAGCCATTGTGAAGAAGATGATAATCCCAAACAAACCGCCAAACCCACCACCGAAACCCCATAAGGGCAAAAGAAACGGAAATCCGAAACCACCACCATAAGGAGCATAGTAGCCGCCACCACTAGGCATATTAGTGCGTGGTGCATAAGTACGACTAGAAGGCATTCTAAAGGAACCACCACCAATTCTGCCACCACTACGGGCTGCTAAGGCATCACTAGCATGACTAAAGGCTAAAGTTAGCACTAAGCTCAGGATAAAGACGGTTTTAAATAGGGGTTTGAGGAATCTTTGTAGTTTTTTACTCATAGCACATTTAGGACAACAACTGTATTTTTATGATGACTGCCTCTGTCGGAAGAAGCAACCCTATCTATAATCTACCGCTTCTGATCTTGGTTAGGGAGGAAATAGGGAGAGATTTCTGGAGTTGATAACCGTACTGTGAAACATCCTCACTATCAAAAAACTTTGGAATAAATTAATAATTTCTCATTCCTAGTGATGCCATACTGATAATGCGAGGGCTAAAAAAATAATTTGTATCATTTATTAATTAATAATATCAGCAATAATTCTTATTCAATATTTCAGCACTTACTGATTAAGTGTAAAACCTACTACTTCTAAGTAATATTTGGGTATCTGAATAAGAGTCTTTTAAATGATACGAGTTTTTTTATATTACTAATTTTGCTACTAACTGATTTTTTCCGGATAGAGACGGAATATTTAGCACTTATATTTTAGGGGGTTTTACTTTTTATCAGTGATGTAAGCACAGTGACACTTAAAAATTTTACACTTACTATCTATCAATTGTTAGCTTAGTTTGAGAAACTAGCTTTGAGAATAGGCTGTATTGTGACACATATATTTATGGTTACCATTTAAAGGTATTCAAATTTGACATGGGCTAAATGCAATGATTGATACACTAACAAAGGATGAAAATTATATAAATAACAAAGGTGAAAATGATGGACATTATCAAAGCATGATTTTGCAATAAATGCTATGACGCAGATTACAAAATTACCTATATTTTCTGGCGATTTGGCATGAAAATAGCCAGTATTTGCGATATTCTAAAGTAAATAGTTAAAGTTAACAATTTTCCGAGTAGTTTCTGAGTAATCTCTTGGGAGTATCAGTTATTAATCATAACTATCTTGGATTATGCAAATAACTTATCCAGCCTTGATAAACCTGGGTAAATTGAACAATAATGAGCGGTAAAATAGGTTGAAAATTTGTAATTTTGTCAGCCTGGTGTTTGATCATTTGCAGAAGGATTCACCGAGTCAGAATACTTGTTAAATCAAGAATATAGAGGAGCAAGATTTGATGAAAATAGTCTCAATAAACTCTAAACTTCGTGATTATTTTGATAAACCTGAATACTCACAAATTTAATAAATGTATTTCATTTTTTCTAAATCAGCAAAATCTAAAAACTTTATGTAAGGATTCAGGAGCAAAGGAGTCACTGAGTCAGAATAAATACAATACAAGAGAAGAAATCAGGAGCCAAGGAAACACCGAATCAGAATAAATTGCCATAATTCTACATCAAATCTTCTTTACTTTCTCCTGACTCGGTGACTCCTGAATTCTTACAAATTTATTTCTATATACTGCAAAATTTAGTAAGAATTTAGCATTGCGAAACCATTACGGAAGTAAAAGCCTTTTATTGAATTTAAGATAACGCCCTAATTCCAGTTAATTTATCAAGCTTAATTATGGAAAATATATCACGACTAGGGTTACAAGTTAGAGATAATACAGCTTATCCAGATATCCTAGTTATTTCCCGAATATTCCGCCCAAATGAGGCTGTAATTAGTGAATATGTCTATAACCGTTGTCTACAAGATCCAGATCGGGTAATTGTTTTAGCGGGTGGTTGTGCTGGAGATAAAAAATTTGATAAATCCCAGCAATTTCCTGTTTATCGTTGGTTTAATTTTCCTGCTTGGTGTGATAACTGGTTAGGAAATATTATTCAATCTGGATTTAATATTAGTGCTGCTTTTTTATTAGCTATTAAATTATATTTTCGCTATCATTACCGCTACATTGAATGGTGTCAAGGTTATGATTTTCCAGCGTTGTTGGTACTAAGTTATATTTTACCAATTCGCTTTTTTATCTATTTACATGATAACGATTTAGTCCGTACAGCTAGTAACCCATTATGGAGATGGCTATTAAAAGTAACTCTCAACCGCGCTGATGGAATTGTTTGTAATAGTTCTTATATTCGCAATTCTTTGAGAAATACTTTTCGTTTAGATACACCAACTCATGTTATTAACCCAGTAGTCAGGCCAGAAAGATTTGGTAATCCTACCAGTTTGAGTCATATTGATGATTTACGTAATCGCATCCGTCAAACTTACAATATACCAGAAACGGCAATTGTGATTCTTTCTGTGGGTAATTTAGCTAAATATAAGAACTTTGATCGGGTAATAGATAATATTCCCGTATTGCTAAATTTTGGTGTGGATGTTCATTGCATTATTTGCGGTGAAGGAAGTTGTGAAAATCAGCTAAAATCCCAAGCCCAAAGGTTGCGAATTGCTAAAAGAGTCCATTTTGCTGGGTATGTACCAGAACGGGATTTAGCCGGTTATTATGCAGCTTGTGATATTTTCGCTATGTTGAATTCAGATAATCATCAAGATCAAAATATAGATAAGTTTGGTGTAGTTTATTTAGAAGCAGGTTATTTTGGTAAACCTGTAATTGCTTCTCGTTTAGGTAGTGTTTTAGATGCGGTTCATCATGAAGAAAATGGGCTGTTAGTAAATCCCGATTCTGGTTATGAAGTTTTGCAAACTTTCAATCGTTTGTGTCAAGATTCACAACTACGGGAAAAACTAGGCCGTCAAGGTAAGGAATTAGCGAAACGGAAAACCTATCATCGTTGGTTATATAGTCCTGAATCTTGTTCTTCTTGTTTGTTGAACTAACCACCACCAACGATTGTAACTACTTCCAAGCGATCGCCATTTTTGATTTGAGTTTCTACCCAAAATTGACGATGTAAGATTTCACCGTTATATTCTACTGCGATTAAGCGCAGATTAAAACCTAACTGTTGGAGTAATTCGGGTAAAGCAGTTGGGGATAAACAATTGCGGGTTTCTCCATTGACTTGGAGATGAATTTGATTGGACATAAATAAAAACTTTGAATTTAGGACTTATGAAAATTATAGGAGTTTGGGTTACATTTATGGCATTAGAGTGCTAACACACCCTACTTTTGCACTTTATTTAATTCACATTCCTTAGAATATTAAATATCGTCTTCACTCAAATTAGCAACTTTTAGAAAATGCCGTAATAGTCCAGGTTTTAGTGATTGATTCCCATGAATAGGAACAGAAATTCGGGCTGGATTATCGGATTTACCGTAGATATGATGACTACCATTAATACGTAAAAGTTGCCATCCCTGAGACTCTAATACTTTAGCAAAATTTTTCCCCAAAATTGATTTCATACGGCAATTTCTAATATTTGAGCAGATTCATCCAGTTCTAATGAATCAATATCAATTAGTAAACAACCTTCAACGGCTTCATATATATTTTGTAGTAATTCTTCAAAAGTATCTCCCTGGGTGGCACAACCAGGAATAGCAGGAACTTCTGCCCAGTAACCTGTTTCTTCTTTATGAATAATGACTTTTATTTTCATGGTTTGAAGTTCAAGTTTTTAGGTGTGGTATGACTAAACATAATTATATCTTAATAGCATTCCTTTGTTTAATACAATTTTTTTAAGAGTAGCTGCATAGTTTAAGTTACGCTTTTGAAAAAAGTCATTACGAGTATCTCTTTGACTACAAACCCGTTAGACATCAGTAAAAAACCAAGTATTTGCGATTATTTACCTAAATAATCCTATTGATTGTAAACTGGTTAATAATTGTGCAATACCCTGTGCGGCTAATCTAATCCAACACCCGCAGCAAAAGTACCTGCAATTTCAATAATATTTAGTAAATCACCAGATTTATCTTGTGCATCATCTAAATCATCTTTACCAATTTGAATTTCTACCTCAATCTGATTAGCAACATCATCATTTTTATGGTTAAGAGAATCAACCAAATTTTCCATTTTATCAATACGTTGTTCTTGTGTTTTGATCCGATTTTCCAGATTCTCTAATTTACCATCCATTTGAGTTTTGACTTCGCCAATTTCTGCTTGACACTGTTCTACATCAGTTTCACGAGTTTGAATTGCTCTTTCTACAGTACTAATTAATTTATTATCTGAATTTGCATAAACTCCTGGTTGATTTTTTAGCATTTTCAGCCTTTTTTGCAGACTTTCCATGTCTTCCTGATAATCTTTTTGCGATTCTCCTAAAGTCTCAATTTGTTTACCATAGTCCTTAACTTCTCTTTCTAAATCGTGAACTTCCAGATTTTTCCAATTCAGAAAACCAATCAGGTGCTAAAATTAGTTCTTCATATATTTTCAACAATTGTAAATAAGCATGATTGAACTTTATAGCCTGATTTGCTAAAGTCTCGTAAGACAAAACCAGATTTTTAACTGCTATATCCAAAGTAAATTCTCTCCTGATTACATTCCTTTGATTATATGTTATAATATAGATGCTGTCAAAGTTACCAAAATAATAATTTTGCTCAAATAAAACGAAAAGGAAATAGTAAAAATGTTAGCGACTTACATTGATAAAGCAATGGAATTAGCAGTTTATGAAATTATTGAAGATGATGGTACTTATTGGGGTGAAATTCCCAGTTTACAGGGAGTATGGGCAAATTATAAAACATTGGAAGGTTGTCGGCGTGAATTAAGAGAAGCATTAAGTGATTGGTTGGCTTTGCGTTTACGTTTAGGGTTAGATATTCCTGTGATTGAGGATATTAATTTAAATCAAATTACACAATCGGTATAAAATGCCTAAATTAACACCTATTTCTTGGAATAATTTGGTAAAGCGTTTGCGTGAATTGGGTTTTGAAGGACCATTTGCTGGAGGGAGACATCCGCAAATGCGACGGGGTGATATAACTGTAATTATTCCTAATCCTCATGAGGGTGATATTAGTGTAGGTTTGTTATCAAGGTTGCTACGACAAGCGGGTGTTTCTAGAGAAGAATGGTTAGGAGGATAAAGTTTATTCATAATTATTATTTTTTTTTATTTGATATTTGTAAATCATGTTTAACCTTATTAATTTGCGCTTGTTGAATAGCTAAACTCAAAACCTCTGTTAACTTCTCTTGTAATTCGTGTTTTTCATTTTGCAGACGCTTTAAATTTTGCCGTAAAGATGATTCTTCAATATCGGTAATACGTCTTTGTTCATAATCAAGATTATCCTTTAATTTTTGAGTATCCGCAACCTATGATTCTCTAGCTAAAATCTGCGCTAAATTTATTATCTGTTGTTGGATAGTTTTTAGTATTTCTACAAAAGCCTCAATAGGTGGTGGATCAATTATTGCTAACGCTTCAAATAAATCAATTTGTTCACCTGCGTTTTGACATTGCTGAAAGGCGTTCATGATATCAGCAGCAGTTCTGAGGCCACGCAGGCGGTCACTGAGCTTGTCGAAGTGTGGGTTTTGCCTATGTAGATGCGGTTTCTAACCGCCAATTCAATGTTAAATTTACTTAATTCGATGCAGTTGAGAGAGAAAATACTGAGTTGCTAGAGTAGGTTGATCAGATTGGATGAGCGATCGCACTACAGCTACCCGTCGCGCCCCTGCATTCATCACATCATTGAGATTACTCATGTCTATTCCCCCAATTGCAAACCAGGGAATTTGACAATTTTGGGAAACATATTTCACATATTCTAAACCCGCTGCGGCTTTACCTGCTTTTGTCGGTGTTTCATGCACAGGTCCCACACCAATATAATCCGCACCTTCGGCAATTGCCCCTTGCATTTCTTGAGGATTTGTGGTAGAGCGGCCAATAATACGCTGACTACCTAGTAATTGACGCGCTATAGCAATAGGTATATCTTGTTGTCCCAAATGTACACCATCAGCATCCACAGCCAAAGCCAAATCCACCCGATCATTAATAATGAATAAAGCCCCGTAATGGTGACATAACTGCCGTAGCTGCATAGCCATTTCTAAACGTACAGCATCATCAGCGGTTTTCTCCCGATACTGTAATAGAGTTAAACCGCCTTGCAGAGCCGCTTCCACTATTGTTAATAGGTTATCTGTGGGGGATGTTACCAAATATAAATGCGATCGCCATAATAACTGATGACGCTGATAACCCATCAAATTGCTTTCCAGGGTATACACTTGATAACGCATTTGCTTACAAGCTGTTCCCATATTCCCATGATAAAGCTTGCCATATTCCTCTAATACCCGTAAAGCTTCTTGCACACGACAAAAATTAGCCTGTAATAGAGACGTAATATCAGCCCGTTCTTCCTCTTGGGGATGAGTTAAATCAGTTCCTGGATCACCCGGTGTATCTCGTGCTGCCCGGATTTCCGCCGTATGCCAAATACCCAACTCTTGACGCAAGTGTTTACATATACTCGAAAACTGGGCATTATTTAAACCAAACCGACACCATTCCTCAATAATTCGCAACCCCTCACGAGAGCGATCTAAATTAGCATCTAAGATCCGATAAACAGTTTGCTGTGTGTGATTGTGGGCTAAAACCATTACAAACCTCTATTTTTCATGCTTTGATAGTAATAGCCAGCCTGATTCATATTTTTTTGATTAAATATTTGCTAACTAATCGCGGTTAATTTGTCAAGATATAAATAACATCGTGGATATACTACTATTAAATAGTATAAGAATTGATTGTATAACAGTTGCCAGGTAGCAGTTGATATACAGTTTCAAATACCAACAGATTTTCAACCGTCTTGATATATATTTTTCAGGAGTTTTATAAACAATGATAATTCCCAAAAAGTCTGTGAATACCTCGCAAAACTCTCTGAGTTTCTCAATTTTGAGTTTAACTATCGGTTTAGCCGTGACGAGTACAACACTCTTGATCACAAGTATGAGTAGTGTCTTTGCTCAATTTCCTATCGGAGTCGAACAAATACTTCCAGGTAAAAAAATAATTTCTCAGATTAACCAATCATTTGTCAACCCAAATAAAGGAAATGACAAAACAGGTAATGGTAGTATCAGCGCACCTTGGCAGACAATTAGCCAAGCCTTAGAAGCATCATCATCTAATAGTGTAATTATCCTCTCTCCTGGTACATACAGCGCCCAAACTGGAGAAGTATTTCCTTTAATGTTAAAACCAGGCGTGGCTATTCAAGGTGATATTAACAGTAAAGGCAGAACAGTCATAATTACTGGTGGTGGTGAATACCTCAGTCGTAGTTTTGGGGGAAAAAATGTGGCCATTGTCGGTGCTAACCAAGCTAGTTTAACTGGTGTCACCGTCACTAACTCCAATCCTCGTGGTTATGGATTATGGATTGAATCCAGTAATATTCTAGTGCGGGAAAATACCTTTACGAATAATACCCAAGATGGAATTGCTGTCGCTGGTAATGGTACACCCAGTATTAGCAAAAATTCTTTTGTTCGCAATGGTGCTAATGGTATCACTATTTCTGGGAATGCCCGCCCAGAAATCAGGGAAAATATCTTTCAAGAAACTGGTTTTGGGATTAATATTGCCCAAAATGCGGCTCCAGTAGTAGTAGCTAACCAAATTCAGAACAATAGAGCGGGGATTATTGTCCAAGCAAATGCTACACCCATGTTAAGGAATAATCTTTTTCAAGGTAACAGAGAAGATGGTCTGGTAGTAATTGCCCAAGCTAGACCAGATTTAGGTACGAGTTACGACCCAGGCAAGAATATATTTCGGAATAATGGTCGTTATGATATTAACGCCCAAAGTGCCAAGTTAGTATTTTCTGCGGCTGGAAATAATCTGGTTAGCGATCGCATCAGGGGTAAAGTGGATCTTCAAGGTACAACCACCGCACCTACAGCCAGGAATCCTGGTGCTAATCCTTTATCCACAGAAACTTCAGCCCGCACTGTTCCCAATTCTCCTAATCAAAGAACTCTAACACCTTTAAAAATTAAGCCTGTCCCCAATTCTAATCAATTGCCACCGTTACCAAAGAATCTGTCTGATTCACCCCAATTTAATTATACGCAAGTTGATTCAGGTGCTATTGAATTTGTCGCCCCTCAATCAGCAGCAGGGGAAAATATTCAGAATTGGGTCCCCATATCAGACCCCCAAACTTATACTACTTCTCAACAAAATGTTAGTTACCGGGTGCTAGTGTTGGTTGCAAATAAGCAGCAAGAGAATTTAGTCAGTTCTCTAGTTACTGATGCTTTTCCCAAAGTTTGGCAAGGCCGCAAGGTAATGCAGGTGGGAGTATTCAAGGGTCAAGAAAGTGCCTCTGAAGTAATAAACCTCTTCAATAGCAAAGGCTTAAAAACAGTTCTTGAGGCCGTGAAATAATGACCAATGACTAATGACTAATAACCAACTCCAATCTTTCGCTAGTGAGGGCTTTGAGTTTGGATGTGAAGGATTCCGTGCGATCGCTTTTTTGGGGCATAAACTGACCAATGGGGGGATGATTGGCGGTGGCTGGGAGCATCAACTGTGCAGCAGGTTGATGGGGAAATTCCTCTATAGTTAGGTGTTGACTGATATTTGCTGTTAATTGATCAACAGAAGCCGGAACTAGATTTTCTGAAGTCGAGTTCCGTTTTTGTGCTGTTGACTGTAAATTATTATTTATTTGATACTTGTAACTAACTGGGGCAGGTAATAAGCGGGAATTTTTATATTCTTCCTTCCTGATCTCCTGTTTTGTGGGTGGTAAAACTGGTAGAGAGGGGGGAATAAGCCGTTCAGGGAATTTGTTACAGATCATGCGTTCAAATTCCATGTTGAAATGATATGTTGTCTCTCTTTTGCGCCGCCACAAGGTCAAGATTTGCTGAACAGATATGGCTTTATAGCGACCTTGATACAAAGCTTCAATAACCGCTACGTGTAACCAATGAATGGGATATTCTGATTGCCAGCTATTAACTAACTCACTAGCATTGTGTCCATTCAGATCAAAGCTGTAGTGAGTTAATAACTTAGCTGCTAATTCGGCAGGAGCCGCCAAGGGTGGAGTGAACGGGGATGTAGTTAACATGGGCTGCAAGTTATAGGCAACAGGTATAAATATTTCACCCATCGCGTCTAGCCTAGCGTACTTTTAGCTACATGAATAGTTTTTTTCACTAGCAGCAAAAGTGATAGGCAGTGTTTTCCATTCTACTTGTCAATTGCTGATATGCAAAACAATATATGGTGAATTAATAACTTTTGTGCGTTGACTGGCTACTAATGTCTGATAAACCATTGCTGCAACTTCGGCACGGCTGGCTTCCCGCGTGGGTGCTAGTAGGTTAGGATCTGGATAATTAACAATAATTTTTTGCTGGGTAGCGATGGTAACTGCTGTTCGAGCATATTCGGGAATTTTATCTTGGTCAATGTAGGTGAGAATTTTTTGATCAGTTACTGAAAGTCCCAATCCGTTGACTAAGGAAACTATGACTTGTAGCCTTTGGACGTTTTGGGTAGGACGGAAGGTGCGATCGCTAAATCCGCCCACAAAACCACCTCTAGCTGCGATTTCAATGGCGTTTGCTGCCCAAAAATCTTTAGCTATGTCTGTAAATTCTGGGGAAGGCCGTTTGGCTGGGGGATTAAAGGCAGCAGCAATTAAGGCTGTGTACTGGGCGCGGGTCATGGCTTGATCTGGTTGGTATGTGCCGTCAGCAAACCCTTGAGTTAAGTTCATGCTAACTAATACCCGAATAAATGGTTCTGCCCAATGGCCGACAATATCGGAAAAAGAGGGAATCTCTGTCTCTGGTTTGACAATATAGGATGAGGGCAGAGGATTTTCTCCACCTGTGGTTACCAGCGCCTGATAAATGAGGACTGCTACTTCAGCGCGAGTGATGTCTCGCAGTGGTTCTAATTGATCTAGTTGAGGATAATTAACGACTAAGAGTTTTTGCGTAGCTACTGTCACTGCATTGGTAGCGTAACTAGGAATTTGGGCGCGATCACGGTATACCATCAAGACATTAGGATTACTACCACTCAAGTTTAAACCGTTAACAATGGAGACTAGTGCCTGAATTTTAGTTAAGTTAGTTTCTGGGCGAAATGTGCCATCGGGAAAGCCTTTCAAAAAGCCTCTATCCGCAGCACTGGCGATCGCCTTAGCCGCCCAAAAGTCTGATTTTACATCTTTGAATTTATCTAGTTGATTACTTTCGGGTAGTTGGAATGTCTTCGTCATTAATGCTGCATATTGGGCGCGGGTAATTGGTGTGGCTGGTTGAAAAGTGCCATCAGGAAAACCACTAATAATATCTTTACCAACTAAAGCTTCTACAAAGGCAGCCGCCCAATGTCCTTCTAAATCTGCAAATTTACTGCTTACTCCTATTTGACTGGGGGTGTCAGCAGTAGCAGCGATAAAATCTATTGCCCCAATCACCATAGGCAGACTTAACTGATTACCAACGGAGACAATTTTTTGATCTGTAACATTTTGTAAATCAAATTTACCCTGTTCCCGAAAAATGTTGTCAGCAGGATCTTGGGGACTGCCTAAATCAGGAAGGGCATTACCATTAACTAAAAGACCACCTTGAGTGTTACTAGTAATGAGATTTCGCCGTAATACTGGTTTAGCATCACGAGACAGGGCGATCGCTGTCCCATTGGCAGAAAGTTTATTATTTGCGACTAAAGGCGCGGCAAAATCGCTAATAGCTATGCCCAAAGCATTATTTTCAAATACATTCCGCAGCACTTCCCCTTTGCTATTCTTCGCTATAACTAATCCACTGACTTTATTGTTAATAAACAAATTATCTACAATTCCCGGTTTAGCATTACCAGTAGTGAAAATTCCTTCCCTGGTGCAGTTCTTAAATGTGCTATTAGCCACGGTAGGTATTGATGATTCAATCCATACACCAGTACCTTTAGCGGCAGGATTAATTACTGTTACACCTAAAAGACTGGCATCACCCTCTAAAAGTAAAGTGATATTCTGTACCGCAAAACTAGGGCTGTTATATTCTCCACTGCCAGAAATGATCATTTCCTGACCTTTATTGGCCTCATTTCCTACTACCAATACTCCCGGTGAAATGACTAAGGGAAATACTTCGCCACTAGCTGTGCTATAAGTTCCCGTAGCTAACTGAATAATCGTTGATGTTTTTGCTTGTTTGAGGGCGCGGGTAATGCTTTTTAGGGGATTGGTACGAGAACCGATATTAGCGTCATTTCCCGTAACAGGATTAACATAGAGTGTGGCCACAAGACTAGAATTAACCATTGACTGTTAAACGGATAAGGTTTTAATGGTGACATCAATAATTAACCACACTTTTAGCACAATCAATATTTCCAGTCAGTAATTTTAGTTAAAATCCGGTTGATGAAAAAAAGAATAGGGAAAATATCCACAGATTCTCATGTTCAAGATAAATAAAACTTATGCAGAATCTCTGGGAAACCCTCTTCCCTATGCCTACGGCACACTTCGTGAACGTGTCCTTCGTCCCTATCCCTGACGGGACGCTCCGCGAACGTGGTTAATTTTCCATTTCTTGGCTTTAAATTCTCAAAAATGCTGCTAAAGTGACAAGTTAAATTAGCAGATTTATATATGAACAATAACGATTTAGCTTTTACTCCGGCTTTAGAACTAGCACAATTAATCCGTCTGCGGGAAGTGTCACCTCTAGAATTGGTGGAAGTATATTTAGAGAGAATCGAACGCTTAAATCCCCAACTAGGAAGTTATTTTACAGTTACGGCTGATTTAGCTGTTGCTGATGCTAAAAACAAAACAGAATTACTGACAACGACTTCAGAATTACCGCCATTTTTTGGTGTGCCAATTTCTATTAAAGATTTAAGTGCAGTTGCAGGTGTTACCTGTACTTACGGAAATCCGGCACTGTTAAATAATATTGCTAATCATGATGATGGCGTAGTTACGAAAATCAAACAAGCTGGATTTATTATTCTTGGTAAAACTGCAACTTCCGAATTAGGTTCTTGTCCTTATACCGAACCTCCAGGATTTCCCCCAGCCAGAAACCCTTGGAATTTGGCATATACTCCGGGTGGTTCTAGTGGTGGTGCAGCAGCATCAGTCGCAGCGGGATTAAATGCGATCGCTCAAGGTTCAGATGGTGGTGGTTCGGTGCGTGGTCCGGCGGCTTGTTGTGGTGTTGTTGGCATCAAACCAGCCAGGGGAAGAGTCACTAAAGCCCCTGTAGGCGATCGCTTGGGAGGTATCGCTGTTGATGGACCTCTTGCCCGCACAGTAGCCGATGCAGCCGCCATGTTAGATGTGATCTCTGGTTATATGACTGGTGATCCTTATTGGCTACCAGATCCGCAACCATCATTTCTTGCCGCTACTCAAGTTAAATTAAATTCTCTGAAAGTTGCCTTTAGTACCAGTATTAAGCCCTTTGGAGAAGCTGATGCTAACTGCAAACAAGGAGTATTAAAAACCGTTGAATTATTAGCACAATTTGGACATCAAGTTACGGAACAATACCCAGACTTTAGCGGCTTAATTGAACCATTTATAACAGTTTGGCAATCGGGAATAGCAGCAGCAGGAATTCCCTCGGAAGCCTTACAACCTTTGAACCGCTGGTTATTAGCAAAAAATGGTTCTGCTGGTGAATATCTGCAAGCACTGTCCCAAATGCAAATTACCTCTCGGCAAATCATTGCATTTTTTGATACTGTAGATGTGTTGGTATTACCTGTTTATTTACATTCTCCCATTCGTGTAGGTGAATGGGCAAATTTGAGTGCAGAAGAGACATTTGCCAAGATTGCCCATTGGGTTGCCCCTTGCCCTGTCGCAAATGCTACCGGATTACCTGCGATCGCTCTTCCTGTCGGTTTTGATAGCAATGGTTTACCCCTGAGTGTGCAGTTAATTGGTAAACCTGCGGCTGAGTCTACTTTAATTAGTCTAGCAGCGCAATTAGAAGCTGCTAATCCTTGGATTCAACATCGGCCAGAATTTGCCTTTTGAGTATTGTAACTCCCGGTTCGCCCATTTAAAATCGAGTTACAAAAAAGCTGAACAATTTAATCAGGGTTTTCGGCTTTGATAAAAATGTACTACCCTACAGACTTTATGCGATAGCGAAGCGCTGCTGCAAGCAGTTCGCATAAAAATAGAGTTTTAGCGCCGGATGTGGTAGTTCAAGCTAAATTTCGGGAAATCGCTAAAACCATTACGACACCTGGATTTCTTGTTTTTTTGGCAATTTCTCGAACTCCAAAAAAAATGAGCGAACCGGGAGTTGTAAGATTCTGAATAGGAAACCTAATTGTGGGCAAATTTGCAAAACTGAGAGTTTTATCAACTAATTGGTTCTATATTTTCCTGATCATCGTGATAGTCCTGGGGATTGTAATACGATGTATTAATATTGACAGCCGCGTATACTGGGGTGATGAAATTTTCACCTTAATGCGGATTGCGGGATATCGTCTCACAGAAATCACAAAAGAGCTTATAAACAGATCAACTGTCAGCATTGCCGATCTCATGGTGTATCAACATCCTAGTTCAGCAAAAAGCTTGATTAAAACTATCGAAGCCTTAGTAGTTGAAGAACCACAACACACACCTATCTACTTCATAGCAGTACGTCTTTGGACAGAATGGTTTGGTAATTTGGGTAATACAGTGCTAGTAGTCAGGAGTTTTTCTGTTTTTATCAGTCTGCTAATTTTTCCCTGTCTTTATTGGCTATGTTTTGAATTATTTCAGTCTCATTATGTGGGGTTATTAGCCATGTCCATGATGGCAGTTTCTCCCTTTTATTTAGTTTATGCCCAAGAAGCTCGTCCTCCTGCTTTATGGGCTTTATTTATTTTGTTATCGAGTTCTTTACTGCTAAAAGCAATCCGATTAAAAACTAAGCTGAGTTGGATATTTTATACTATTTCCATTGTTCTAAATCTTTACAACTTTTTATTTTCAGGATTCGTTTTAGCCAGCCATGGAATTTACATATTCCTGATTCAAGGTTTGCGAATAACTAAAACTAAAATAGCTTATTTATTGGCAATGACAGTGGGAATATTAACATTTCTACCCTGGATGATAGCAATTACGTTTAATTTAAACACCATCAATAATGCAACTAAATGGTCATTAGGAAAGGTTAATTTTTTAGTTTTACTGAGAGTGGTACTCAATAATTTTAGAGATGTCTTTTTCAGTATAGGAGCAGGTTATCAGTATTTGACTTTTTTCTTATTTGTTCTTATTGTATTTTCCTTTTATATTTTGTGGCTGAAAACACCTAAATCTACCTGGGCATTTGTATTTAGCCTTATTGGTGTCACTGTAGTTGCTTTACTTCTTCCTGACCTTTTGAATGGAAATCAACGTTCAGCGGCTTCACGCTATTTCATTGCTGCCTATTTAGGAATACATATATCTCTTGCCCATTTATTTTATATTCAACTAAAAGTAGTAAGTTCCTGGTATCGAAAGTTTTGGCAAGTGATTATTAGTTTCTTACTCGTACTTGGTTCGGTGTCTTGTATTATAATTTCCCAATCTGAGGTGTCTTTTAATCAGGCAACCTATCGCCAGAGCCTAATCATAGCGAGGATAATCAACAAATATGATCATCCTTTGATCATTACTCATATTGCTGGTATCACTCCCAATTATCCTAATAATGTGATAGGAATGCTTAGTTTGAGTAACTATCTTAGTTCAAATACGCAATTTCAGTTTATTGCTGATATTAATAAACTTGATGTTTCTAATAATAAGCAAGATATCTTTTTGTATGGCAACAATTCTGATTCTATCATTAATGCTCTACATACACAGTATCGCCCTAAATTGTTATTTGAGGACTTAGATAAAAATAATATCTCCTCTGAAAAACTTTGGTATTTAGAGAAGGTTTTAAAAGTGCCTGATCAATATTAGAGATGGCTTTGGCTTACAGTAAGTTGATTGGCTGTTGTTGTGGCAGCAGAGGCAAAGACTTTGTGATAGACATCTCCAAAAAAGTAGAGACGTTCCATGGAACGTCTCTACAAGGGTTCTAGAGGCTTTTTAATATTTAATGCTGGTGTTCTTTTTCGTGATTTTTACAACTACCTTTACCATGATCATGGTCGTGATTGTGTCCATTCGCGCAGCCTTGGAGGTTTTGCTGCATGAGTTTTTCACTCATTTCTTTAAAAGAATCATCTACAGCTTTTAAGCCTATCCATGCGTCAATTTTCTCAACATCAAAACCAACTTCTCTTTTATCCCCTACTTCAATTAATGGACGACGAATTAATAAGGGATCTCTTAACATCAAGACTAAAGCGTTTTCAGCGTTGATGTTTTCAGGGTTTACCTCTCCAGATTTTATCCGAGGTGCGGCTTTATTAAACCATTCTATCACTGGGCGATCGCCAAAAAATGATCGCAATTTTTCCACTGTCCAAGGTTCTGTTAATAGGTTATATACTACTACTTCATGACCTGCGGCTGTGAGCAAAACTTTTTGCTTTATACCACCTTTACAGCCTGGTTTTTCATAGAAAATTACTCTGGCCATTGCTATTTCTCCTATAAGGTTCTGGTTTGATTTATGGATAGGAAATAATTAAACGCGGATAAACGCAGATATTATTATATTTATTACGATAATCTGTTATTGATGTTTTTGCCATTACTTTTAAAATTTTTTAGCAATGTGGTTAATTACATCAAATTCAAATCTCTGGTTGGGATTGGTTTCTCCATAAATATTAAATGTTACTGTTGGTTTTTCTCCAATGGATTGAACTTGATGTATTGTTTCTGGGGTAAAACTGACAATATCACCGGGAGATAAATTTATTTCTCCCACTTTTTCCAGTTTATCAGGAAAATCTGGGTGAGAACTCCGTCGCCAAAATGTGTTTTTTTCCTGACCTTTTAAGATTGCGACTACTCCCCATGTTCCATGATTATGAATATTAGAAGTTGTCCCTGGTGCAAATGTAACTGTTTGCACTGTTAAGGGAAATCCCAATTCATTATATAATAGTGAAACCGAGATTCCCGTTTTTGGATCTGGTTCTAAAAATTGACTTTGTACCCAATAGGAATTGATAATTAACCGTCTTACTAACATTCTAATATCTGGAAGTCGGGTTGATTCATATTCAACATTTTTGAGAACATCTTCAACTTCAGTTAAAAAGCGATACAGACGATAATTATCACGCAATAAATCCCATTCTCTTGCTGATTTACAAATTTGATGCTGTCCATTTGCAGCAATAAACCAATCCTTACCTTGCATAATTAATCATCATCTTCTGGTGGACGGGTTAAAATATCTAAAAGAATACCAGCACCAAAATCATTTTTATCATCAATACCTTTGATTCTGGTACTGATTTCCTTAGCTTGGTCTATTTTTCCTAGTTTAGCTAATACTAAACCAGAAGCAGCATAAGCATTTAAGTACAATCTGATTTGGGGTTCTTCGTGACGTTTAATGAGAATAGGTTTAAGTTCTTCCCAAATATCAGGTAGACTTTCCGCTTTCTTAATTTTAGCGGTTATTTTCTCTGCTGTTGTCAGTGCGAGAATATAATTATTTTTGTAGTAAAAATATCTATAAGCTGCAACTAAAACATCTGTGTTATCTGCTGTTTTAGCTAAAGCTTGCTGCATATATTTTGTAGATTCTTCCGTATTTTCCCAAGTCTTTGCTGCTAAGATCAATAATTCTTTAACATCATCTGCTACATCAAACCATGAAAATTTATTTGTATCAATTTGCATAATAGGTAATTAATCCCATTTGATCTGGAATATTTGGGATTTCCCATATTTACTATTTAACAATTAAAATCGTAGTTTGGAAGATAAATTTAATTATTTTATCACTTTGGTAAAATGAGAGAAAATGAAGTTTGTCCAGTAAATGTTATTTGGTGAAAATTATTATTATAGCGGTTTTTGGTTGAGTGAGATACAAGAACCCCACCCCCAACCCCCAACCCCCTCCCCGCAAGCGAGGAGGGGACTATGATGTATTTCATTTAAGTGCATACCGCTATAAAGCTGTGATTGCAACCAACCTAAAAAGTCTCTAACTCTACATCAAAAATGCGTTAGAGAAGGTATCGCTCTTACTCTTTTATTAAACACTCTTATTCCAATATTCTAAACCATTGACAATCACATCTTCCAACCACTTCTTAAAACGTTCTGTCAGGTTACTCTCTTCATCAGCATAAGAAAACTGAAATAGAGAATCTGTTAAGGCTTGGATATCACTAATATTTCCACTAATATTTCGTTCACCTTCTCCAGTATTATCTCTATGATATGCACAAGCAGAACAAGCAAGTAATCCGAGATACTCGTGTCCTACTGCATGAAAAGAAAGTAGAATTGTTGTTGATGATTCTACATT
This sequence comes from Nostocales cyanobacterium ELA583, assembly GCA_037131225.1. Lineage (GTDB taxonomy): Bacteria > Cyanobacteriota > Cyanobacteriia > Cyanobacteriales > Nostocaceae > Dolichospermum. The sequence goes on along the minus strand of JBAXRM010000054.1, from coordinate 3,450 downwards.
GATCACCAATTGTATCCAACTATGATAGGGGCTAAGATTAGCAAAGTAGCCTAATTGTTTAGCTGTTTCTACAACTTGAAAGCGATGATAGTATGATTTAGAATCTTCGGACGCAGCCGTAACTGTAAAACTCTCAGCATCACTTACTAGATTTTGCACAGATAACTTAATTTCGGTAGCGATATCTTGTAAACGAACAGATGCGATTTTAAACAAATTTTCTGCAAAACCTTCAACTTTTTGACGGCGTTCTGGAATGGTGGCTGATTTATTTTGCTTGATTTTGTTAGCGATGGAAGCAATAACAGCTTGAGCGCGTCTTGTTTCTACTAGAACTTGTTCAGATAAACCAAGACTACGAATAAATGACTGTTTTTGACTTTTAGCAAACAAGTTAATCAAGTTTGATAAGTCACCTTTATCTGCTTGTTCTGAAGCTCCAATATAAGCTGCTCTTTCGTCACCTGTAACAACCAAAGGAAACCATCTAGCTTGCATAAAAACTAAACTAGCAAGACAGCGAGCCACACGACCATTACCATCTTGAAATGGATGAATTTGTGTGAAGCGATGATGTAACCATGCTGCTTCCACTTCAGGGGGAATTTGTTCTATTCTATGTTGATGATGCCATTGAATCAAGTTATCCATTTCAGACGCAACCTGTTCTGGAGGGCAATATTCATCTATAGAACCATTTTTTCTTTCTGGATTATTAGGTTGCTTCTTCCAGTCACCTTTGAGAAGAGGAACACGAACAATTCGTCCTGTTGGTGTTTTTGCTTCTGTACTATCTTGATTCTGAGTAAGAAGTTGATGTAACTCTTTGATGTAGGAATTAGATAAGCTTCTCTGTCCACCAACAAAATCAAATAATCCTTCGATTGCTGCTTCTTGATCTTGGATGAGAGATACAATTTGCTTGATTGGGGGATTGGCAGGATTATTAGGATTATGAGCAATAAGAGCCTCATTAATTCCTTGTTCAATTAGTATACGGGTGATTCCTCTGTCTAGGGTATATAGTCCTTCAATAATTCCAGTTTCAATAGCAATCTCTCGACATAACCTTTCCATAAAGGTTTTGAATTCTCCAGAGGAACGCAGTCGTTCTGCTTGTTCATTCCAAACAGTTACTAAAGGTGGTAACTCAGAACTTGCTAAATTTTTCCAATTGGATGGTAAATTTTCTATTGGTTGCCACTGCATAACTAATTTCCGAAAAACTGAATCAATAGTTTAATATGATAGATAGCTCTCACTCTACATCAGAAATGCGATCGCTCTCACTATACATCAGATAATGCGATCGCTCTCAACTCTACGTCAATAATGCGATATTACCGAGTGCAATTTTCGAGATTGTATTGTGCTGTGGAAGGTGTGCTGATTTCTCTGACTGTCAATCCCAAAAAAGCAAAATATTAACTATGACAATCTTGATGTATCTACACTTATTTGTAAATAGTCGGGAATAAATCTTTTAATAATTCTCTCTTTCATATTGTCACTAATATCAGCTAGTGGTGAAACAGGCTGATTAGCAATTTTAGCCACTAAATTAAGGAGATAAACGTATATTTGTGCTGTTTTTTCAAGAATGTAGTCTGATTTTCCAAGAGTGCTAACAACATCAACTACTTTACAACCATCTGGGTATCCAAATTCATTGACAAGATATTTACCTGAAGGCTCATTACTTTTTTCAATCAAGCCATTATTATGCTTAATTACATTATTTAATGCTCTTACTAATTTAGCTTCTTGATGAAAAATTGAAGTAATATGGTTATGTTTCCATATATCATAACTGACATTAAACTCTTCTTTAATACCTAAAATTATGTCCTCAATTGTTTTAGATAAAGCAATAATAATAAGTTCTGTTAAAAAAATCTCATACCCTATAATAGCTGCTCCAGTTGTCTTCATTCTATGTTTATTTTCAGAATTAGGTAATGTTGGGTTATACCATGTTGAGTTCTCGTAAAGCTCGTGGATTTTATTTGTACTAGCCAAGTAAGTTACCACTATAGCACCGATTTTATTATTTACTTCTGTCACCAAGCAGCAATATTTAATTTGAATATCTATATTATTCATATCCGATAACCATTTTCCCAAAAGTGTTTGTACTAATAAATAAAGATCATTTTTTTCATCTAACACCAATTCAACTTTCACTTGTTCATCATTTTCCAAAAAATCAGCATATTCTTCCAGAATTTTTTAAATTCTCTGACGATATTGATTACTTAAGGAATCCATATAATAAGATATTTTATCTATCTTAACAACTACTTTCGCCTACTCCAATAAAATGGTTTACGCTTATGATGCGCTACTGCTAAAATCCGAATTTGCTCATCTTCTAAAACACGATATAAAAGAGAATAGGGAAACTTTGGTAAAATTAACCGACGAATAGAACCGCGAATTTTTGCCCCAATTTCTGGATAATAAATCAAACAATTTACAGTCTGTTCTACTGCTTCTAAATATTCTAAACCAAGATCCGTTTTTTGCTGCTTATAATAATTGATAGCATCAGTTAATTCTTGTTCTGCCAATGGATGAAATATAACAATTATCATTGTAAAGATGCACGCAATTTACTAAACACTTCTTGAGACGAAATAGCAGCAATATTACCATTACTCATATCCTCATCCCGTAATTCTGCTTCTTGTATCCATTCCTGGGCAACTTTTTGGTCAATTCCACTAACTTGTCCTAAATGTTCAATCAAACGAGCTACTAATAATGCTAAAGAATCATTTGGTAAAGCCAGAACTTGAGCTTCTAATTGTTCAATAGTCATAAATTATCTAATCTCCCTATACTATGCTAATCATACACTCAGGCTTGTTGTAAGTATACCAATTCCAAGACTTGATTATACCGTGATTAACAAAATTTAACCTAAAAAACAGCAAATTCCGTATATTTCCTAATCTCAGGAGATTTAAACCCTAAAATAATATGTGATTTTGGTATTCCCGCAGCAACCAAATCATTAGCAACCCCTTCTTCAGTTCCATCATGTTGAATCCAAACTTTACCATCAATTAAATCAAGATGTAATAAACTTTCATAAATACGATAACCATTTTTCCAACCAGTTTCTACTAATAAATAACGATCATTTTTTTCATCTAACACCAATTCAACTTTAACTTGTTCATCATTGCCAAGAAAATCAGCATATTCTTCAAGAATTTTTTTAATGATTTGACGATATTGATTAGTTAAGGAATCCATTTGACAATTACCTCCTGTTCAGCATCAAAACTAAATAAACGAATTACACCATCTTCAATTAAAGTTTGACCAGCTTCTTCTTCAAAAACTGTTTTACAAGTGCTTTCACTCACAGCCAGAAATAACTTATATTCATCTCCAAAAACCTAACCCCCCTGCCCCCCTTCCCTACGAGGGAAGGGGGGTTTC
>JBAXRM010000053.1:0-24831 GCA_037131225.1 Nostocales cyanobacterium ELA583 | reverse complement strand
TATTGCTTAACACTTAATAAGTATTTATACTCATTGCAAAGGTGAGATGCTCCCCCTTGAATAATAAATTAACAGAGTTATTAGAAATATTTCAAACTGATGAATTGTCATTAGAAGAAATTACAGAAGAAGTTGAAATTGTCCGTTTTCAAATTTATAACAGAAAGGATCAAATATCTACCTGTGTGCTATAATTTTTCTAGTCTGTGCTAACGGGAGGATATCAATGCGCTTAGTCATTTCCGAAGATATTGTCCAAGCAAGTGGATTATCAGAAAAAGAATTAGTTTTAGAATTGATTATTCTATTATTTCAAAGGAAAAAAATTAGTATCGGTAAAGCATCCCAACTTGCTAAAATGCCTTTATTGCAATTCCAAAATGAATTAGCCATCAGAAACATTAATGTTCATTATGATGAAACTGATTTAGACGTTGATTTAAAAAACTCTGCTATAATATAAAAACCATATCAAATAAAAATAACTGAAATCATGCAAAAACTAGAAATTGAACTTGATCAAGAAACTTTTGATAAAATAGAACAATTGACACAAACACATCATTGTGAAGTTTCCGACTTAATCAAAGCAATGATTGAGCAATTAACTAAACCAGAAATCATCAATAATTCATTTATTGGTGAATGGTCTAATGATGCTGAATTAGTAGATAAAATGGTTGAAGATATTTTACACCATAGAAGTTAATAAAAAATAATTGAGTTGTGAGAAAGTCTTTAATTGATACAGATATTACTTCAGAAATCCGTAAAGGTAAAAATCCTAAAATAAATGCCAATGCTATTGCATATAGAGCAATATGGAAACATTATACAATTTCTGTAATTACTGTTTCCGAAATTGTTAAGGGATGGAGAAAATTAAATCGTAATGATCGCATTCAAGAATTTTTAGCAGATTTATCTCAAATCGAAATCCTACATTTAGACCAAAAAAGTGCGGAACTTTCAGGGCTAATTCATGCTGATTTAGAAAGCAATGGACAACCAATAGGATTAGCAGATGTATTAATAGCTTCTATCGCTATCCAAAATAATTTAATTTTAGTCACAGGTAATACTAAGCATTATCAGAAAATTCAAGCATTAGGCTATCCTTTAGTGATAGATAATTGGCGAGAATGAAAATTTGTCATTGATTATTTGATAATAGGTAACAGGTCAAAACCAATTACCCATTACCAATTACCCATTACCTATTCGCCAAATACTGATACATTTCCCATCTAGCATTAACTTCCATTTGCGCTTGTTCTAGCAACAACTTGGCAACTTCCGGTTTACTCTTCGTCAACATCTTAAAACGGTTCTCTTGATACATTGATTTTTCCACTGATTCAGAAGGTGCTTTCATATCCAATTGGAGGGGGTTTTTACCCTGGGTTTGTAATGCCGGATTATAACGATATAACAACCATCTTCCTGAGTCTACTAACACCTTTTGCTGATGTAAACCTTGGGTCATATCAATACCGTGAGCAATACAATGACTGTAGGCAATTATGATTGATGGACCATCAAAAGCTTCCGCTTCTAAAAAGGCTTTTAATGTATGTTCATCTTTCGCACCTAATGCGACGCTGGCAACATAAACATTACCATAGGTCATAGCCATTAAACCCAAATCTTTCTTTGGTGCTGGTTTTCCTCCAGTCGCATATTTCGCAACTGCGGCTTTGGGAGTGGCTTTAGAAGATTGTCCACCTGTATTAGAATAAACCTCTGTATCCATGACCAAAATGTTGACATTTTTGCCTGTGGAAATAACATGATCAATACCACCAAAGTCTATATCATACGCCCAACCATCACCCCCAACTATCCACACACTTTTTCTGACTAAATAATCAGCGAGGGATTTGAGATTTTGGATTTTGGATTTTAGATTTGCGTCTTTTATAGTTTCCGCAATCTCATCTAATTTGTGTTGAAGAATGACAATTCTTTCCCGTTGATCCCAAATATCAGCTTCGGTTTTTTGTTCAGCTTTGAGAATAGCATTAACTAAATTATCGCCAATTTCACTACTTAATTGTGACAATAATTCCCCTGCAAATTCTGCTTGTTTGTCTAAGGATAAACGATAACCAAAACCAAATTCGGCGTTATCTTCAAATAAACTATTAGACCATGCGGGACCTCTACCGTCTGCGTTTTGACTCCAGGGAGTTGTGGGGAGATTTCCACCGTAAATGGAAGAACAACCGGTGGCGTTGGCAACGAGTGAGCGATCGCCAAATAATTGTGTTAATAATTTAAGGTAGGGCGTTTCTCCGCAACCAGCACAAGCACCAGAAAATTCAAACAATGGTTCTTGTAATTGCTGCTGACGAATTTGGTTGACTTTCAAAGTTTTGCGATCGGGATTTGGTAAATTCAAAAAGAAGTTCCAATTTTCCCGTTCTTGTTCCCGCAACGGTAACTGCGGACTCATATTAATCGCCTTTAAAGTGGGTTCTGCCTTGTTTTTGGCAGGACAGACGCTAACACAAATTTCGCAGCCTGTACAGTCTTCTGGGGCTACCTGAATGGTGAATTTCTGGTTAGCAAAGCTCTTATCTTTGCTGTTAGTGGATTTGAAAGTTATCGGTGCGTTGACTAACTCACTAGGTTGATAAGCTTTGGCACGAATCGCAGCGTGAGGACAAACCATCACACATTTACCACATTGAACGCAGACATCACCATCCCAAACGGGGATTTCTTCCGCAACGTTGCGTTTTTCCCATTTTGCAGTTCCACTGGGGAAAGTTCCGTCAGCAGGTAAAGCACTCACAGGTAAATCATCACCTTCCCAGATCATAATTTTATCAAGAACATTCTCAATAAATTTGGGTTTGGTAATTGATAATTGCTGTTTTTCCCTATTACCTATTACCAATGACCTATTACCAACTTCATGCAAATTTTCTAGGGTGTTGTCTACTGCTTTTAAATTCATGTTGACAACTTCCGCGCCTTTTTTACCATAGGTTTTTTCTATGGCTTGTTTGATTTTAGCAATTGCTTCTTTTTCTGGTAATACTCCCGCTAAAGCAAAGAAACACACCTGCATGATAGTATTAATTCTGTGTCCCATGCCACTATTTTTCGCTACTTGACTGGCGTTAATAGTGTAAACTTTCAGGTTTTTGTTGATAATTTGCTGTTGGACTTTTGAAGGAAGATTTTCCCAAACTGTACCAGCATCATAAGGACTATTTAACAACAAAGTTGCCCCCTGTGCAGCAGCTTTGAGAATATCAATACTTTCCACAAATCCCCAATGATGACAACCGATAAAGTTAGCTTTGTCTATGAGGTAAGTTGAGCGAATTTTTCCTACCCCAAAACGCAGATGAGAAACTGTCATTGAACCGGATTTTTTGGAGTCATAAACAAAGTAACCTTGGGCGTTATTTTCTGTGCCTTCACCAATAATTTTGATGGAGTTTTTATTTGCACCAACTGTACCATCTGAACCCAAACCATAGAACATAGCACGAACTACATGATCTGGTTCTGTAGAGAAATTGTGGTCAAAATTCAAAGAGGTAAAACTGACATCATCATTAATCCCAATTGTGAAATGATTTTTGGGTTTGATTTGGGTGAGATTATCAAAAATACTCTTCACCATTGCGGGAGTAAATTCTTTGGAAGACAGTCCATATCTACCACCAACTATTTTCGGGAATGTGGTTTTTTTCCAGCCTTCATAAATGGCTGTCACCACATCTAAATATAATGGTTCTCCTGCACTTCCCGGTTCTTTTGTTCTATCCAGAACTGCGATAGATTTGACACTATTAGGTAATGCTTCTATAAATCTGGATACATCAAAAGGGCGATAAAGCCGGACTTTTAAAACTCCAACTTTTTCCCCTTGATTATTGAGATAATCTACTGTTTCATGGACAGTTTCACAACCAGAACCCATAATTACAATTACTCTTTCTGCGTCTGGTGCGCCATGATATTCATAGAGTTTGTAATATCTGCCTGTGCGTTTGCCAAATTTATCCATAATCTTTTGGACAATATCGGCACAACCATCATAATAAGGGTTTGCACCTTCGCGAGACTGGAAATAAACATCGGGATTTTGGGCTGTTCCTCGTAATACTGGTTTATCTGGAGTTAAGCAACGTTTACGGTGTGCAGATACCAATTCTAAAGGAATAAATTCCTGTAAATCTTCATCAGATAATAACTCAACTTTCTGCACTTCATGGGATGTTCTAAACCCATCAAAAAAGTGCATAAATGGCACTCTTGCTGCTAAAGTTGCTGCATGAGAAATTAAGGCAAAATCATGACTTTCCTGTACAGAAGCTGAACATAAAAAAGCGAAGCCAGTTGCCCTGGCTGCCATGACATCACTATGATCACCGAAAATAGATAAGGCGTGTGTAGCTAAAGAACGGGCGGAAACATGAAGGACAAAACTGGTTAATTCTCCGGCAATTTTGTACAAGTTAGGAATCATTAATAATAATCCCTGGGAAGCGGTAAAAGTTGTACTTAATGCCCCTGTTTGTAATGCCCCATGTACGGCAGCAGCAGCCCCTCCTTCGCTTTGCATTTGGGTGACACTGGGAACTGTACCCCAAAGATTCGGCTTATTCTCAGACATCCAAGCATCAGCCCATTCACCCATATTTGAAGATGGGGTGATAGGATAAATGGCAATTACTTCGTTTAATTTGTAAGCTACACGCGCAACGGCTTCGTTACCATCAATTGTGGCATAAGACTTGTTCATCATTTTCCTTCCTGTGTCTTTTGTGGTTGTTTAAACTGTATGCAGAGAAACCAAAAAGATAAGCATTAGAACTAGCTAAAGTCAGGAAGTGAATTTGTGATATTTTCTACAGTTTTATTAATTGAGGATAATAAATTATAAGTTATTTTGACTTTTAGCCAATATTTTAATTATAGCAGATGGTAAATTTTCTATCTATATTAATGTTGTACTCAATCTTGATTATCTTTCATTTATAAATGTTTGATGATTTTCATGGGGTGGAGGTGCGGGAGGTTTTTTGAGATGATAATTGATAGTTATCCAAAAGTACATCTCTGATTTTTGGGAACAGTCGGGGATATCATAATTGTGCTAGAATAGTATCTAACCTCAAAAAAGATGTGGTAAAAATATGAACAATACATCTCTTAAAGAAAAAACCGCATTTAAACGCATTTCAGCAATTGTAAAAAATTTAATTGCTCATAATAGTGTGTATCAAGAAAGACTGGAACAAGATCAAATGATTCAGAAAACATACGAACTGTTTACTAAACCAAATTCTGGTGATGATATAGACACCATTGCTGAAGATGACTTAACAGAAAGAATTAGTAAAATTTTAGCGGTAGAAGCAATCAGTGGCTTATTAGATGATTTTACACCAGAAGAAATGGCAATATTTGATGAAGCTGTGAAACGGAAATAAGTCAATGAGATATCTACTAGATACTAATATGGTTACAGCAATCCTTAAGGAAAATCCAAAAGTAACCAATCAGCTAGAAAGTTTAAATCGTCAAAATGAGGAAGTTTTCATTAGTGGTATTACTTACTATGAAATTGAAAGAGGACTTTTAGCCGTTAAAGCTGTAAGGAAATTATCAGACTTTGAAAAATTTTTGAAGAAATACCAAGTTTTACTCTTGGACGATATGGCAATTTTTCAGAAAGCGTCAGAAATCTATGCTGATTTAAAACAAAGAGGTTTACCAATTCAAGACGCGGATATATTTATCGCAGCTACGGCTATTATTCACAATTTAATTGTGGTTTCCCATGATTCTGATTTATTAAGGATCAAAGAATTGAAATTAGAAGATTGGTTACAAGAGTAATAAAATTAAGTTAAGTCATTTTTAATTAACCGTTTTTGTAAAGCTACGACAACAGCTTGAGAGCGATCGCTAACTTCTAACTTTTGTAAAATAGTATGGACGTGTACCCGCACTGTTCCGGGTGTAATATAGAGAGCAAGAGCAATTTCTTGATTAGTTTTTCCTGCTGCCAATAGTGATAAAATTTCTTGTTCTCTTTGTGTTAATTTATGAGTAGGTTTTAAGCTATTCTCAGATTCTAATTGGTGATGATGATCTCCCAAAGCCGAACGAATTTCCCTAGTAGCCGTTTCATCCCACCAAGATGCCCCAGCAGCCACAGAACAAAGTGCCAATACCAATTTTTCAGATGCAACACCTTTAAGACAATAACCTTGAGCGCCTACTTCAATTAACCTCGTAATCAGAGATTTTTGCGAATGGGAAGTAAGAACTAAAACTGGCAAATTGGGATATTTTTGTTTAATTTGGTAACAAGCTTCAATACCCCCCATTCCTGGTAATCCTATATCTAAAATAACGACATCAAGAGAATGTTGGTTGACTAATTCAATGGCTGTTTCACCATCTTCTGCTTCAGCAATAATCTCCAAACCAGGTTCTTGCTGCAATCGCACACGCAAGCCCAAACGGAAAAGTTCATCATCCTCAACTAGGAGGATTTTTATGGGGGTAGAAGACATCTCATATATTTGAAAGAGATTGAAATGGCAAAACAGGGAGCTTGAAGCCAAAAATGGCACCATTGGGAACTCTGTTTTCTGCCCATATTATACCGTTATGAGCTTCAATAATTTGCCGAGATAAATAAAGTCCTAATCCCGAACCTTTAGCTTGGCGTTGGGAAAGCACGCCATAATCGCTATGTCCTTGGTAAAATCTTTCAAATAAGTGAGGAAACTGTTCATGTTGAATCCCTGCACCTGTGTCTAAAATTTTCACAATTTGATAAGAAGTTTGGGGTTCTAAGACAACTTCGACATGATCACCGCGTCGAGAATGGTTAATAGCATTAATCAGAAGATTGCTAAAAACTCGTTGCAATTGCAAAGCATCACCATTAACCCAAAGCGATCGCTTCCAATCGGAGTTACCATAGTTTAATGATAGATGAATGCGACGATTTGCCGCTAATTCCATCAAAGTAGCCATTACCGTTTCTGCTAATATGCTTAAATCTACAGGGGCTAAATCTAGTTTTAAGCCTTCAGTATCATTGCGATAAACATCTAACAAAGTTTCTAATAAATCTAGGGAAGTTTCATGACTACGTACCATTGTTGACAAAACTTTTTGCTGCGTTGGTAAAACTACACCAAATTTTTCTTTTTGAAAAGCTTTAATAGTTTCAATCGCTCCTAAAAGTGGTGTTTTTAAATCGTGGGTAAGTGTGGAAGCAAAATCTTCTCTTAGTCTCACTAATTGGGCTTGGGCTTCTAGTTTAGTTTGAGTAAGAGCGATAGCTTTTTGAGATTTTCGCAATCGTTGACTTAAAAATCCTGTGACTATTAACGCAATAGACGCAATAACTCGATTTGCAAAAGTAGAAGCTTGAATTACTTCATTTCCAGGTATCCACACATTTAACATAGTTAGAAAAACAGCAATAAATGTGGCATTTGTTGTTGCTATTCCCCCAAACCAAGAATTGACTAATAAAATTGCTCCACTGTAGAGATATCCAAAAACATAGTCATTTGGGGTGGAATATTCTAAACCTCCTAAAAAGATAAATATAGTCATAATCAGTAATATTTTACCGAATTGTAAATTATTGTTTATTAATTTATTTTTTAGATATTTCATTTCCAAAGACACCTTTGATCAATTTATTTAACTATAGCAATCGTCAAGCTTCAGATCCCCGACTTCTTGAAGAAGTCGGGGATCTTATTTACTTTGTAAACACTGATATATATCTCTGGCTAAACACCTGTATATCAAAGTTAAACATTTTTTATATCCTTCTATGCCTTGTTTTTGTGTTGAAAATCATTAATGATATAAACTCACTAGATAAAGATTGTGTTTGATTTATCATTTTAGGAGTTTTGATAATTCATGTTACAAGGTTGGATACAAATTGCATTGACATTAATTATTGTCATTGGTACTACTCCTTTATTGGGGAGATATTTCGCTCGCGTTTTTCTAGGAGAAAGAACACTACTTGACTCTGTGTTAAATCCTTTAGAAAGAATAATTTTTGTCTTAATTGGAGTCCGTCTTCAAGATGAAATGACAGGTTGGCAATATGCCAAAGCGATACTTTACAGCAACGTCGTCATGGGAATTTTGGTATTTACAATCTTGATGACGCAAGCATGGCTACCATTCAATCCAACAGGGTTAGGTACACCGACTTGGGATACAGCATTGCACACAACTTTTTCCTTTTTAACTAATACAGATCAACAACATTATTCTGGAGAAACAACATATAGTTATGCCAGTCAGAGTTTCGCTCTAGGTTTTTTGATGTTCATTTCATCAGCCACAGGTTTATCAGTGGGAATTGCCTTTATTCGGGGTTTAACTGGCAGAACTTTAGGCAACTTTTATATTGACATTACTAAATCAATTACCCGGATTTTGTTGCCCATGTCAATAATTATGGGACTGTTATTCATCATGGCTGGTGTGCCAGAAACCCTGGATGGAGTAGCAACAGCAACAACATTAGAAGGGGCAACGCAAGCGATCGCACGTGGACCAGTTGCCCATATAGAAGCAATCAAGCAAATTGGTGAAAATGGTGGTGGTTTTTTTGCTATTAACTCAGCACATCCCTTTGAAAATCCCAATGGTTTTTCTAACTTATTACAGACTTGGGGAATGATTTCTATTCCCACAGCACTAATTTACACTTATGGCATATTTGCTAATAATATTAAACAGGCATGGTTAGCATTTTGGATGGTTTTTAGTATCTTTATTATCTTGTTAATCGTAGCTGCAATTGGAGAATATCAAGGAAATCCTCTAGTTAATTCCCTACTAGGTTCACAACAACCTAATTTAGAAGGAAAAGAAGTTCGATTTGGTTGGGCGCAAAGTTCATTATTTGCAACTATAACAACTGGAACAATGTGTGGGGCTGTTAACGCATTACTCGATTCATTTATGCCCTCCGGTGGGCTGGTATTCCTATTTAATTTATTTTTGCAAATCATCTGGGGTGGACAAGGAACTGGTACAGCATATTTATTTATCTACTATATTTTGGCAGTATTTTTAACTGGCTTAATGGTAGGACGAACTCCAGAATTTTTAAGCCGTAAAATTGAGAAAAAAGAAATCGTTCTTGCCAGCGTTGTTTTGTTAGTTCACCCCTTCGCCGTTCTCATTCCTTGGGCAATTGTCTTTGCCTTTCCTGATAATCTTTCAGGCATTAGTAACCCAGGTTTTCATGGCGTTTCTCAAGTAGTTTATGAATATGCTTCCGCAGCAGCAAATAACGGTTCTGGCTTTGCAGGACTAGGTAATAGTCAACCAGCCCCAACAGCACTTTGGTGGAATATTAGCACTATTTTCAGTATTTTAGCAGGACGTTATATCCCTATTATTGCCTTATTGCTATTGGCAGATAGTATGTCCAATAAACAAGCAGTTCCGATCACTTCCGGTACTTTGAGAACCGACACTGGTTTATTCACCGGAGTTACAGGAGGAGTAATTTTAATTCTGGGGGCGCTGACCTTCTTTCCTGTATTAGTTTTAGGACCAATTGCAGAATGGTTTTTGATTGGTAAATCATAGCCCCCTCTCGAAGAGCGGGGAGGGGGTTGGGGGTGGGGTCATTCTTGGAAGTTGTGCATTTCTAAATAACTAAATTTTCATGAAAACTACAAAAACTCGACAAGAACGGAAACATACTCCCAAAGTTAAAACTACTGGAATTTATTCTCGGGCATTTAAACAAGCGTTTGTCAAATTAGACCCACGCAATATGCTCAAAAATCCAGTTATGTTTTTAGTTTGGGTAGGGACGATTGTTACGGCTTTAATGACTGTTGATCCAAATATTTTTGGGGTAACTCCTGGTAATAACCCGCGACTTTTTAACGGTCTAATTACCATAATTCTATTCCTTACTTTGGTTTTTGCAAATTTTGCGGAAGCTGTGGCCGAAGGCAGAGGAAAAGCTCAAGCCGACTCATTACGAGCGACAAAATCTGATGTTACAGCCCGAAAACTTCTTCCTGACAGTACTATTCAAGAAGTTAATTCTGCTACTTTGCGTCGTGGTGACCAAATTAAGGTTATCGCTGGTGATATTATCCCCGCAGACGGAGAAGTAATTGCTGGGGTGGCTGCTGTTGATGAATCTGCTATTACTGGAGAATCTGCACCAGTTTTAAAACAGCCAGGAACTGATATTGCTAGTTCTGTAACAGGAGGAACGCGGATTAATTCTGATGAATTAATCATTAGGGTAACATCAGATCCAGGTCAAGGTTTTATTGACCGCATGATTGCTTTAGTTGAGGGAGCTTCTCGCACTAAAACACCCAATGAAATTGCTTTAACTGTGCTTTTAGCAGTGCTAACTCAAGTTTTTTTAGTGGTAATTGTCACCCTACCTACAGTCTCTGTTTATGTTAAGTCACCTGTAAGTATTGCGGTTTTAATTGCTTTATTAGTGGCGTTAATTCCTACCACAATTGGCGGCTTATTGAGTGCAATTGGGATTGCTGGGATGGATAGAGTTGCTCAATTTAATGTCATAGCCACATCTGGGAGGGCTGTAGAAGCCTGTGGAGATATTAACACTTTAGTTTTAGATAAAACGGGAACAATTACATTAGGAAACCGCATGGCGGAGGAATTTATTCCCGTTAAAGGTCATTCTTTAGATGAAGTTGCTCAAATTTCTTTAGCATCCAGTATTTTTGATGAAACTCCCGAAGGAAAATCAATTGTTAAATTAGCTGAAACATTAGGAGCAAAATTAGATTTTAATCCCAGAACTGCCGAAGCTATTGAATTTTCAGCGAAAACGCGAATGAGTGGGATTGACTTACCCAATGGGATAGAAATTCGCAAAGGGGCTGTAGATGCAATTAAAGGATTTGTGCGTTCCCGAAATGGACAATTAACACCAGAATTAGATGCAGCTTATGAGCGAGTTTCTAAATTAGGGGGAACACCATTAGCAATTTGTCAAAATGATGATGTTTATGGGGTAATTTACCTCAAAGATATTATTAAGCCGGGGATTAAAGAACGTTTTGATCAAATGCGAAGAATGGGAATCAAAACTGTGATGCTGACAGGAGACAACCGTCTGACTGCTTCAGTTATTGCCGAAGAAGCTGGGGTAGATGATTTCATTGCAGAAGCCACACCAGAGGATAAAATTGAAGTAATTCGCAGCGAACAAGCTCAAGGAAAATTAGTCGCTATGACTGGAGATGGGACTAATGATGCCCCAGCTTTAGCTCAAGCAAATGTTGGGGTAGCAATGAATTCTGGTACACAAGCAGCAAAGGAAGCTGCTAATATGGTAGATTTAGATTCTGACCCCACTAAATTAATTGATATCGTCACTATTGGTAAACAATTACTAATTACGCGTGGGGCTTTGACAACTTTTTCTCTCGCTAATGATATCGCTAAATACTTTGCCATTATTCCGGCAATCTTCCCTGGTATTGGTGTCAGTGGTTTAAATATTATGGGTTTGGCAAGTACCCAATCAGCAGTTTTAGCAGCTTTAATTTACAACGCTTTAATTATTCCAGCTTTGATTCCTTTAGCCTTAACTGGTGTGAAATTTCGTCCTCTCACCGCTGACCAACTTTTGCAACGGAACATCTTTATTTACGGATTAGGTGGGGTGATTGCTCCTTTTATTGCTATCAAAATTATTGACATTTTCATTGCATCTGTAGGATTAGCTTAATCAATTTTGGATTTGAAATTATGAAATATTTATCAATGGCAATTTCTAAACGCAATCGTGTTCCTCTGGGTCTGTTTTTACTACTTTGCTTTAATTTATTACTAGCACCAGCCGTTCAAGCAGCAACTCCAGCAGTAGAATCAAGATTTTCAGCTTACACAATCACTTTATTGGGACTTGTGATTCTGAGTCTTTCTGTTTATCTGTTTGTTGTTATTTTTCAACCAGAGAGATTTTAATGAGTTTTTTTTGCACGCAGAGACGCAGAGGCGCGGAGAGAATTTTTTGTTGTGGTTTTTAAATCAGGGAGGTTTTAATATGAGTCAGAGGCATCAAGTTAGTAAAGCGATTCGTGCGACTTTAGTTTTGTGGGTATTAACAGCTTTTATCTATCCACTATTTATGTTGATTTCGGGACAAGTTGCTTTTTCTTATCAAGCGAATGGTAGTTTAATTAAAAATTCTCAAGGTGCTATTATTGGTTCAGCATTAATCGGTCAACCTTTTACAAGTGAAAAGTATTTTTGGAGTCGTCCTAGCACCACCAATTACAGCACTGCAAACCCAAAAAAGGATGAAGCCAATATTTTGAAAACTGGGGTATCTGGCGCTAGTAATTTAGCTCCCAGTAATCCAGTATTACTAGAACGGATTAATGGGAATGAAGGAGAAATCAAACGACTGAAAAAAGCGGGTATCCAACCTACCGCAGATTTATTGTATACTTCTGGTTCGAGTCTTGATCCTCACATTACCCCGGAAAGTGCTAAGGTACAAATTACCCGCATAGCCAAAGCGCGAGGAGTTGAGCCTCAGCAACTGGAAACTTTAATTTCTCAAAATACTGATGGTCGCTTTTTGGGTATATTTGGTGAACCTGGTGTGAATGTTTTGAAGCTAAATCTATCATTAGATAGTTTTAACACAGAGGTTAACTAATGCCCTATTGTTAAAAATACTGCTTCTGCGCCACGCAAAGCAGAACAAAAATCTGCTTCATCTCAAATATTTTGAGCCTTCCAGGTTATATTTTATAAACTCAGCACTGCTGGGTCATTTTTTGCTGCTTAGTCTCAACTCCAGAGTAAAGGAATAGAGTAATGGAGTCCAAGTAAGGTAGTATGGGAGACAGTTATGGAAACTCGTAGTTTCCCACAAAACGAAAATAAACTGATTTTCATCATACTCACCCATGAAAAATTTGCAAATTGACTTTAACCATCAAGCCATGTATAACAGTCGAGAAGATGGCTATCTTAAATTTCAACTTAATCAACAAACTGGTGCTGTTTTATTCATTGCTCATACTCAAGAGGCAATTGTTGTACCTGTGACATCGGTTACAGCTATTCCAAATATGCCCGCTTGTATATTAGGATTGATGAATTGGCGCAGTCATATAATTTGGGTAGTTGATTTACCTAAGATGTTTAATTTAGAATGTCTTGATTATCGGCTACGTCAGTATAATATCATTGTTATTCAAATAGAATCAATGATCTTAGGTTTAGTTGTTCAAGAAATTAAAGGCACAACTAAGTTTATAGCTGATGATATTCGTTCTCCTGTAGGACAAGTAGCATCTAGTTTAGTACCTTACTTATGTGGTTGTGTGGTACAACAAGAAGAAATATTATTGGTATTAGATGCAGTAAATATTTTACGTTCGGATATTCTTTGCATTAACTAATAATTAATACTTGAATAACGGATTAATTTTTTGATTTTATAGATGTGGTGTGAGGAATATATGTTGAACAAAACTGATATCAAACAAAGTAGCAATTCTCAAAATGAAGCATCTTTAATTTCTTCAGGAAATGTTGTTAATATTAGAGGAAAAAATTCTAGTTATAATATGGCTTGGAATCATGGATTAGCATATTTACGACAATTTAAATTGAGTACAAAATCTATAATTTTATCTATAGCTATTGGTACTTTACCAGTTTTAGGAATTGGAGCGATCGCTTATATTTTTGGTAGTAAGTTAATCACAAAGCAAATCATTACATCTCAGGAAACTAAAGCAATTAACTTAAGTGATACAGTTAATAGTTTTATGGGAAAACGCTATGAAGATATTCAAGAATTATCTAGTATATCCTTTTTAAATCCTCCCAGTGCCGGAAAAAAAACAGAATCAGAAAAATCAAGCAAAACACAAAAATCTGATGTCAGTACAATTAAGGTAGAAACAAAAGCTTCCTTGAATAGCTTGATGAAAACTAGTAAAGTCTATGATAGTGTGGCTGTATTTGATCTCAAGGGACAAGTGCTTATTCAATCTGAAGGAGAATCTTTAAATCAAGAAAAACAACTTATTTATTTTCCAGAAGTAATTAAACAGAATATTCCTATTATTAGTCAACCAGAAATAGTTGAAAATATAGGCGCAGTAATTTATATGGCTGCACCGATTAAGGATGCAGTTAAAGGTAATACTATTGGTATAGTCAGAACCAGAATGCCAGTAAAGACTTTAGAAAAACTAGTAAAAGATTCCATAGATAATACTAATAAATATTATGTTTTAGATGGAAAAGGAAGAATTTTAATTAGTTCCTATCAAAAGTTATTTGGTGAAAAGTTGATTAGTAAATATCCTAGTTTAGCTAATGTTTTAGGTACTAAAGATATTGATACATTTACAGCGTTTGCTAAAGATAATCGACAGCAGCAACTCATTAGTTATATACCATCACGAAAATTATCAGGTTTACCTGATATCAATTGGCAGTTAATTGTGGCAAAAAATTCAGATATTGCCTTTAAACAACAACGAGAATTTTTAACATTAACCGCTAGTACAACACCACTAATTGCATTATTAATGACGTTGTTTGTAGCTTGGTTAAGCCAGCATATCAATGCTAAAACTGTTAATACATCTATAGCTGAAGCAAGAGAAAATCAAGAACAAATACATTTGAGCATAGTTCAGAAAGAAGAGGAAGAAGAAATTGAATGGATACAACTACTGTTAGAGATTACTAAAAAAATTCGTCTAAATCTTCAATCTGAAGCTATTTATCAAACCGCAATTTCTGAAGTTAGCCAAGTTCTCAAAACAGACCGAGTAATCATTTATAAACTGCATCGGAGGACGCAAGCTGTAAAAGTAATTGCTGAATCAGTAACTGATGATTGCCAAAAAATGCTCGGCGTATACAACAATGATTCTCATTGGCGAGAACTTAGTCAAAATAGTCAGTTTGAGGCGATATCAAATATTGAACAAGAGTCAAGTTTAACAAGTAGTTATATCGAATGGTTAGAGAAATTTTCTGTGCAAAGCAGTTTAACAGCACCAATTTTAAGTCATGGAGAAATACACGGTTTCTTGATTGTTCATAATTGCCATAGTCCCCGGATTTGGAAATCTGGAGAAATTAATTTTTTAACCCAAATTGCTACACAAATCGGCTATGCGTTAGAACAATCGCACCTACTGGTAGAAATTAGAAAACTAAAAGTACATGGTCAAATAAACACTCATCAAGACAGTTTGGAATTCCAGAATTTTCAGTATAGTATTCAACCGATTGTGAACCAAATTCAACAAGCTGTTAGTGAAGTAAATGTTTATTTAGAAAAATTTACCGCAGAAACAGTTATAGAACCTGAAAAAATGAACTGGAGCTTAGAAACCATTGATAATATGACTATTGCTATTCAATCTATTGCTGATGTAGCACAGCAAGCTGTCACCATTGTTAATGATGCTAACCATACAGCTACTAAAACTGGAGAAGCGATGGATTTAACATTACAAAATATTTTCTTTGTTCAAGAAACAGTTGATGAAATAGCTAAAAAAATTAGACGTTTAGGAGAATCTTCTCAACAAATTTCTCGTGTAGTTTCGATTATTAATCAAATTGCTATGCAAACTAATTTATTAGCAATTAATGCCGGAATTGAAGCTGCAAGAGCCGGGGAAGAGGGTCAAGGTTTTGCCGTAGTCGCTGAAGAAGTAGGAGAATTAGCCGCTAGAAGTACAGCCGCAACGCAAGAAATTGAGGAAATAATTGAGAAAATTCAACGAGAAACTGGTGATATCTTAAAAACAATGACAGTGGGAACTAATCAAGTTACCCAAAGCAGCGATATGATTACAAACGCCAAACATGGTTTACAACAAATTGTTGATGTCTCACAGCAAATGGATATTTTAGTCCAGTCAATTTTAACTTCTACTACATCTCAAGTGCAAACATCACAAATTGTTAGTCAGACTATCAAGGATATTACTGTGATATCAGCCCGTAATAGGGATAATTCTCGTCAAGTTTCCCAATCTTTACAAAAAGCAGTGGATATTTCTCAGGAGTTAAAAGAGACTATCGAAACTTTTCCAGCTAATTGATATTCTCATTTGTTCTGAATTAATCACTAATGACTAAGGACTAATGACTAATGACGAAAGATAAAGAATTGGAAATCCAGATGCAATTTCTGGAAGAAGCAACTGATTATCTCAATACTTTAGAGGGAGTATTACTGGAAATTGACACCAGCAAACGTATTGAATTAGAACATATCAATGCTGCAATGCGAGCCGCTCATTCTATTAAGGGTGGAGCAGCTATGATGGGATTTCGCGTATTAAGTGATTTAGCTCATAGACTGGAAGATGCTTTTAAAGTTTTAAAGACTCAAAAAGATTCCTTAGAACTGGATACTCATTTACAAAGTTTATTACTATCTAGTGTTGATTGGCTTAGACAAATTGTTGCCTTACTTGCTAAAGGGAATAATCTGGATCATGCTTGGTTAAAAAAATCTTGTTACCCAATTTTTGATGAACTTTATCAGCGTTTAGGTGAACCTACTCCAGAAAATATTACAACTTTACTATCCTCAGAAGATGATCAAGAAGTTATTCTTTTATTATTTGAAACTGAAGTTGAAGAGTATTTAAAACACTTAGAAGCTCGATTAAAAAATAGTAATAAATCGGGATTAAGATCAGAATTAGTAATGATGGCAACTGAGTTGGGTGGGTTAGGAGAAATGCTGAGATTAACGGCCTTTACTCAACTATGTAAATCAGTTATTTTTTGCTTAGAAACTTCTCCTGATAGTTCTGTCGAAGTCGCAAATTTAGCATTAAAAGCATGGCGACAATCTCAAAGTTTAGTATTAAGTAATCAACGAGATAATTTACCAAGAAAAATTGATTTCGGTGAATTTATTAATAATGATAACTATGCTAATTATACAGATGTGTTATCAAACCAGCAAGAGAATTTATTGAATAAATCTGTTATTGCTGATTTTCAATTATTAGAAAATGTTGAATTATCTCCTGAAAGTATTGATAAAGTATTAGTTTCAGAAAATCTCCCCATAGATTATAAATATATTGAACGCAAAAGTGATATTAATTCACTTCCTAAAGAAAGAGAAAATCAGGAAAATACAGTTAGAATTCCTAGTAAACATTTAGAGAAAATTAATGATTTATTTGGAGAAGTTATTATTCAACGAAATGGATTAAATGTGCAAATGGAAAGATTACGTAAATTGGTGCGTAATCTCAGTCAAAGAGTGGAAACTCTTGATCAAGAAAATCAAGAGCTACGGACAGCTTACGCAAAAATGATAACTCATCATCAGGTAGAGGAATCATCTAATCATGGTCATCAAGAGACAGAAAATAATTTTTTAGAACAAGATAGCTCTCAAAAATTAAACTTATTATCTCAGAATGTCATGGAAACTATTGTCCAAGTGGCAGAAGTCACCAGTGATATTCAATTAAGTGTGGATGATACAGATCAAATAGCGCGAAAACTGAATAAAACTTCTAAACAATTACAAAGACAATTAACTCAAGTCAGGATGCGTCCTTTTTCCGATTTAGTGGAACGTTTTCCCAGAGCCATTAGGGATTTGAATGTAGAGTATGGAAAAAATGTGCAGTTAAAAATTGAAGGTGGTAATACTTTAATTGAAAGAGGCATTTTGGAAGCTTTAAATGAGCCTTTAATACACTTATTACGCAATGCTTTTGATCATGGAATTGAAGATCCTAGCACCCGTCAAACTCAAGGAAAACCCGCACAAGGGTTAATTGAAATGAAGGCGGTTTACCATAGTAATCGCACTATTATTACTGTCCGTGATGATGGTCAAGGTATTTCTTTAGAAAAAATTCGTCACCGCGCTTTAAAAATGGGTTTAGATGATTCCTTATTAGCGAGCGCTAGTGATGAGGAACTACTATCATTAATTTTTGAACCAGGATTTAGCACCTCGGAACAGGTAACAGCTTTATCTGGTCGAGGGGTGGGAATGGATGTAGTGCGGAATAATCTCAAATTAGCGCGGGGAGATGTGAATGTTGACACCCAAGCAGGAGTGGGAACAAAATTTACTTTATCAGTACCATTTACCTTGTCAGTAGCGCGAGTTTTATTAGTAGAAAGCGATCGCTTAGTGTTAGCATTTTTTACAGACGTAATAGAGGAAATTTTCTTACTAGAAAATGAGCAAATCTTCTGCCAAGACGGTAAAGAATTTATTAATTGGCAAAACACTCAATTACCATTACTACGTCTCAATAGTTACTTTGACTTTAATTGCTCTCGCTACGATAACCTAGAATTGGAAACTCTACCGATAATTAATGCTACGAGTGTATTAATTGTCAAACATGATCATCAACAGGTCGCAGTGCAAGTAGAACGCTGCTGGGGTGAGCAGGAAGTGGCAATTCGTCAAGTGGAAGGTAATATTCCCCTACCCAGTGGATTTAATAATTGTACAATTCTTGGTGATGGTCGGGTAGTTCCCCTGATGAATACAAACGATTTAGTATTATGGATTATAACTGGTGAACGTCCTCATATTAGTAATAAGTTACCAACAACAAGATTACAAACTGCATTCCTCAAACCGCCAAAAGTACCAACCATAAGCCAACCTAGTCGCCAAAAACGGATAATTTTAATTGTTGATGATTCAATTAATGTGCGGCGTTACTTAGCCCTAACCCTAGAAAAAGGTGGGTATCAAGTAGAACAAGCTAAAGATGGTCAAGAGGCTTTAGAAAAGCTAGAAAGTGGTTTACAAGTCCAAGCGGTAATCTGTGATATTGAAATGCCCCGTGTTGATGGTTATAGCTTTTTAGAGAAGATTAACAATAATACGGAGTTAAGAAATATTCCTGTAGCCATGTTAACTTCCCGTAGTAGTAGTAAACATCGTCAGTTAGCTATGCAATTAGGAGCAAAAGCTTATTTTTCTAAGCCGTACAATGAGCAAGAATTATTACGGACATTAGAAGAAATAATTTTCCAAACGACAGAAACAACATCATTAAATTAAACATATATAGAATACAATAAAACAATTTTAAACTTTAACATTCTAGCTTTTTTTACACCAATGATTCAGTTTACTCGGAGCTTATGGAATTTTGGACAAACCGTACTGGGTATTATATTTCGTCATCCCGTTACTGGTACCAGTATTATCCCCATTTTATCTGATGGTCAGATTGTTCTCATTAGAAGAAAGGATGATGGCCGTTGGTCATTACCAGGTGGTATGGTAGATTGGGGCGAAGATGTTCCTCATGCAGTTCGTCGAGAATTGATGGAGGAAACAGGGCTAGAAGTGGTGAAAATTCGTCGTTTAGTGGGAGTTTATTCATCACCAAATCGTGATCCTCGCATTCATTCTATCTGTATTACTGTTGAAGTTGAAGTTCAAGGAAAAATGACGATAAAAGATACCTTAGAAGTCATGGAAATTCAAGCTTTTCCTCCTAGTTCTCTACCAAAACCAGATATGTCTCATGATCATTTTCGTCAGTTACAAGACTACTTAAATGGCTTCACAACACTTGCTTAACAATCCAAAATCTATAATTGTAAATTGCAAAACTTAGACAACTAAATCAGTAAAATAACATGAATCTTTTATTTCATAACTCCCGAATAAAACTGACTCAAGGGGTACTGTTTTGGCGTGAAGTTGGGACAGGAATACCAATAGTGTTTCTACATGGTGCATGGAATGATGGTAGTGAATGGGTATCAATCATGGAATCATTGGCTGAAAATTTCCATTGCTTTTCACCAGATTTATTAGGTTTTGGTGAATCAGCAAATCCTAATATTCACTATTCCATAGATTTGCAAGTTGAATGTTTAGCTGATTTTTTAACAGCTTTAAAATTAGAAAAAGTTTATTTAGTTGGTCATTCTCTAGGTGGTTGGATTGCGGCCAGTTATGCTTTAAAATATCCAGAGCAAATATCTGGTTTGATACTATTAGCACCAGAGGGTGTAGCAGCGGCAGGAGAAAAACAGTATTGGCAAAAAAGACGACGTTTATTTAATTGTCCATCATTGATAATTAAATTTTTACGTTTAATCAATCCCTTAATTAAATTAATTGGTTGGCAAGAAAAAATAGCTAAGGATTTAGAATTAAGAAAAACATTGTTACAATCTTCTACAGCTTGTCAATTACTTTTTAACCGCAAGCAAGCAGAAATAGCAGCAGAATTATTAGAAGAACACTTACCAGAAATTAAAGTTCCCTGTTTAATTTTACAAGGTGGTCAAGATACACAAATTGCTATATCAAAAAGTAATACTTATGCTCGACTAATACCTAATATTCAGTTAAATAATATTGCTCATGGAGAGGACAATTTACCAGAAACTTGTGCTGGGGTTGTCGCTGAAACTATTAGAGATTTTGCCTGGTTGGTACTTACTATGCAAAATATGATTTTATAATCTCTGTAATTTACCTTAAATCCTTATATAGCAAGGAGTAAGGAATTTGAGAAAATTTATTTACAGCAAATTGTCATCAAACCCGGAACAAGAACCCCACCCCAACCCCCTCCAGTATCAAAAGCTTATCCTTTTCTTCCCCCCGCTGCGGGGGGATTTAGGGGGGTGCGATGAGGGGGCTAAGATGTACCTTATATGATTGGAAATCGCTGTAGCATAGTACCGAAGAACCGGGATTTTATCAGTAATTAATCAATCCTACATTGACTCTAAGTACCGACGTAACTTACTACTAAACCAATCAATAACTGTAACTACTACTAATAGCACTAACATCATGGTTGTGGCTTTAGTATATTCAAAACCATCTATATAGCTTTTTAATTGAAAACCTATTCCTCCAGCACCAACAACCCCTAAAACTGAAGCAGCACGGATGTTATATTCAAACATCCACAGGGTATAGCCTAATCCTAGAGGCAATATTTGTGGTAATATCCCATACTGGGCAATTTGGATTTTTGATGCTCCAATTACCTGTAAAGATTCTAAGGAACGATGATCTACAGATTCTATTGCTTGTTGATAAAATTTAGCAAGATAGCCAATAGTATATATTGATAGTGCTAATGTACCCGCAGGTGCGCCTAAACCTGTCGCAGCTACAAATATTAAACCTAAGATAATTGAAGGGACTGAACGAATAGCATTTTGCAGTAGGTTTGCTATCCATCTTAACCATAAAGGGGCAACATTACTAGAACTAGCTATGGCAATTGGTAATGATAAAACTGCACCTATGGATGTTCCCCAGACAGACATCTGCACGGTTTCAATTAATCCTTGAATAGCAATATCTAAAACTTGCAAATTGGGAGGAAATAACCGAGAAATAAAATCTGTGATGAAAGGCCAACTATTTTTTAATAATTCAAAATCAACTTTTAATCCTTGTAATGCCCAAATGTAAACTCCTATCATTAATAGGAAAATTAGTAAAGGTATAAACCAAGGATAACGATGGAAAATTTGTAATTTAGAAATGCTTTTCATGGTTTTTAATGAATAAATATAAATTTAGATTTCTTACTTGATAGCTGTTGAAAATCGCGCTTGTAAGTTTTCACATTTACCATCATAAATTACTTTGCCATTATCTAAAATAATCGCTCTTTGAGCGTATTCTGTAGCTAATGCTAAATCATGTAAAACGGTAATAATAGTTAACCCTTGTTGATGCAATTCTGCTAAAGTTGCCATTACTTGCTGTGAAGCTACAACATCTAAACCTGTGGTAGGTTCATCGGCTAAAAGTATTTGTGGAGATTGCATTAATGCTCTAGCGATCGCTACTTTCTGTTGTTGTCCACCGCTCAATTGACCAGTTTTTTGATATACCTGTTCTTTTAAACCTAATTGTGTTAGTAATTCTAAGGCTAATATGCGATCGCGTTGTGGAAATCCGAATAAAGTTTTTCCCGTCTTTCTAGCTCCCAATCTTCCACACAAAACATTATCAATTGCTGATAATTGACGAATTAATCCCCCTCCCTGAAATAACATTCCTACATCTCGACGGATCTGGGATAAGTTTTGACCACTTACAGAAACACCATTAATTTTAATTTCTCCCTTAATTAAGGGAACTAAACCAACAAGGGATTTTAATAATGTGGATTTACCTGCCCCATTTAATCCTAACAACGCTACAAATTCACCTTGATTAATTTGGCAACTAATATTATTTAATATAGGACGCTGTAAGGATGAAATATAACCTGTTTCTAAATGACAACATTCAATAAAATTCACGTTACTTTGAGATAATTTGGATAAATGATAATTTTTATGTGCTACTTGATCAATAGTCATGGCTAATGGGAATATGATAATTTTTGTTCTATCCTGCTCCCCTCCCCGCAAGCGAGGAGGGGTTGGGGGTGGGGTTATATTATTCCATTCCCACGTTTTTCAAAGCTTCTCGCACTGGTTGAAGATGACGATTATGATCAACTCTTACCAATTCTGTAGAATTATATAAACTGGTTAGCAATTGATTATTTTCTGATTTATTTAACTTTAATAAAGCATTAATCAGCTTTTCTTTAATAATAACTGGGACATCATCATCAATCACAATCCCATGAGCAGGAACACCAGAAATTTTATGTAATATCCTCACCTTATCTCTATTCTCAGCCGCCAGATAGGGAGGAAAAAGAGCATATTCTGACACTACAGCCACATCCGCTTGACCTCTAATTACAGCATCTAAAGCTTTACTATAATTTCCACCATAACTAACTTTACCAAAGAAAGCATCTAAGCGATCGCGGTTAGGCACAAAACCCTGTTTTACTAACTCACTCACTGGAAAAATAAACCCAGAACCAGATGTGGGAGAAGTAAAAGCAATAGTTTTGCCTCTAAGTTGTTCTAAAGTTGCTTTGGGAGAATTTTTACTTTTTAATTGGCTGTTATTAGGAACAACAAAAATAGAATTATAAGTATACCTACCAGAGTAATTTTTGCGAACTTCTGCCAAATATAACCGAGAATTTGCTAATTGTTCAGCCTTTAAAGCCGAACGACTACTTAAAAATGCTACATCAGCCCGATTCGCTCTTAATGCTTCTACTGCGGCTGTTTCATCACCTATTTGCGCTTTAACGGGTATGCCTAATTCCTTGGACAAAAAAGCAGCTACATTATTAGCTTTATTTTGCAAGTCTGTAGAATCAGACCGACTAGGAAAAACTATAGTTAAAGGATTGATTTTCTGAGCAATTAAGCGTGGTGCTGGTTGATTTTCCAAGGGTTTAGCTATGGCTATTTGCATAGAACTCAAACCACTCAAAGCCATTCCTGTCAAGGCTAACAATCCGCCACCAACACCCCAAAAGCTTTTTTTACTCATTACCATTTTTTTACTCCAATAAGAATTATTTTCAACACTTTTGCAAATTATTTGCAATTAACTCCGTTAAAAACTATAGACTTTTTAAGAATAAAAGTCAATAAGCAAAATTTTTTTACCCTGACTTTCCGTAATTCATTATGTAATATGCGTAAGTTTCCAAAATCTCATTAACAATAGTTAAATAAATAACATAAATTACCAGTAAATTTAAGTATTAATATGCAATATAATGGTTATTATTAGAAATAATTCTGGAAAAGGGAGTGGATTTCTCATAGGTATCCCCATTCCAGCTAAGAGAACTCCACAAAAAAGCGAACTGCTTGCAGCAAGGCTTCGCTATCTCACAACTATAATCTAATAATATGCTCTTAGTTTTATCCTAGATGCTATTTATCAGATAGATTATTCATAATGGCTATATGATAAGCTTGAATTATATAAAATTAATAATACTTTTGATATTTATAAGTTTTAGCAATTGCCTTTAGATTTTCTTAATAATTAATTGAGAATCTTTTCTATTTATTAACGAGGTTGCTATACTTTCAGCGATTTGCTATACTTTCAGGGAATTTCATAATAGGGTTACTATTGTCAATTTTGGATCTTTCAGAAGATGTTAGTCTCAAACCCTTTATTGACAGTAGTTTCAGAAATTAATTTCCCAGGCTAATACAAAACTTTACAAATTAATAGCTATTCCCTCAACAATTTTAGCCATGAATTTGCTCAGAAATGATCTAATTTGAGCGATCGCCAAAATTCACTATTGATAAGTTGACAAAGAAGTGATATGCAATCGCATCAACTACAGGATGGTTTAATGCTGATGTAGAGACGTTTCATGAAACATCTCTACAATGTGGTTTGCCTAAAGTATACCAGAAGCTACGCTAAGGTATTACTATACGGACGGGGTTAAGTAAGAGAAGTAGCTTTGAACACCTACCAGATCCCTTGTAGCATCCGGAGCTATGGCCTTATCAATTAAGGTATTGCCCTGAGAAAAACCAGAACCAAGTAGATACCGCATGGACATAATTCCGTCCGACAATACACCGATAGAGCCATTATTGTCAATATCTAAATGTTTCTTTGTGACTCCTTCCTGTAAATATGCTTGAATTGAAGACAAATCACGAGTTGCGTCCGGAGATATTGCGTTGTTAATCAAGGCATTACCAGAGAATGTAGGACCAAAGAGGTAGCGTAATATGATTAATCCATCAGTTAAGGCACCGAACGTGCCATTACCATCAATGTCCAGATTCCAAGGATCATTATTGTTAATGGTTCCGGTAGCAGTTCCATTATTATTACTGATAACTGCACCATTGGTAGGATTGCTCAGACTGACTGTGAAGGTTTCATTTCCTTCG
>JBAXRM010000052.1:0-25141 GCA_037131225.1 Nostocales cyanobacterium ELA583 | reverse complement strand
TCCACTTAAATTAAGAGAATTTTATCTTATTTTTTTCAAAATGAGAATTGCTGGGGACAGCACCCCTAAGTTCCATAGGCCATGTTAACCTTTCTCCCAAGGGGTTAGAAAGTTTTCGCATTCTCTCCCCGCAGCAAGTCGGTTATTTAGATGTTACAGGTAGTGGTAATGAAACATCTGCTCATTTGCAAGAAAATGGGCGGATAACCTTAATGTTTTGCGCTTTTCAAGAACCTGCTTGTATTCTCCGTCTTTATGGTCAGGGACAAACTATTTTACCAGATTCTCCTGAGTGGAATTCTCTCTATCCGCTATTTCCTCCTCTTCCGGGAACTCGACAAATTATTATTGCAAATATTGAACGAGTACAAACTTCTTGTGGTTTTGGTGTCCCGTTGTATGAATATCAAGGACAAAGAGAAACTTTAGTTAATTGGGCTAGTAAAAAAGGAGAAGAAGGAGTTAAGGAATATCAACAAAAGAATAATCTTATTAGTATTGATGGATTATCAACCCCTTTGTGTAAATCACAGAATTCGGTTTGATTTTTGAAAAGATTCATAGGGTGGGCAATGCCCACCAGACATTATTTAATTTTTTTCAAAAATTACTTACGATGCCTATAGATTAATTAGAGGCTTAATAAAATAAAAAAACATGAATTACCAAGTTATTAACCAATTAAATGAAACTCAAATTTCTGAACTTGTAAACCTTTACAAAAATGAATTCTGGAGTCAGAACCGGACATATCAAGGTGTTGTCAAAATGTTGACTTCATCTGATATTATTATTGCTTTAGTAAACGAGCAAAAAGGATTAATTGGTTTTTGTCGGATTCTGACAGATTTTGTTTATCGCGGAGTTATTTATGATGTTATTGTGAAACCAAGTTATAGAAAAATGGGATTTGGTGCTAAATTATTAGATGAAGTCGTTAATCATCCCCAATTAAAAGAAGTTGAAAATATTGCCTTGTTCTGTTTACCAGAGATGATGCCATTTTATCAACGTTGGGGTTTCACAAATGATGTTGTGAAGTTGGAATTAATGTACCGTTATCAATAATATAGCCATCCTTAAGAAATTCATAGTTTGATCATGTCTAATCAACACATAATTGAAAGTATATACACTGATGGTGCTTGCACAGGTAATCCTGGACCTGGTGGTTGGGGTACAGTTGTCTATTTTAATGATGGTTCAGTGCATGAAATGGGTGATTCATCTCAGCACACTACTAATAATAAAATGGAAATGCAAGCTGCGATCGCTGCCTTGGAATTTTTCAAATCATCTCAACAAACTCAACCTATTACCCTGTACACCGATAGTAAATATGTAATTGATTGTGTGACAAAATGGGTCAAAGGCTGGAAAAAAAACGGCTGGAAAAAGTCAGATGGGAATCCCGTCCTCAACCAAGACCTCTTAGAAATCCTTGATCAACTCAATAGCCAACTGGTACAATGGCAACACGTCAAGGGACATTCTGGTAATGTTGGTAATGAACGCTGTGATGTCATTGCCCGTTCCTTCGCAAACTACAAAATCCCTCACCTCAAACAGTCACTACCCGACTTTCTTCACGAAACTTTACCTAAAATTGGGCAAACAAGCGTAGTCAAAGTATTAGATGATCCCATAAACTCTACAATAACTAATAAAAACACACTGGAAAGCAGTCCGTCTGCATCAGATACAAGCACTATGGAACCATCTACAACACCAACCGCGACTACAGCCAACGAACAACACACTGAGATTAGGGTTGTACAACTTCGCAACTTGGTGGAAACTTTGCGTATTGCGGACGAAATTGCCGAAAAAGGCTACTTAATTACCAGTTCAGAATTAGCAGACTTAATGAGTGTCCACTCTAGTGCCGTTACCAGCCGGGGTGACGAATGGCGTTGGCGAAATTGGATAGTTTCACGGGTAAGACGTGAAGGTAATCAAATTCTCTGGGAACTTGAACGTGGGGACAAAATAGAAACAGAAGCAGATTAAAATAACTCCTAATTCGTAATTAAGTTTTCTGACTAGGATATAAAGGTTTTTATATCACTGAGGTACATTTTTGAACCCCAACAACATTAGGGACGCATACTTTGCGTCCTCAATTATAGTTATAATATTAAGTAGTAAAATATATTTATAATTATAAATACGAACGATCATCAAAATTATTTATATAGCCTACTGATACTAAAGGTATTGACTGAAATCGTGATATTGTTACAACTGTTCTTTAAAATCTTCAACAATTCAATGAACATCATCTCCACTTCTATTCCTGATGTTTTCCTCCTAGAACCAAAAGTATTTCAAGATTCACGGGGCTTTTTTTTGGAATCCTACAATCACAAAACATTCACAGAAAAACTGGGAATCACAGTTAATTTTGTCCAAGATAATCACTCAAAATCTGAATACAATGTGCTGCGAGGATTACATTATCAAATCATCCAACCTCAAGGTAAAATAGTCCGCGCCATTGTGGGGACAATCTTTGATGTAGCCGTAGATGTGAGAAAAAACTCCCCCACATTTGGACAATGGGTAGGTTACGAACTTAGTGCTGAAAACAAACGCCAATTGTGGATACCAGCAGGGTTTGCACATGGCTTTCTCGTGCTATCCGAAATAGCCGAAGTCCTATATAAATCTACAGATTATTATGCACCAAAAAGCGATCGCTCAATACTTTGGAATGATCCAGATTTGGCTATAGATTGGCCTTTAACAACACCCCCAATTTTATCCCCAAAAGACAGTAACGCTCAAACCTTTAAAAACGCCGAAGTTTATGAATAAATCAATCTTACTAATAGGTAGTAATGGACAAGTTGGGACAGAACTACAAAACACCCTTTCATCCAACTATAAAGTTATTGCAGTTGCCCGTCCACAAATAGACCTAACCCAAGCTGATAACTTACGCCAAATCATCAGAGAAACTCAACCAGAAATAATTGTCAATGCCGCAGCTTATACCGCAGTAGACAAAGCCGAAATCGAACCAGAATTGGCTGATGCTATTAATGCCACAGCCCCGCAAATTATTGCCGAAGAAAGTCAAAAATTAGGAAGTTTCTTAATTCATATTTCTACCGATTACGTATTTAATGGCAACAGTAATTATCCCTATCAAGAAACCGATATTACCAATCCATTAAGTGTATATGGACAAACAAAATTAGCCGGAGAAATAGCAATTCAAAAAGCTTGTTCTCAATATATAATTCTCCGTACAGCTTGGGTTTATGGAACTTATGGAAAAGGCAACTTCGTTAAAACCATGTTACGAGTTGGTAAAGAACGACCAGAAGTGAGGGTAGTTGCTGATCAAATTGGTACTCCTACCTGGTCAAAAGATATAGCTTTAACAATTACCCAACTTATTCCCCAATTAACAGCAGAAATTGCCGGAATTTATCACTATACAAATAGTGGTGTTGCCAGTTGGTATGACTTTGCTATAGCTATCTTTGAAGAAGCAGAAAAACTCGGTTTTCCCCTAAAAATTAACCAAGTTATCCCTATTACCACCCCCGAATATCCCACACCTGCCAAACGTCCTGCTTATTCTATCCTCGCTTGTGAGAAAATATCCAAAATCTTGGGAACTCATCCTCCCCATTGGCGACAAAGACTAATATTAATGTTAAAAGAATTAAAAGAACAATCTCTATGAAAGCTCTGATTTTGTCTGGTGGAAAAGGTACAAGATTACGCCCTTTAACTTATACAGGTGCAAAACAACTTGTTCCAGTTGCTAACAAACCAATTCTATGGTATGGCATTGAAGAAATGGCTGCTGCGGGGATTACTGATATTGGGATCGTTATCAGCCCAGAGACAGGAGAAGAAGTCAAGAATAAAACTGGAAATGGTGAAAAATTCGGTGTTAACATCACCTATATTTTACAAGAAAAACCCGCAGGATTAGCCCAAGCTGTTCAAATTGCCCGTCCTTTTTTAAAAGATTCCCCATTTGTGATGTATTTGGGAGATAACCTGATTCAAAAAGGGGATTTAATTTCATTTTTAGATAAATTTACCCAACAAGAACCAGATGCTTTAATTCTGTTGCGTGAAGTCACAAATCCCAGTGCTTTTGGTGTGGCAAAGGTAGATGAAAAAGGCAGAGTATTACAGTTAATTGAAAAGCCTAAAGTTCCCCCTTCAAATTTAGCATTGGTAGGGGTTTATTTCTTTTCACCAGTTATCCATAATGCAATTTCTCTGATTAAACCTTCGGCTAGAGGAGAATTAGAAATTACTGATGCTATTCAATGTTTAATAGATCAAGAAAAAGAAATTTTAGCTTATAATCTTGATGGTTGGTGGTTAGACACAGGTAAAAAAGATGATTTATTAGAAGCTAACCGATTAATTCTAGATACCTATTTAAAAATATCAATTTTAAGCGACATTGATCCCAAAACCCAGATTACGGGAAGAGTACAAATTGGGACTAAATCTCAAATTATCAACTGTACAATTCGTGGACCTGTGGTAATTGGTGATAATTGTTATTTAGAAAATTGTTTTATCGGTCCTTATAGTAGTATCGCCGATAATTCAACACTCATAGAAACAGATTTAGAACACAGTGTAGTTTTAGAAGGTGCTAAAATTACTGGAATTCAGCAACGGATTATTGATAGCTTAATTGGACAACGCGCTCAATTAAGTATTGCCCCCCGTCGTCCTAAAGCATTACGATTTTTAATTGGTGATGATTCTCAAATTGAATTAACTTGAATGGGTAATGGGTAATGGGTAGTAATTACCTACCAATCACCTATTACCTATTACCAAATTTAAGTTCCCACCGCACCGGAGTAAATTAAACCCCTCTGCATATCTAAAGTCAAAATTGCCCCATCTTTAATTATCTCTGTTGCTTCCTTCACACCCACAATCACCGGTACACCAAGACGTAAACCAATAACTGCGGCATGACTTGTGAGACTTTCCTCTTCAGTAATAATCCCCCCGGCTTTGCGAATTGCTTCCACAAAATCAACACCAGTGCGGGATGCTACTAAAATATCACCAGGGTTAAAATTACTGGCATCCATAGCATTATGAACTACCCTAGCCCGGCCACTCACTGAACCTTGACCTAGACCAATTCCCTGACCTAGAATTGCGGTAACTATTTCCACCTTAATCAAGTCTGTTGACCCAGAAACACCCTGAAGCGTACCCGCAGTCATCACGACTAAATCACCTTCAGTTAAGAGGTTTTTTTCCTGTGCCACATTGATAGCTGCTTGGAATGTTTGACCAGTAGAAGGTAATTCCAGCACCAACAGCGGTTTGACACCCCATACCATCTGTAACTGTCGCGCCACATTGACATGAGGTGTGATAGCTAAAATTGGCGTTTTAGGACGGAACTTAGAAACGTTGCGGGCTGTAGCCCCGGTTTGTGTCAAAGTCATAATTGCTGCTGCACCCAAACTTTCAGCAATTTGACCAACGGCTTGACTAATCGCATTGGGAATCGAACGCCTTTTATCTCTTGATAAACGGGAGTTGGTATTAAGGATTTCTTCCTGTTCAATGCGTTCAGCGATTCTGGCCATTGTCGCTACTGCTTCCACAGGGAAAGTACCAACAGCAGTTTCATTAGAAAGCATTACCGCATCTGTACCGTCTAAAATCGCATTGGCGACATCAGATACTTCTGCACGGGTGGGACGGGGGTTGCTGACCATGCTATCTAGCATTTGGGTAGCGGTAATGATGGGAATACCCAAACGGTTGGCTGTAGCAATGAGGCGTTTTTGCAACACTGGTACATCTTCGGCTGGTAATTCCACTCCTAAGTCACCTCTAGCCACCATTACGCCATCACACAAAGACAGAATTGCTTCCATTTGTTCAATGGCTTCGTGCTTTTCAATTTTGGCAACTACAGGCACATTTTTGCCGGTGCTGGAAATTAACTCTTTAATTTCGATAATATCCTGGGGATTACGGACAAAGGACAGGGCTACCCAATCAACACCTTGGTCTAAACCGAACATCAGATCCTCTCGGTCTTTGTCTGTCATGGCTTTGATGGATAGGTAAACTCCCGGAAAGTTAACACCTTTGTTGTTGGAAAGTTTACCAGGAACTGTTACCCGACAATGTAAATCACCTTTTTCGTGGTTAATTTCCTCCACTACCATTTCGACTTTGCCATCATCGAGGAGGATATTTGAACCAACGGGGACTTCATCTGCTAAATAATCGTAGGTAACGCAGCTTATTTCCTGAGTTCCTTCTATGGGGCGATTTGTTAAGGTGAAGCGATCGCCTTTTGCTAAAATTATAGAACCAGTTTCAAACCGCCCCAAGCGAATTTTTGGTCCTTGTAAATCTTGCAGAATTGCTACTGGTCTATTAAGTTCAAAAGCAGTTTGCCGAATTAACCGAATACTACGCTGATGGTCGGCATGAGTTCCGTGGGAAAAGTTGAGCCGCAGGGTTGTTGCACCCGCTTCAATAATCGCTTTCAGCATTTCTGGGCTGCTGGTAGCAGGTCCAATAGTAGCAACAATTTTAGTTCGGCGCTGAGAATCTCTTAATTTCGTCATGGTCTGGGTTCAAGATTTTTGGGATCTACCTGGGAATTAATCGTAATGTTTCGTTATACCATTTGAGATTTAAGATTTTGGATAATGAAAGACTGTCTATATTCAGTTGTTCATTTGTCCATCTATCGCCATCATTTTGCAAATAGTATAGATTAAACTGACTCTCTTTTTCAGTCACCGTTATATCAATGCTATAAGCAGTTAGAGAGGTAATTGTGGTATAGATTTGATATCGTACACTAATCTGAATCGGCAACCTTCCTCTCAAAGAAGTTTTTTTGTCTCAGCACTGATTTAGCCAAGAATCATACCGTCAATTATTGATTCTTCAGCAGGACTGTAAATAAATCTTGCTTCACATAACTTTACTCTTAACTCAGATTAATAGTATGATCTGTAAAGATTGATTACTAAAGGAGTTAAGAATGCTCATGTCGGAGGCACAAAAGCCACTGACAATTCCCCCCAAAGAACTTTTATCACCTCCTGGTGATTTTAACCCCACATTACTGATGTTTTTAGTTGTGGCGATGATGTTAGTTTTGTCTAACTTTGGGTATTGGCTTTGGGAATGGCCGCATTGGTTGTGTTTTAGTGTGAATACTCTAGCATTACATTGTTCAGGAACGGTGATTCATGATGCTTGTCACCAATCTGCCCATCGCAATCGAATTGTTAACGCTATCTTAGGGCATTGTAGCGCCTTAATCCTAGTTTTTGCTTTTCCAGTATTTACACGAGTCCATTTACAGCATCATGGTAATGTCAATCACCCTAAAGATGACCCAGATCATTATGTTTCTACGGGTGGTCCACTGTGGTTAATTGCGGTAAGATTTTTGTACCATGAAGTATTTTTCTTTCAAAGACAGTTATGGCGTAATTATGAACTACTAGAATGGTTTATTAGTCGCTTAATTGTCATTACTATTGTTTATATTTCTGTCCAATATCATTTTTTGGGCTATATTCTTAACTTTTGGTTTATTCCCGCTTTTATAGTGGGGATAACATTGGGGTTATTTTTCGATTATTTACCCCACCGTCCCTTTGTGGAACGCAGTCGCTGGAAAAATGCCCGCGTCTATCCTGGTAAAGTTCTCAATATCCTAATTTTGGGGCAAAATTATCATTTAATTCATCATCTCTGGCCTTCGATTCCTTGGTATAATTACCAGCCGGCTTATTATTTGATGAAGCCGTTATTGGATGAAAAGGGTAGTCCGCAAACTTCTGGGTTATTGCAGAAAAAGGACTTTTTTGAGTTTGTCTATGATGTTTTCATAGGTATTCACTTTCATCACTGATTTGTTGAAAAAGAGACGTTTTATAGAACGTCTCTACAGGGTTTATGCAAAGCAATAATAAGAGAGTCTAAGGCTTCTATTCCATTCGTTACTGCTAACTCATAAGTATCCCCATGAGTGCGCCATTTTTGTCCTGGAAAATCAGGGAATCCTACTAAAAAGCAATTATCTTCCTCAGTCCACTGGATAATCATTTGGTACTTGAGTTTATTCATTTATAAGTACAAATACGTTAGCGACTCAGTAAAAAACCGATGATAGAGAGCTTCGTCTTTCTGAAATTGAACTTCAGCAAAAAAGATAACTCTGGGTATTGCGCCTTCAGGTGGTAAAAAGACACCATCAATCCTAAAGGCGGTTTCTTTCACTTCAACTGACTCAAACCGATAATTTTGCGCCTGTTCAGGGCGGTTATCAACAAGTTCAAATATTAACGCCGGAAATCGCTTGAAAATTTGATAATAAATGGAGTCACGTTTCACTAAATATATCGAAATAGAGGATTATTTAAGTATATAAATAATACAACCAAATATCCGCGTTAGCTCTTACGGATCAAGAAAATCAAATATATAAATTTCCAACTGTTAAAGATAGAAAGATCAATGCAACTTTAGTTAATAACTACAGATAGAATGAGATGAGTGTTAGCCAAGCATGTTTAATCGCTAAAACCTATATATCTCATGGATTTTGCTAATTTTGCATCCCAGTTAAATGCTGGAACGATTTTACCAGAGGGAATCGTCATGATTACCCTCTTGGGGGTTTTGATTGTTGATTTGATTTTGGGGCGGAAATCTGCTCGTTGGATTGGGTATTTAGGAGTTGCTGGTTTAGCAGCCGCGATTATCGCTCTATACTTCCAATGGGATACAACTAATCCCATAGCCTTTACTGGTAGCTTTAATGGTGATGACCTGAGTATTGTCTTTCGCGGTATTATCGCGTTGTCAGCATTGGCGACAATATTAATGTCCATTCGCTACGTTGAACAAAGTGGTACGGCTTTAGCCGAATTTATCGCCATTTTGATGACTGCGACTTTGGGAGGAATGTTTTTATCTGGTGCTAATGAGTTGGTGATGATTTTCATCTCTCTAGAAGCCTTGAGTATTTCCTCTTATTTGTTGAGCGGTTATACAAAACGTGACCCCCGTTCCAATGAAGCAGCACTGAAATATCTGTTAATTGGTGCTTCCAGTACAGCGGTATTTTTGTATGGTGTTTCCTTGCTGTATGGTTTATCCGGTGGACAAACAGAACTAACTGCGATCGCCAATGGTATTGCTACAGCTAATGTAGGTCAGTCTCTAGGTTTGGTAATTGCTCTGGTTTTCGTAATTGCGGGTATTGGCTTCAAAATTTCCGCTGCACCCTTCCACCAATGGACTCCAGACGTTTATGAAGGCGCACCCACCCCAGTTATTGCCTTTTTATCCGTCGGTTCTAAAACAGCAGGGTTTGCCCTCGCTATTCGCTTACTAACCACCGTCTTCCCTATCGTGGCTGATGAATGGAGATTTGTCTTCACCGCTTTGGCTGTGCTGAGTATGATTTTGGGTAACGTCGTTGCTCTTGCCCAAACTAGCATGAAACGGATGTTAGCTTATTCATCTATTGCCCAAGCTGGGTTTGTGATGATTGGCTTAATTGCGGGAACTGATGCCGGTTATTCCAGTATGATTTTCTATCTACTGGTATATCTGTTTATGAACCTGTGCGCCTTTAGCTGTGTGGTGTTGTTCTCTCTGCGAACAGGAACAGACCAAATTTCTGAATATTCTGGTTTGTATCAAAAAGACCCACTCTTAACATTGGGTTTGAGTATTTCCCTATTATCATTGGGTGGTATTCCCCCATTAGCCGGATTTTTCGGGAAGATTTACCTATTTTGGGCAGGTTGGCAAGCCGGACTTTACTGGTTAGTATTACTCGGTTTAGTTACCAGCGTCGTTTCTATCTATTACTACATTCGGGTAGTGAAGATGATGGTAGTCAAAGAACCACAGGAAATGTCCGATGTAGTCAAGAATTATCCCCAAATGCGGTGGGATTTACCAGGACTGAGACCTTTACAAGTTGGTTTGGTAGTAACTTTAATAGCTACTACTATTTCTGGAATTTTATCCAATCCCTTGTTTACTTTGGCTAATAATTCTGTTACTAACACTCCTATGTTACAAGCAGCAAAAATTGCCAGTACACAAGCTAGTGTAATTACCAATCAAGAGTTACAGGAATTTTAGATTATTCCTAAAAAATGGGTAATTGGTAATGAAGTTAATCTTCACTTTCCAATTACCCATTTTTGTTATTAATTTATAAATCAACAGTTTCAAACTTATCTATTTAGAGCTTCCTGAAAGAAAGCAAAAGCGTTGATAGATAAAGGTTTATAGAGTTTTACTAGCAAACAAGTGCAAGATCATTAACAATAGATGATTAAAATCCTTGCATTTTTATCAAAAATAACAGCGCACATTTGAGGACTAATTGCTCAACCCTGCTCTTCCTTCTTCCTCCTGACTCCTGACTCCTACTTAATTTTCTGTTTAATAAAGATCACAATTTGATTAAGATGTTTTTTCAAGCCGTCAATTTCTCCTTGCATCTTGACAATTTTATCATTGAGTAAACTTATGTCAGCAGACGAATCTACCGTGTTGATTATAGGGGTAGCTGTAACGGGTTTTTGAATCGCTGTAGTAGCTGAAGGAGTATTTAAGTCTTGACGCGGAATTTTAGACTTAACCATTGCCGACTTAATCGCACCAATGAGTTGCTTTTGATCAAAAGGTTTGCCTAAAAATTCAAAATATTCAAATGGTTCTACTAATTTTTCCGTTACTTCTTCCTTGCGGCCTGACATGACTACCAAAGGAATTCTCCGCAACTCTGGTTGAGCTTGAATATTCTGAAAAACCTCCCAACCACTCATTTTTGGCAAGAGGAAATCCAGCATGATTAAGCTGACTTTTTCCTTACGCATCAGGTTGTATCCTTCCAACCCATCCTTTGCTTCTATCACCTCAAAATTACCTGGAGGTAACATTTCTCGTACTTTTACCCTGACAACGGTAGTGTCGTCAATAACTAAAATTTTGTTACTTGCCACAACTGATTACTCTACTAGAATTTTATGTTTAGATGGCTGACTGCTGAGTGCTTTTAAGAATTCTCTCACTATATCCAAAATTTATGTAGATTGGGAAAGAGTATTTTCTGACACAAATTCCAAAAAAACATTAGTGTTGTATGAAACTTTAACTGACGTTCTGATCAATTTGTATCATAGTTGTGTAAAATACACACAAATAATATTCTGTGCAGTTAAAAATTTTTAACCCGAGTTTCCAGTTAAGGTTATATCTGAAATCATAGCACCGCTATTTAAATAGTACTTACGAGCTTTTACGTTTTATTTAACTAACAAATCGTTATAAAAATGAATTCTCCACAACAAGTTGATATCAAGTCAGAAATTATAACTATGCCTAGCTGGTTGCGCCGTCCCATTGGCAAAGCTAGTGAAATCTCTACTGTCCAACGTATCATTAAGCAGCGACAAATTCACACAATTTGTGAAGAAGGTCGTTGTCCGAATCGGGGTGAGTGCTACGCCCAAAAAACAGCAACTTTTTTATTAATGGGTCCAACTTGCACCCGCGCTTGTGCTTTTTGTCAAGTAGATAAAGGTCATGCCCCAATGGCTTTGGATGAAGAAGAGCCCCAAAAGGTGGCAGAATCGGTACAGCTTTTAGGATTACGGTATGTGGTGTTAACTTCTGTAGCCCGTGATGATTTAGCTGACGGGGGAGCAGGTCATTTTGTCCAAACAATGGAGACTATTCGCCACCTCAACCCCGAAACTCAAATTGAAGTGTTGACATCGGATTTTTGGGGGAGTGGCGGTTTAGCAGGGCAACGTCACAGCCTAGAGATGATTATTCAGGCTCAACCTGCTTGTTTTAACCATAATGTTGAAACTGTCCACAGGTTAACCCCGACGGTGCGCCGAGGGGCAAAATATGACCGCTCTTTGGCTGTATTAGCGACAGTTAAGGAATTTAATCATCAAATTCCGACAAAATCAGGTGTAATGGTAGGACACGGTGAAACAATAGAGGAATTAGTTGAGACAATGGCGGATTTGCGATCTGTAAAATGCGATCGCCTCACCATTGGTCAATATATGCGTCCCTCATTAGAACATCTACCCGTCCAAAAATATTGGACACCGGAAGAATTTACAGAACTGGGCAATATAGCCAAGAATATGGGATTTAATCATGTTCGTTCCGGTCCCCTAGTTCGCAGTTCCTACCACGCCGGTGAGGAATGACTCAGAGCAAGGAGAAGAAATTTTTTCTGTCTTCCTTCTGTCTTTCTCCTGATTCCTGACTCCTTCTTTCTCCTGACTCCTAACAAAAACATTTTTAAAGAATTTGCAAAATTGGTGCTTGAGTTTGCTATTTCTTAAAAAGTCACTAAATTAGGAGAATCGCTTATGACCGCTAAAAGTAAACCTGCTGCTAAACCTTCCTATGTTTTCCGTACTGGTTGGGCATTGCTACTTTTGGCTGTTAACTTCTTAGTTGCAGCTTACTACTTCCACATTATTGATTAGAAGTAGGCTGGTGCTGCTTAAATTGTGCCTTTGAATAAACCCTTGGGGCGAATAAGCAGCACCAAAATCATAATTAATAGGGCTACACCTTGTTTATACTGTGAACCTAGCCAGGGGGTGCTAACTTCTTGGGCTATACCAATAATAAAGGCTGCGGCGATCGCTCCGTAAGGATTCCCAATTCCTCCCAAAATTACTGAAGCAAATAAGGGTAAAATCAAAAACCAGCCCATATTTGGACGCACCGCTGTAATTAGTCCGTACATACTGCCACCCAAAGAAGTGAATGTCCCAGCAATTACCCAAGTCCAGAGAATTACTCTATCAACATTAATACCAGATACCCTAGCTAAATCTAAATCATCAGCTACTGCCCGCATGGCCTTACCAATTTTAGTATTTTGTAGTAAATAGTGAAGGAATAAAATCGCCAAAATAGCTAATCCCATTACCAATAATTGATTTTGCGGTACTCTTAATGTCCCAAATTCTAAAGCTGGGATAATGGGCAAATTATAGTTTTGATTTTTACCTCCCCAAAGAAAAATAATCCCATTGCGGAGGAACAAAGCCAGACCGATAGAGATAATGATCAGAGTTGTCGAGGTAGCACGAATAGACCGCATTTTTGACCACAGCAACTTTTCCGCGAGTAACATTCCCCCTACTGTGCCGAAGGTAGCCACAATCATTGATAGCCAAATATTTAGACCGATACCATTGACCATCAGTGTCAGATAAGCTCCCAATGTGAGAAAATCACCATGGGCAAAATTAGACAACCGCAAAATCCCATAGGTTAAGGTGAGTCCAACCGCCGCTAGGGCAATAATGCTACCGACAGCAATACCGTTGATAATTAATTGAGCAAATTGTTGTATATCCATAATTATGAAGTTACCGTGAAATTATTGTGAGTTTTTGAAATTGTTATCAGTAAATTGGTAGTCAATACTTGTATTCAAGCACTTTTGGGAGCTTTGTCAAATTCAGCACTACCAATTATGGATTATATAAAAAGCATTTGTAGGTTAATATACATAAATATTGTTTACATTTTTATTTTTGAACAGAATGTTTTTTCAGCGGTCTAGTTGACCATGCAGCAGTTTTCAAGCTTACCAGAACAAAACTCACATTTGACAACTATTGAACATCTGCGGTATCAATTGTGGTTAGAAAGCAACTTGAATAAGTTGCAAATTCGTCTTCAAGACCATCTAATCTCTTTAGTTACTACAACTTCATCAGCAATAGCTACCGAAGCAGAAATTTTCCAAATAGTTGTCAATGAACTTCATACAGCTTTAAATGATAGTCTACTTGGGTTTACCCAGTGTAGCGTAGGCATTGCCCTATTTGAACCACAGCAGATAGTTGGTAAAATCGCCCATATTTCCCCTTTATCATCATTAACTCCCAGTTTCGAGATAATACCCCAAACTGAGCAGGGATTAACTTTGAGATTGCATAAATCTATCAATCTTCAAGATGTACAGCAAATGGAGACTCAAAAATCCCCAAGTGCTTGGTATTTATTTGAAGATCCTCAAGGAATGACAGGATGGTTAATTATTCATACCAGCAATTTTTCACCCGATTGCAAATTGTTTAATCATGCTTTTTTGCCTCATAAATTGCAATTAATCACAAAAACTGTGGAAAATTGTCGTACCGCTTTAGGACAATTTTTAAAAATACAATCTTCGCAACAACATTATCAACATTTAGATAATTTTAATCAAGAACTAGAACGCACTAATCAACTCAAAAATCAGTTTTTAGCGAATACAAGTCATGAAATTCGCACCCCCTTAAGTTCGATTATTGGTTTCACCCATTTACTATTAGCACAGGGTTATGAACCAGAAAAAGCCCGTCATCAAGAATATTTAAATATTATTCAATCTAGTGGTAAGCATTTATTAGGATTGATTAATGATATTTTGGATCTTTCAAAAATTGAAGCTAATCAACTAGAAGTGCAATGGGAAATTATTGATATTTCTAGCTTATGCCGAAATGTTTTAGCTTTGGTAAAAGAGAAAGCCGCTAATAAAGGTTTAACACTGCGGTTAGAAATTGAGGCAGATATTAAAAATATAATAGCTGATCCTCTACGACTTAAACAAATGCTGTTGAATTTACTTTTCAATGCTATTAAATTTACTATAAAAGGTACAGTTGGCTTACAAATTTCTAGTCAAGATAAATTTTTGCGGTTCACAGCTTGGGACACTGGTATAGGTATCTCTTGCGAAAATCAATCTCGACTATTTCAACCCTATAGTCAAGTGGTTAATCCCGCAGTCGGTCGTAATGAGGGAACAGGTTTGGGGTTAGTCGTGACTCAAAAATTGGCAGAAATTCACGGTGGTTATTTAGAATTAGAATCAGTGGTTAATCAAGGTTCTCGTTTTAGTATCTTGCTACCTCTCAAGCCAACAGGAAAAGTTTTAGCGGCTATAGAAACAACAGCAGAATATGATTTACAAGTATTAAGTCATCCTTGTACTGATGACAGTATCACCTCCCCACCTGTAATTTTGCTAGTGGAAGATGATTTACCCAATGGGGAATTAATGGGGATTTATTTGAGAAGATTAGGATATCAAGTAACTTGGGTAAAAAATGGCAAGGAAATGTGGAATAGTCTTCAAGAAATAGAACCAAAAGTGATTTTAATGGATGTAAGTTTACCAGATGCTAATGGTTTAAACTTGGTGCAGCAATTACGAGAAAACCCCAAATATCAGTGTATACCGATTATCGCTCAAACAGCAATGGCCATGAAAGGAGATCGAGAAAGTTGTCTAGATGCTGGTGTGAATGAGTATATTTCTAAACCGATAGATTTACAACTTTTAGCCAATTTAGTGGCTAAGTATTATTTTCAATACTCTTCTTTTAGCTATAGCAAATAAAACAAGATTGTACATCAGACCTTATGTTTACATTGACGTACTTGATGATGTCGGCTTTGGTGATAAATTCGCTCTAGTAATTTAGCTGAAAAAGAATTTATTTCTCAAATAAATATCATTGTGATTTGTATTAAAAGATAATTATTATATTTTAAAATTTTATATTATTTATTTTCGTAATTAATCCTGTCTAAATATTTATTACGCCTTATGTGAGTTAAAAATGCCCCGGTTATTTTAAGGGTTTCAGACTTCACTTTACCGACAAGTCCTAGTCTTACGAACGAGATTGCATTGTTCCAGCCTCCAACTCACATAAGGCGTTTATTGGTTCTATCTATAATTATTAAATCAAAATTCCCGCAATTCCCGCAGTAATAAAACCCGCCAATAATCCGCCAATCATTGTCCTTACA
This sequence comes from Nostocales cyanobacterium ELA583, assembly GCA_037131225.1. Classification (GTDB taxonomy): domain Bacteria; phylum Cyanobacteriota; class Cyanobacteriia; order Cyanobacteriales; family Nostocaceae; genus Dolichospermum. The sequence continues at coordinate 9,265 of JBAXRM010000052.1, read as the reverse complement.
CCCATCCGGGCTAAGTCTTGTTGACGGTTGGGTGCTATTCCTGTCATTCCACCAATAGTAATTCCAATTGAGCCAATATTAGCAAAATTGCATAAGGCATAAGTAGCAATAATTGCTGAACGTTGAGAAATTTCTTGTTTCTTAATCAGGTCTCCTAAATCTAAATAGGCGATAAATTCATTAAGAATCGTCTTTTTACCTAATAATGCCCCGACTTGTCCACAGTCAGCCAAAGGTATACCCATCAACCAGGCTACAGGAAGCATAATAAAAGATAACATCCACTCTAGAGATAATTGCGGACAACCTACCAAAGTTCCCAACCAACTTAAACTAGCATTGACAGCAGCCAATAAACCCAAAAAAGCAATTATGATTACCCCAACGTTAACCGCTAGTTTTACGCCATCAATTGCTCCAGAGGTTGCAGCGTCAATAGCATTAACATAATTATTCTTGATATCTATATTGATTTTTCCCGTAGTTTCCGATACTTCTGTTTCTGGATACATTATTTTTGATACTATTAAAGAAACAGGGGAAGTCATAAAAAAAGCAGCAATTAGATGTTCTGGGGGAATCCCAAAAGACAAATAAGCACCTAGTACACCCCCAGCAATAGTGGCAAAACCACCAGTCATGACGGCGTGTAATTCAGAGTGCGTCATATTAGCTACATAAGGTTTAACCATAAGTGCTGCTTCTGTTGGTCCCAAGAAGATATTTCCCGCACAGGATAAAGATTCCGAACCCGATGTTTTCATAGTTTTCATCATTAACCATGCTAGAGCATTGACAACTCTTTGCAAAATACCGTAGTAGTAAAGAACACTAATAAATGACGAGAAAAAGATAATTGTGGGCAGAATTTGAAAAGCAAAAAGATGATCTTTAAAGTTTTCACCAAAGACAAATTTGGCACCGACATCAGAAAAAGCTAAAAAATTACCAACTATATTTCCTAATGATTTAAATAAATTCAAACCCCAAGAAGTCTTGAGAATGAATACGGTCAAGATAAATTCTAACCCTAATCCCCAGGCAACTGTCCGCCAACGCACAGCTTGACGATTCACGGACAGGGCGTAGGAGATACCGATAAAAACGCAAATGCCTAAAAGTGAAATAGTGCGTTCCATGTTTAATATTTTGTTTCAATATTTTTGGCGAATACGCTTGAGAATAACTTAATTTGAGATTATTATTCCCTTGCCAAGTAGGTGAGCGTTAAAAATTGTCGTTATGAAAAGGCAAAAGGCAATAGGGAAGAGGTTTTAGGCAATTTTACTTTTCTTTACACAGATTGGTTTTATTGTATTCATCTACTCACTAGAAGAATATAGATTAAATAAAAAATGAACCACGTTCGCGGAGCATCCCGATAGCTTGCGTGGCAGATGCAGGAGCGGTAGGGATAGGGGCGAAGAACGCGAAGGAAAAAAGAAGATAGCTAAATCTTATACTGGGAAGGGAGTAAGTCCTGAATTAGCTTATTTAGACTCTGTTTTCCTGTGACGTAAGGACTTGATCGAGAACAATTTGCAGCTAAAATGCTGCTAATAAGATGAGATAGGATATTTGCTGGCTTGATAAATCGTAAATATAAAGAAATAATTAAAAGGATACAAAAATTAAATAAATTGTTATTACAGAACTATGCAAATGGGAATAAAGAGTGTATATTGGTTTCAACTTCAGTATACCGAAAGATTTATAGTCTACCAATTATGGGATGCCCTGGGTTCACAACAAAAATGAACCTGGGGCATCTGTGTTTTAGATTAATCAACAGAAGCCCCACATCTCACTCTTAGGAGCGTGGGATGAATACGCGGTAAAAATGAAACATTGTCTTTATAATTTTTATACGTAGTATCAACAAAATCGCTGTCCTATTGATAGATGCTCTTTGATCTGTTGTCACCTACCGGAATTAAAGGATAAGTCAAATTACTATAATCAAAAAGCATCATTAACTCGGTTAAAAAAATCTATCTTGGTACAAAAATATTTACTTCCAGGTATCACCCTACGTAATATTTCCAAAATCAAATATTAGTCCTAAAAATATCGGTTAGCAAAAAAAATATACTTATGGAACTAAATCAGCAAACATTTTGGTTAATTGAACCTGAAGCAAAACCATTACAACAGATTATAGGTGGTGGTTTTATTTTACCAGATGAACAAGTAGCGATCGCTAGAAGATTACCACATTCCAGTCATGCTACTTTTCCCTGTTTTCAATCTTTTCAACAATTGCAAAATCAAAGAGGAAGAAAATTAGTATTTGCAGAAACCTCGCTAGATGTTTATCATCTCCAAAGTTTTAAACTAATCAGAGATAAAGATGTGACAGGCATCAGCGGCATTGGTATAGTTGCTATAGGATGTTACTTTCAACTTTATCATCCAGATTTTAGTCCCAATTCTGCTAATATTGCCGTTATGCAATGGTTAAAAGCACCTAAATCAACAGCCTGGTATACTCAAGGATGGGAACAAATTCAATTAATTCATGGACATAAAGGTAAAACCAAAATAGTTGTAGATTAAATATACCCTATACAAAAAAGTTTCCATTTATGAATACTAGTGAAAATCTCATCTTAGTTGTTGGTTCTACAGGTGGAGTTGGACAACTTGTAGTTGGTAAACTATTAGAAAAAGGCTTACCAGTTCGTATTCTTACCAGGAATGCAGAAAAAGCCACAAAAATGTTTAACGACAAAGTAGAAATTGTTGTTGGTGATATCTGTAACCCCAGCACTCTCACAGCCGCAATGGCAAATATCACCTCTATTATTTGTTGTACAGGAACTACTGCTTTTCCTTCCGCAAGATGGGAATTTAACCAAACTCCCAACATTATCGAATTGGGAATCACCATATTTAATCCCCAATTCCTAGAAGATAAAGCGAAAAATACCCCGACTAAAGTTGATACTCAAGGTACAATCAATTTAATATCAGCAGCACCAAAAAACCTCAAACAGTTTGTATTTGTCTCGTCCTGTGGTATTCTTCGCAAACAGCAATTTCCTTTTAGTATTCTCAATTTTTTTGGTGTGCTTGATGCTAAAGAAAAAGGAGAACAGGCTATTATTAATTCGGGAATACCTTATACTATCATTCGTCCTGGACGTTTAACTGATGGACCCTACACATCCTATGATCTTAACACTCTAATCAAAGCCACAAGTGAAGGTAAATTAAACGTCGTTTTCGGAACAGGAGACACAGTTTCAGGCGATACCAGCCGCATTGATGTAGCCGCAGCTTGTGTAGAAAGTTTATTTTATCAAAGTTCTATAAACAAAGTTTTTGAAATGGTAAATCAAGGAGATAGACCGACTATCATTGATTGGCAAAATCTTTTTTCACAATTATAAAAAGAGAGCAAAAAATATGAAACTGACTAATTTACAAATTCCCTTTATGTTCATCCTTGCTAGTTTAATTTTTTCACCAGCAGGTTATACTCAAAATTCCCAATTAAAAAAATCTGATCTATCTGAAGAAGTTACAAAATTACGGACACAAGGAGAGACAGGATTACAAACATTCCTCAAATCCTATATTAATAACCTAAAATCTCCACCTGAATCACAATCACAAATTAAAACTGCTTTAGATCAATTGTGTCAACAACGAGATTGTTATGCTTCCAAATTATATTGGTACACTGATTTAGAACAAGCTAAAAACGCGGCTAAAATTAGTGGTAAACCAATACTTTCTTTACGATTGTTGGGGAGATTAGATACAGACCTTAGTTGTGCAAATAGTCGGTTTTTTAGAGTAGCATTATATCCAAATGCTGTAATTTCTCAAGAATTAAGAGATAACTTTATCTTACATTGGCAAACAGTTCGTCCTGTTCCTAAAGTTACAATTGATTTTGGTGACGGACGCAAATTAGAAAGAACAATCACTGGTAATAGTATTCATTACATTTTAGATAGTTCTGGTCGTCCCATTGATGCTATTCCTGGACTTTATGGACCGAAAGCTTTTCTTAAACAACTCCAGCAAGGGAAAGTAATAGCCAAAAGTTTGAGTACCCAAAATGGTGAAAGATACAATTTATTATTACAACAATATCATCTCCGCCGTCTTGATGATATTCAAAATCAATGGAGAACAGATTTATCTAAATTAGGTATTCAATCTCCACCTAGTTTAGTCCGCACAAATAATTCTAGATCAATTCCCAGTGCTAGATTAGCAAGTTCTTTAGCAGTTTCTAAAGCAGTAGTTGAAAGACCGATTCTTAATTCTATTCAACCAGAAACATTAGAAGTTTCTTCAGAAATTATTGATCAAGCAACTTGGAATAAATTAGCTAAATTGTATGAAAATGATGCCAAACTTGATAAAAATAGTATAACTTTAATTGAGGATAAAAAATTACCAAATACCACAAATAAAAATAATTTATCCCAAGTAATTCGTAATTTTGAAACTGTGATGGCATTAGATACAGTTAGAAACGAATATATGCTACACAGACAAATTCATCAATGGTTTTTAGAAGCAAATAAAACATCGGATATTAATCAATTGAATGAAAAAGTTTATGCGGAATTGTTTTTAACTCCTAGTTCTGATCCTTGGTTGGGTTTAGTCAACAATGATACTTATAGTGCCATAGATAATGGTGGTATTATTGAAAAAAATTAGGGTTTGCTAAAAACGAAAATGTTGGGTTTTGCTATTGCTTATACTACAAACGGCTTAAAACTTGACCCCTCTGGTAAACCTCTCCCCGTGAACGGGGAGAGGCTTTGAACTGAATTTTTTCGTCAGGAAAAAGTAAAGTTCCTAACCGTTTTTAGTATAACCCAACCTACATTACTGCTATAAATTGAAACTAGACAAACTTCAAAGAATCTAATCTTTCTAAAACAATCATATCTTCAGCATCTAATTCTACAGGAACACCACGACGAATTAATTCCGAAAAATCCTCATTAGGAACCATAATTGTTAATGCGTAAAGACGATTTTCACCAGTATTTTTAATCAAATGTGTACCTGTAGGTGGCACTAATAAACTGTCTCCAGTTTTGATATTTACTGTCTTACCATCACAAATTGCTATGCCTTCTCCCTTGAGGATAAAAAACATTTCTACAGCCCATTGATGCCGATTTGTTGGTGTTTGCCCACCAATATCAAATATTTCTATACAACAAGTTAAAGAAGTATTAGCATTTGTGGAATCAAAGATAATTGCTAATCGGTTAGAGTCATGGGGACTAATCCGATATGCTTGATAATCTTTAGGAGATTTGATAATGGGAATTACACAACGAGTATCATACATATTGGTAATTGGTATGTTTTAGCCAATCTAAATTAATTATTAATTGCAGTTAAAATTGCTGATGAATCTGTCACAAAACCGAAACATTGTTGCACATTATATAAAGTTGCTAACCAACAATATTCCGGTGAAGTTGTCGCGGTACAATCTTTAACTAAAATACAGTCATATCCTAAAAAATTGGCATCAGACAAAGTTGATAAAACACATTGATCAGCATTTACACCAGCAAAAAATATTGTAGTTATACCCAAATTCCGTAAAATACTGTCTAAAGGTGTATCCCAAAATCCACTCATGCGATATTTATCAACATGGATGTCCTCTGGTAGCTGTTCTAGTTCTTCTACTACCGCAGCCGCCCAACTGCCTTTCATTAGTACCTTAGAACCGTTGCTGGGCAAAGGATCACCTAATCCGATACCTTCTCCTGTGGGGTTGTATACGTGCAGTAAACCAGCACTAATATTGAGTAAATCGGGACGATTTGCCCAATTTAACCAAATTACGGGTAAACTAGCATCTCGAAGTTTTGGTAATAATTGTTGCAAAGGTGCAATCGCTTGACGGACGGGCATGACATCTACACCAATATATGATAACCAACCGTCAGAATGACAAAAATCATTTTGCATATCAATGACGATAATAGCAGTTTTGGATAAGTCGCAACGGAGAGTTTTAGTTTCTGTTGCTAAAATAACTGGTTGTGGAGTCTTTTCGGGACGGGTAATATCTGCAAATGACTGATTTACTTCCCAGTTATTAGGTGCAAATCCTAATTTGCGAGTAGGTAGATTCATAAATGCCAATTCTCAATATCGTTTCTTTCAATCAGCAAAAAAACAGGACTTACTAAATAAAGTAAGCCCTGATAAATTTTAATCTCAAGTTATACCAATTCGACAAATAAATGATTGTAAAATCAATTCAAAATCCCAAATGGTATAAAATAGAATAACTAGGGTTTTTTCTCGGACTTCACTTTAGCTTCTACCTTGACACTTTTCACACCTGGTATTGCTTTAATTAAAGTTTCAGCTTGTGTGAGTTCTTTCTGAGAAGTTGCTATTCCTTTGAGAGTAATTTCACCATCTTTGTTAACGAATTCTAACTTGTTATCAGGTAAAACTGCTTTCAGCTTTTTGCTAATTTCGGTTTTTAAGTCAGTTGTAGATTTAGAAGTTGAAGTGGGTCTTGCGGTGGAAGTAGGAGTGGAAGTAGGAGTAGGAGTTGCAGTAGAATTATCTGTAATCGGTGTAGTATCAGAAGCAGCTTTGGCTGGAACAACTGGGGTAGTGGTAGTAGCACCAGTCGTTTCTGAACCTGTTTTTGGTGCTTCTTGACAACCAACCATACCAGCTACTAAAACGCCACTAACTAGAAAAGGAATAAGCTTTTTCATGTTGATTTCCAAAATTGAATACTTGAAGTGATGGATTTTACTGTGAGTGATGCCGAGGAGCAAATCTTAAAAAAGGATTAAATTGCTACAACCAAAAGTCATAAACCAAATACCCGAATAACTGAAGATATGACAACTTTTCAATAACTAAATTAAAACGCTTGTATTGAAAAGAGCCGATTTAATTGTACTCATGGCTATAGTGATTGACAATTTGATGCTCAGAAGTAGCCACTACTTCTATATTCTCTATCATAGAGACTCAGCCGCATCTTTTCTGAGATTGGTTAGTTGTTCATTGTTAGTTGTCAGTTGTCAGTTGTCAGTGGGGAAATGGGTAATTTTCTTCTTCCTTCCTTCTTCCTCCTTCTTCCTTCCTTCTTCCTTCTTCCTTCCTTCTTCCTTCTTTCTTCCTTCTTCCTTCCTTCTTCCTTCTTTCTTCTTCCTTCTTCCTTCTTCCTTCTTCCTGACTCCTGACTCCTATTTTCTTAAAAAGAGAGGAAATTGCACCTTAAATGTTCGGTTATACCACTTTCTGTATTCACCCTAATAACGATAATCTTGTGGATGTAGAGTGCAACGTCTAAAATAGCCACCATTAGCTGCTGAAGCAATCAAGAGGTGAAAACAAAACCTGTGTACGAATGGATTTTGCCAAGTCTCAAGGAAGTTTTATCTGAAAATCAATCTCATCTGGCTGAGTGTTCTACGGCTAAAGCAGAACAGCAATGGCGTGTGAGTCTCGCTGCTACGGAAAACCTGCTGTTAAAAACGTTAGCCGCAACTTCATCTGATACTACTCAAGGTTTGGTATTAGCTGCACCAGCACCCTTATTTAGTCACCCACAACTAACACAACAGTTACAAACGGTAACTTTTACAGCCAGACCTTTTAACCCTTTGGCGTTGATGCCATTTATTATGCCATCAAAAATGGCGCGGAATATAAATAATATAGAAACAAATACTTCTCATAATACTACCTTTCAAGAATCTATTTTACCTTTATTACCTGCTGATCCTTTGGGAGCGGAGCAGTTTTGTTTGATATTTACAGATAGATTTAGATTAGTTCTGGTTTTGGCAGAATATGAACATGGTAAAAAAGAGTTTTTGTTTTCTTTTGAACCAGAGGTTGTCCAAAAAGCTTGGCAGTCTTTAGGTGCTAGGGTAGTTTTAACTAATCCAGAATTGTTTGCTGATTTAGATATTAAGGTGCAAAACTATCCTTTAATTGCACCAGATTATCACACCATAATTCAATTTAGTCAGTTATTGCTTCAGGAATTAACTATTACAGAAAATAATCCAGTTACACATACTTCATCACATTGTTATTCACCGACTCCACCGCCAAAATCTCCTTCTCGTTCTGATATTGAATTACTCCAAGCCTTTGCCCATGAGGTTCGTACTCCGTTGACAACAATTCGGATGATGACACGGTTATTATTAAAACGTCAAGATTTACCTGTGAATGTCATCAGTCGTTTAGAGGTTATTGATCATGAATGTACTGAACAAATTGACCGAATGGAGTTATTATTTAAAGCGGCAGAATTAGAGAATTTATCACAACCTTCAAAATTTGCTAATTCTCAACTTACACCTATGTGTTTAGATGAAATTTTACAGCAAAGTATTCCTCGTTGGCAATTAGCAGCAACTCGCCGTAATTTAACTTTAAATGTGGTTTTACCGAAGCAATTGCCGACTGTGGTTAGTAATCCTGCTATGTTAGACCGGGTACTCACTGGTTTAATTGAGAATTTTACCCGTAGTTTACCTCCTGGTAGTTGTATTCAGGTGCAAGTAATTCCTGCTGGTAATCAACTAAAATTGCAGTTATCACCTCAGTTTGATTGTGAGGATAAAAACTACAAAACAACGCCACCAATTCGCAAATCTTTGGGTCAATTATTAATGTTTCAGCCGGAAACTGGGGCAATTAGTTTAAATATGACGGCAACTAAGCATTTATTTCAAGCAATTGGTGGGAAGTTGATTGTCCGTCAACGTCCTCAATATGGGGAAGTTTTGACAATTTTCTTACCTTTGGAAGTTACTTGTGCAAGTGTGAAGGGCGGGTAAATCCCACCCCATTGGCTCCATCAATAATCGTTTGACGAGGCAGCGTTTTACATGGGCTTGCGGTTTAATGCTGACTCTATACCTTCTTTTACCAATCGCTCTCTAAGATTTGCGACTGTGTTTCGGTGGCTACTGTTGGCGACAGCAGCTTTCTCATCCGTCCATCCCTGTCCATTAACATCAATGTTTAATAGAATATTGGCGTGCTTAATTTTGTATGCCGCTGCAATGCCAGTGGATACCAAATCTTGTAGATACTGCCGTTCTTCTTGACTTAACCGGACAATATAGGTCTTAAGCATAATCAGTTATTAGGTTATCTGCTGAGATTTACAGTGAATAGCCCCTCTATTCTCTCTCAAATTCACACTTTTTTGCTTGACAGACCACTAGTACACTGCGGCGTAAGTTAATGAACCATTCTCAATCGTCCAAAAGCT
>JBAXRM010000051.1:0-25198 GCA_037131225.1 Nostocales cyanobacterium ELA583 | reverse complement strand
CCCACCCCCAACCCCCTCCCCGCAAGCGATGAGGGGGCTAAGATGTACCTTGTATAATTAGAAACCGCTGTAAAGTTGGGATTTAATAGTAATTACTTGTAATTAAATACCTTGGCAGAACTTGATATTTTTCGAGGTTTTGCCAAGGTTTTTTATGATGGTAGGAGTTAGGAATCACAGAGTCAAATGGGAATTACAGCGGTTCTTGATTGAGTGAGTTACATGAACCCCACCCCCAACCCCCTCCCCGCAAGCGAGGAGGGGGCTATGATGTACCTCATAACAGCGGGAAGTGCTGTATTTGTAGGTTGATTGATTTGAGTTGGGGATAGTTTCATAGCCACAATGGGTATTGCAGTTGCTACAATCAAAACCGCAATAGATAAAATCACAGCAACAGGTTTACCTCCAAATGTCAATAAGAGTTCTCCAATTAAAAAAATATCCTAAAATTTATTGTGGTGCGGGCATCTTGCCCGCTCATAATACAAGAACGGGCAAGATGCCCATCCCACAAGATTGGGTCATCTTTTTTGTGGAGTTCTCTAAGTCTTTGAAAATGGTTTCTGTGGTCAAGCTGAGGAACGCAGGATTAGGTTTAAATGAATGAATTAATTGAGTTGACGGGAATAGATGAAACTGATTTACAGAAAGCTTTAGAAGTTTTGAAACGTCATGATGTGATTGTAGAAAATCAGGGACGCTGGAGAATAATCGTAGAACTATTTCGGCGTTGGGTTGTCAATATGTTTTGTTGATCATGTAAATAGATATAAATTTGATTAAAACATGAATTTGGTAGGAAATATTGCTACCATAGAGCAAAATAAAGGTATAATCTATGCCTAACGTCGAAAAACTTAGCATTGCCCTAACACCAGAAATGGCTACTTTGGTTCGTGATGCGGTAAAATCTGGTGAATATGCCAGCAGTAGTGAAATTATCCGCGAAGCGCTGCGGGACTGGAAATATAAGCGGTTTATTCAATCCCAAAATATTGAGGAAATACATCGTTTGTGGCAAGAAGGTATTGATAGCGGTACTGGGAAGTATGCAGATATAGATGCTATTAAGCTAGAAGGACGAAAGCGTTTCGCTCAGATTTCTGAGAGGGATGTGTAATTAGATGGCATATTTGCTTCGTACTGCCAAAGCGGAAGAGGACTTGATTCAAATATGGTTGTATATTGCTACTGATAATCAAGTAGTAGCGGATAGAATTATTGACCTTTATAACATTACGGAAAACCCGGAAAACCCATAGCCCGCCTGGGAATGAATTCCCAGTCTAATAGCAAAAGTCATCTGAAGATGACTAAAAATCCCCATAAATCTATAGTTTACTTTAGTAAACTTTGACTATTAGCCATGAAATTCATTTCATGGCGGGTGCGAAAGCCAATAAATAAGCCATTTTGAGGATGAATCATCTCTAAAAATCCTAAAATAACATTTAAATACTATCAGGATCTACACCCAAAGCCTTTAACTTTTCTGCTAATAATTGAGCGCGTGCTTCGGCATTTTTAGCCCGTTCATCACCGGTTAGTAAAATATTACCATTTTGATCACACCAACGCAACCAAGAATCATTTCTACCTTCAAATTCTCCAGTCCATAAAGTTACTCCTAAACCAATATCTTCTAACCAGTTATTTGTAGTTTCTATATAACGTCTACCTTGGAGAGTATAAATTCTGAGAATGTCTTCTCCTAAATTTTGATGTGGGTCATAGACAATATAGTAAGAAACTCGCATTTTTTCATAAATTTGCAACTTTTTATCTAGTTCTGCACCTTCTCGATTTGATACAATTTCAATGACAACTTCTGGTGATTTACCAAATTTCCAAACTAGATAACAACGATTTTGTTTTTCCCACCAGTTTTCAGGAATTTGCACATCAAAACTAACAAATACATCAGGAACTATCGCAGGTTCACCATAAGTATGGTAAACACCAACATTAGCTGCTGCTAAAAAAATCTGATTTTGTAAAGAACTGTAAAGAGAACCGACTAAAAGGCGTTGTTGTTTTTCAGATGCGAGATTATCCACAGGTGTATCATCTTCAGTGACTAGCAGGTTGGCATCTGGTACATCACAATCATCAATTTCAGTTTTGATGAGAAGTTGGTCAATCATGATTGTATCCACTAGTTGAGATATGGAAATTATAACACTTTATTTTATATTTTAATAAGAGGTTATTTGAAAAGTACCTCATTGTGTATCAAATATTTTTAGATTCCCCTAAATCCTCTTGAAAAGGGGGACTTTGACTGCGTCCATCAGCGTTTAATTCTTATTGCTTGTACCTCACTTAAATGGGAATTGCTATAATGTGGTATAACAGTTTAATTTCCCCAGTAGCAAATTAATCAATATCATCCATATAAATGGAGGCTAATAAAAATGACACAGGAATTAATTGACCTCAGAAGTAGCATTTTACAAGGAAATTACGTAGAGGCTTTAGCAATTGTAGATGAATTAGAAGGAATGAGTAAAAAATCAAACTTTAGACAAATTAAATCATTTCTAAAGATTTTATTGATTCATTTAATAAAAAATCAAATAGAACAGAGATTAACAAATTCTTGGGCTGCTTCTATTCGTAACTCAGTTAGAGAAATTCAAGAAATCAATCTCAAAGAAAATAAAAAATCTTATTACGTCAATCAAGATGAATGGGAAAATTTAATCGAAGAGGAAGTAATTGAAGATGCGATCGCTGATGCTAGTCTAGAAGTCATGAACAGTAAATATACTCGTTCTCAACTAGGAACAATTTTAGATAGAAACCAGATTATCACCACAGCAATTAGATTTATATCTTTAAGTTATACTTATTCACCAAAAGAATTACCAGCAATCATGGATGATTATCTTAGTCAGTTAGTTGGTGGTGAAAATTGGGGATAAAAAGACTAGATCCCCGACTTATCAAAGAATTCGGGGATCTTAATTAACCGAAATTAACCGAAATGTTGGATGATTGCGTCGGCAAATTCAGAACACTTTAATGGTTGTACAGGTGGTTCCATTAACCGTGCTAAGTCATAAGTAACTTGACCATTAGCGATCGCATCACCTAATCCTTTTTTAACTAAATCTGCGGCTTCTTGCCAACCCATAAATTCCAGCATCATTACACCGGAAAGAATCACAGAACCGGGGTTAATTTTGTCTAACCCCGCGTGTTTTGGTGCTGTACCATGAGTAGCTTCAAAAATCGCGCAGGAATCGCCAATATTTGCCCCTGGCCCCATGCCTAAACCGCCGACGATAGCGGCAGCAGCATCAGATAAATAGTCACCGTTAAGGTTCATTGTTGCCAGAATCGAATACTCATCTGGGCGGGTTTGGATTTGTTGAAAGATACTATCAGCAATGCGATCATTGACCATGATTTTCTCTTGCCATTTGCCATTTCCATGGCTTTCCCAAATTGTATTCAGAACTGTTTCTACTTCTTTAACAATTTGCGCTTTTTTCTCTGGTGTCAGGGAATCAAAACCAGGATCAATTTCATGGGCGTTTTGTTCGAGAGTGATCTTGGGGTTTTTCTCTTTATTACTCAAAATCCAAGATTCTCTTTCTGTCACAACTTCTTGACGGAATTCTGTTGTGGCTAATTCATAACCCCAATCTCGGAAAGCGCCTTCTGTGTATTTCATGATATTGCCTTTATGCACCAAGGTGACTTGTTGCTTATCTTTGGGCAATAACAAGGCGTGTTTGATAGCGCGACGCACAAGCCGCTGAGAACCGGTTTTGCTGATGGGTTTGATGCCAATTCCCGCATCGAGAGGAATTTGCTTTTTACCGTGTTCTGGGGTGGCGGGTATCAATTCCTCATTTATGAATTTTATCAGGCGATCGCCGATTTCACTACCTTGTTTCCACTCAATCCCCAAATAAATATCTTCCGTATTTTCCCGATAAACAATCACATCCAACTTTTCAGGAGTTTTGTGGGGAGAAGGTGTCCCAGCATAATAACGACAAGGACGCACACAAGTATAAAGGTCAAATATTTGGCGTAATGCCACATTTAAAGACCGAATTCCCCCACCAACTGGAGTAGTCAAAGGTCCTTTAATAGCTATGCCATATTCCTTAATAGCCGTTAATGTATCCTGGGGCAAATATTGATATGTGCCGTATAACTCACAAGCTTCATCACCAGCATAGACCCTAAACCAGCTAATTTTCCGTTTGCCATTGTACGCTTTTGCGATCGCCGCATCAAGCACCTTTTCCGTTGCAGGCCAAATATCTATACCCGTACCATCACCGCGAATAAAAGGGATAATGGGATTTTCAGGAACAACCGGTTCACCATTTTTGAAGGTAATTTTCGCGCCGGTGGTGGGAGGAGTAATTTTTTCGTACATAATTTACAAATTCCAAATAGAAGAAATTCACGAGTTCGTAGGGGCGCAGGGCCTGCGCCCTCCAATTCATTACTGTAACCCCTGGATTCTATGACCCCTTAACTGATAAAGTATTGTTGGTTAGGATTTCGCACAAGCCAACGGGAGTGATTTTTTCAGACACACACTCAAAGGCTTTCCAAATTTACCCAAGATTCGGTGTAAACTACTTTTCGCTATTCGTCCTTCATTTTGTAGAATAACCGATAGTAATAGATAGTTTATTCACGCTAACACGAGTAACGGCATGACAGACCCAATGATTGTATCAGGCACTACAAATGATCTCGACTTCCTTCGCCAAAAGTTAATCGCTGGGTCCGAAAAAGTCCAACAACAAGTCATCCCGCAGTTAGCTGACTTGGGTAATGATGGGTTAGATGTGTTGAAGGAATTTTTGCTGAAACGTCGTGATACCCCAGCAACTTGGATTGATGGCAAAGTTTACCAAGTCATCTATAATACTAATGCACCGACAGATCAAGAATTTCTACAAACTAACTTTCCTGAAGGAATTGTACCTCTAAAATCGGACTGTGGGATCAGTTACAATTCTTTGCAAAAGCTACTGGCAGATCAAGACTTTCAAGCGGCGGATCTCTTGACAATTCAAAAGATGTGTGAATTGGCAGGACCTCAAGCAGTAAAAAGAAAATGGTTGTACTTTACAGAAGTAGAAAGTTTACCAATTCAAGACTTACGCACCATTAATCAACTTTGGGTAGTTCACTCAGAAGGTAAATTTGGCTTTTCCGTACAGCGCGAAATTTGGTTAGGTTTAAGTAAAAATTGGGTCAACTTGTGGCCAAAAATTGACTGGAAAAATGGTAACAACTGGACAAGATATCCCAACGGGTTCACATGGGATTTAAGCGCTCCTAGAGGTCATCTACCCCTCTCTAATCAACTACGTGGAGTCCGGGTGATGTCTTCTTTACTGTGTCATCCAGCTTGGAACAAGTAGAAGCTTTGCCAGGCCGCAGGCAATTAATCGAAAAATTGGATAAATTAAAGATGCGGCTATTCATAATTTAGGTAAATTGTAGATCCAAATATGGTACAGCAACTTACACCAGAAACCACACCCAAACCAGAAATCATCTACCCAGATAGTGATGGGAATCCCATGGCAGAAAATACAGAACACTATGAATGGATAGTTAAAATTAAAGAAAATTTAGAAATATTATTTGCTTCAGAAAATGATGTATTCATAGCAGGTGATTTACTTTGGTATCCTGTCGAAGGAAGTGTAAAAACTCGTCAAACACCTGATGTAATGGTCATATTTAGTAGACAGAAAGGTAGACGAGGTTCTTACAAACAATGGGAAGAAAATAATATTATTCCCCAGGTAGTATTTGAAATCCTATCTCCAGGAAATCGTACTCAAGAAATGGCGAGAAAACTACTTTTCTATCAACGTCATGGTGTAGAAGAATACTATATTTATAATCCAGATACAATTGAATTAGTCGGATTTACTCGTGAACAAGAATGGTTTGAGGAAATTGAAGAAATCAATAATTGGATAAGTCCGCGATTAGGAATCCGTTTTGAATTAACATCAAATACATTAGAAATTTATTATCCTGATGGACGCAAGTTTCTTACATCTTTGGAATTAAATCAACGTGCGGAACAAGAATACCAACGTGCAGAAAAAGAACTTCAAAACTATCAAGACTTATTAGCAAAATTACAAGCGAAAGGAATTGATATCAATACTCTATAAAATTCAGATCCCTGACTTCTTTGAGAAGTTGGGGATCTGAATTTAACCAACTGCAAAACCCGTATATTGTCTCATCAAAGGCTCATGAAAAGCTAAAACAATATCTTCTTTTGGTACTCCCAATTTAACTAATTCATCTGCAATACCAATTTCAGTTCCATCATGTTGTATCCAAATCTTGTCGTTTTTAATATCAAGATGTAAAACACAGCCAAAAGTCCGCCGTCGATTTTTCCAACCGACATAAACCAATTGATAATGGTCATGAAGCAAATCAGAAATAACTTGTTTTTCGATTTCACTCTTTCCTGAACCTTGCTGGGCATATTCCGTTAGTAATTGTTGGATATAACCTCGATATTGATCTAATTTATCCATGTTGCAATCACCTCATTTGCAGGATCATAAACTATGATTTTAAGTTGAGAACGTTAAAGCACCATTTGAATAAATGGTAAGGTAAAAAAGCTTTGATATGTTCCTAAAGGAACAGCCAAGTATAAAAGTCGCTCTGGTTCTTTCGCTTCAAGAGCAATCTGATAATTGAAACATTGACCAACCGCCATATGAAACTGAGAAATATTGGATGTTCCAACAAAACTCTTGATCTCAACCGCTATCTTTTCTCCTTTTTTATCGGCTGCTAAAATCCGATCTGCACCTAAATCAATGTACATTTCAACGCCACCAATTTCAATTTCTAGAGGGTCTTCGGTAATTACCCAACCTTCTTTTTCCAATCCTTTTCTAACAGCATCATGAAAAATATCTTTAGCTAGCATTAGCTTACAATTAAGTCATTTCTATCTATAATTATAATAATATTTTCCATCTCACCTAACTGAAATCCTCGTAATAGCCCAAATAAGTATTTATGTATTATAAATAACATAGTAATATTAAGTATTGACACCTCAAATCGGATGTGTAAATAATTAAGCAGGATAACCAAATAAATGGCGCAACAAGCTTAAAACTCTATGGCTAAAGCATCGGTGGTTGTCTCAGAAGCAGGATTCCTTTATGGCAAATCTTGCGTTGTGGCTTACTTTCAATATTTATCCCCATGTTTTGTTGCATCGCTAATTACTCAATTAGTATGAATAAAATAAGCTGTCTGGATATATATTGAGTCTAAGGCATAACGCAGGTTTTCCCAGGGAGGAATTTTGCTGCTGAGACTGAAACTGATTTAACGTTGAAATTGGTTAACATGGAGCAACTAAATGAGGGAAAGCTAATTTTTTAGTTTTTCCTTCGTCTAGTTATATTGCTATAAATGTGTGATTTGTTGAAGCTGTCCAGTTAACTTAAAACACTGGATGTTTTACTATGCCTCATCTAACTTTGAACACCAAAACAGTTCAAAAACAAGACTCTGTTGCCATTTTTTGTGACTTTCAGAATGTCGGTTTAATCACAAAAAATGCTGATTTATTACTTGATTTTGCGAAGATGCAGGGAAGTATAAAATGGAAGAATTTTTACTATAATTCCCTGCACAAAAGTCAAGTTGATGCTAAAAATAAATTTGAATTACTTGGTTTTAATTGTGTAGATATTCCTGATAATTCAAAAAATAGTGCAGATAAGCAACTTAATAAAGAATGTTGCAGAACAGTTGCTGTTAA
The DNA here is from genome assembly GCA_037131225.1 of Nostocales cyanobacterium ELA583. Taxonomy (GTDB): domain Bacteria; phylum Cyanobacteriota; class Cyanobacteriia; order Cyanobacteriales; family Nostocaceae; genus Dolichospermum. The sequence goes on along the minus strand of JBAXRM010000051.1, from coordinate 17,391 downwards.
TCCTTTGCTAAAAACGATTATTCTTGTTTCAGGAGATTGGGATTTTGCTGGATTAATTACAATTCTCAAAGCTATGGGAAAAAAGTAATTGTTTTGGCTCAAAAAGGTAGTGCAAGTCAAAGATTAATCAACCTTGTTGGAGATGAGCATTTCTATTTAATAGACGATTTACCTAAATTAGTTCAGAAAAGAAATCAACCTCAAATAACTAATATCCATGCTCAGATTAGTTATAATGAAGCTGTAGAGTGTTTGAAAGAAGCTATCAAGAAAGCAGTCACTCAAGGTAAACCTACAAACTACAGCTATCTTAGTAAATTGATGCGTCAATTTTTGTCTAAATATCAAGGTGTTCCTTCTATTTCCACACCTAATGGCAAAAAAATCAAAACCTTTACACAATTTGTTGATATGGTTGTCAAGGAAGGTAGAATCATCAGACAAAATCAGGATTTATTTTTAGAATAATTAGATAAAATAGCTGCCTGAATTTGTCTTGATAATTCCAGTTTATTGATATAACTGGTTTATGATAACCGCACCTTGCGGTTATTTGTTTTTTCAATAACTCCCTAAAGGATAAAAGATCAAAATGCACAAACTTCTCACATTCAATAATGAAAAACTCCTGCGTCAAGCATTAACTCACCGTTCTTATGTTAACGAAAAACCACAAGAAGGGGAACATAACGAGCGCTTAGAATTTTTGGGTGATGCTATTCTCAACTTCCTCAGTGGAGAATACCTTTATCGTCTTCACCCCACAAAAGGAGAAGATGAATTAACTCGTCGTCGTTCCGCATTAGTAGAAGAAAAACAACTAGCAAAATTTGCCATTGAAGTAGGTTTAGATTTTAGAATGAGGTTAGGACAAGGGGCAATTTTAGATGGAGGTTTTCAAAATCCTAATTTACTCAGTAGCACCTTTGAAGCTGTAATTGGTGCTTATTATTTAGATAATAATTGCAATGTTGAACCACTGCGTCCCATAGTTAAAGAATTATTTGATTCTGCCTCCGAACACATTGTGGAAATTCGTTCAAATGTAGATTCAAAAAATCGGTTTCAAGAATGGGTACAAGCGCAAGGTAACACAACTCCTCCTAAATATGTTACAGAACAAGTTGGCGGACCCTCTCACGCACCAGTATTTGTATCTGAGGTATTTGAAGTAGTTGATAGAATACCCAAATTGCGCGGAACAGGCAAAGGACGCAATAAGAAAGATGCAGAAAAAGCTGCTGCTGAAGACGCATTAGCTAAATTGGAAAAACAGGGTTTGTTAAAATAAAATTCAGTGCTGAAGTAAATAATATTCATTGTCAATACTGATGTTATTACTGTACATAAATGTTATTGTCCTATCAAACCGATATTTAATTTTTGAACTATCGTAGGGTGGGCATTGTCCACAACTTACTATTTTTCAGAAACATTATTTATAATCGAGTAAGTCAGCTTAATCCAGTACATTTCAATTGATAGTGCTGGAACGGAGGAACCAAATTGTGGGGCGTATTTTTGTCTTGATTAGTTGAGTAATTTGAGGTTTAAACCTCAAATAAAATCTAAAATTAAGGAAAAAAAGGGGATCTCTCAACCCTAGCCCGTCAGCTAACTTCGTAGGCATTGAGAGGAGACTGAAGAGACAGAATTTTAATTATACTCTGATCTCATCAGTGTCCAAAGTTGGTACTAGTTCATATTTCCGTACCCAAGCTTAACTCTGTTGAGGTAAAATAAATGATATTGCAACTAAATTTAGCTGCCATTGTTGCAGTTGCGGGAACAGCTATTTGGAGAAAAACCAAACCTGTAATTTTTCAAGATACTTTCTTATATCCAGCATTAGGTTGTTTAGGAATTATTTTATTGTGGTGGCTGGTAGCATTGGCTAATCATGAATTAATGCCCACACCGCCAGAAGCTTTAATTGCTAATTGGGATTATATCTTACATCCATTTTATGAAAGAGGTCCAGGTGATTTAGGCATTGGTTGGTTATTATTAGCAAGTTTACGACGGGTAATATTAGGATTTAGTTTAGGTGCATTAGTCGCCATTCCCTTGGGTTTTTTGATCGGAATGTCTAGACCGGCAATGCTGGCTTTTAATCCGATTATTCAGATTTTCAAACCTGTATCACCCTTAGCGTGGTTGCCAATTTCTTTGTCTTTGTTCAATTTAGCAGATCCTTCAGCAATTTTCGTAATTTTCATTACCTCTCTTTGGCCAACTATTATTAATACAGCTTTAGGAGTTTCTAGTGTTCCCAAAGATTATTTGGATGTAGCACAAGTCTTGGGAATGAACCGCTGGGGACAGATTACCAAAATTATTTTACCTGCTAGTTTGCCCTATATTTTTACAGGTTTGCGAATTAGTTTAGGGATAGCTTGGCTGGTAATTGTGGCTGTGGAAATGCTCACTGGTGGTGTGGGAATAGGATTTTTTGTTTGGGATGAATGGAGTCGTTTAAATCTCAGTTCTGTATTTTTAGCTGTTTTTGTAATTGGGTTAACTGGGTTGATTTTAGATTATGGTGTGGGGAAACTTCAAGAGTTAGTTACTCACCGTCCAGGAATTTGATGATTTTATCGGGCTTCGCCCCGCTTCGCTAACACGCAGAGGCGCAGAGGCGCGGAGAGGATTGAGAGAGTTTTCCAATTAGAATTATCAATTATTATGAGTGAAAATAATTTAACTCGCAGGGATTTTATTACCGGAATAGGTGCGACTACAGCAGGTTTATTTTTATCATCCTGTGCTGTTTCTGGAGATAGGTCTGCAAAAGGATTAACGGAAGAAGCTTTAGCGGTGATACCAGTAGTTAGATCTCAAGATTTAGAAAAATCGGATATTACTGTGGGTTATGTTCCTGTTAATGATTGTGCGCCATTTGCGATCGCTTGGAAAAAAGGATTCTTCCGCAAATATGGTTTAAACGTCACACTCAACCGCGAAGCTAGTTGGGCTACCTCCCGCGATGGATTGATTTTTGGTCGTCTGGATGCTTCCCCGGTCGTCTCTGGTGCGGTCACTAACGCTAGAATCGGTGCAGAAGGTGCGCGTCATGCTCCCTTATGTGCAGCAATGACCATCCACCGACATGGTAACGCCATGACCATGAATCGGGATATGTGGGATTATGGCATCCGTCCTTGGTATGAATACCAGCAAAAATATGGTGATGGGGCCTTAGAAGCCTTTGGACGAGACTTTCGCGGCTATTTTGACAAACAACCCCCAGAAAAGAAAGTTTGGGCTGTAGTCCTTAGTTCTGCCATTTATGAATACTTTGCCCGTTATCTTTCTGCTGCTGCTGGTGTTGATCCTCTGAAAGAGTTTCGGGTAATTATTGTTTCTCCACCGCAAATGGTGACAAACATGAGAATTGGGGCAATGGAAGCTTACATGGTTGCTGAACCTTGGAATACAAGAGCAATTACGGGGAATCAAGGTATTGGTTTCACTTTCGCTCAAGGTAAGGAAATTTGGCATGGACATCCAGACAGACTACTGGGAGTAATGGAATCTTTTATTGTTAATTATCCGAAAACTTACCGTTCTTTGGTTAAGGCTATGATTGAAGCTTGTCAATATTGTAGCAAACCGGAAAATCGTCAAGAAGTAGCCGAATTACTCACCCAAAGATCATTTACTGGTGCAAAACCTAAAAAGCCAGGTGTTCCCATTACTAAATTTACTGGACCGGGAATTATTGGCAATTATAATTATGGTGGTTTTGATGGTAAAGACCGCACTATTAAGGCAGATGATACGACAATTTTTTATGATCTTCCTAACAGTATTCCTCATGAAATAGGAGAACATTCGACATTTTTATGGCGTTCTAGGAGTATTTGGTTAATGACACAAGCAGCCCGTTGGGGACAAATTAAAGAAATTCCTCAAAATGCCGAAGAAGTAGCGGCAAAAGGGTGGAGAACGGATTTATATAGAGAGATAGCCGCAGAAATGGGAATTGAATGTCCCAAGGATGATTATAAGGTTGAACCACCAGAGGCATTTATAGATAAAAAAGGATTTGATCCTAGTAATCCTGTAGGATATCTTCATAGTTTTGATATTCGTGCTAATGCTCCCTCTCAGTTTTTTATGTCTTGAAAAATATGTTAATTCTAAATCTCAATATGATCAAAACTTTGTTGGGTTGCGCTATCGCTTAACCCAACCTACAATTTTTTACAATTTTTCTGCACTAAAATCTATTGAATTATCAAAGGTAATTAATCATGGAATATACAACCTCATCAGATCATACTTCTACCGCAACCATACCCCGGAACGGATTTTTGGAAGTTGAAAATTTAGTTAAATCTTATCCAACACAGGACAAAGGAAAATTCACCGTTTTAGATAACGTGAATTTGACAATTAGTGAAGATGAGTATATTTCTGTAATTGGTCATTCTGGCTGTGGTAAATCCACATTATTAAAAATAATTGGTGGTTTCGAAAAAGCAACATCTGGCTCAGTTCGTTTAGACGGAAAAGAGATCCGTAAACCAGGAGCGGATAGAATGATGGTATTTCAAAATTATTCATTATTACCTTGGTTAACTGTGCGGGAAAATATCCGTTTAGCGGTAGATGAAGTATTTAAAAATGCTAATAGAGCCGAAAAGATTAGCATTGTCAATGAACATTTAGTCATGGTAAACTTAACAGCCGCAGCAGATAAATATCCCGATGAAATTTCTGGAGGAATGAAACAAAGAGTTGGTATTGCTAGGGCTTTAGCAATTCGTCCCAAAATGTTATTAATGGACGAACCTTTTGGGGCTTTAGATGCTTTAACTCGTGGTAAATTACAACGTCAAGTATTAGATATTTGGGAACATCATCGTCAAGCAGTGATGATGATTACCCATGATGTAGACGAAGCAATTTATATGTCAGATCGAATTATTCTGATGACTAATGGACCATCTGCAAAGATAGGAGAAATTCTAAAAGTTCCTTTTGCACATCCCAGAGATAGAATGGCTATGCGGAATTCTACAGAATATTTTGAACTCCGCAATCATGCTCTTAATTTCCTTGACCAAAATTTTACACCAGAGGAGTAAAATAACAGCAGAATTCAGGTTTATTTATTAGGTACAACCTTTAATCCCCCAGACCTCAAAATTTCAATAATCTTGTTTTTCTCGATTTTTTTCACGATTAAAGTAGAAGCAGAATTACCCTTTTCAGTAATAGGTTGTTCTAAAATGTAAAGATAATCTCCATTTTTCCAACCTGTAACACATTTACCATCTCGACAGGAGATTTTACCACCTGTTAATTTAAGACATTTATTTTTCTGATCACATCCCTGATAACTCACATTTCCTGTATTATTAACCCCATTCCAAGAGTTAATATTACTCAAAGTAATCGTCCATTTATCATTACTTAAAGTTTTGGAATTACTACTTTTGGAATTAGCTCTTGGTGATTTCTCTTTTGAATTTTCACTCACAACTTCCATTTTTGTAATAATGGACTCTTTGCGAGTTTTACCACAAGGTTCTGCACTTTGACAATCACTAACTGATTGTATTTCATAAACAGCACTAACTTCTTTATTTGCAAACTTGTTCTCCTCAGAGCAAATTTCAAAAGTTGCACCGACATTATATTCAATTCCTTTGTTATCTTTTAAGGTGACGTAACACATTAAATCACCACTAACTAATTTTGTAACTGTTCCTAGTTTTGGTGGTTCACTTGCTCCTTTTTTAGTATTTTTATCTTCAATTGCTACTACTGGAGAAATTTTCCTTTGACTTTGGATGATACTATTACTCGAATCTTCTTTAAATGTATCTGCTGATGCGCTACCGTAACTTATCAAAGACACGCAGCTAAGAAGCATAGCGATTGTGGGAGTTAATTTTTTCATGATCAAATTACAATAGTTGAGAATATGCTATTTTAATATAACCCTAATCACGGCTATTTTCAAAAATCTGAATTAATTGATAATTTTTAAAACTACCAATAACCCGATAATGTGTTGCTGAACCGACTGAACTTTGTTGATAAATCCAAGCATAACTTAAAACAGGTAACTGAGAAATTGAATCTACAGTTTTTCCATATTTAGGTGTATAAAAGTAAATTAATAGTGATTCTTTATCATTAAATCCTTTTCCATTGACAAAGTTAATAGGATTTTGATGCAAAATTTTATTTACTGATTCTTGTTTGTAAAATACTCGAAAATTTGGGTTAAAATCACCTAGCAAACCTAAATTACCCGCTGTAGCTATAGATAACCAACAGCTAATTAATAACCCACCTAGCCAATAATGAAAAGTCAGAAATTTGAGGTGATAATGAAAATTACCTATCCAGATTAATGGCACAATCAAGCTACCAAAACCAGAACATATTACCAGGATTGCATATTTGTGAATATCTACCTCACCCCAAATTAAAATACCTGTTCCAGCTAAAACTAAAATTATGCCTAATACTCCCCAAGCATAACTAATATTTCTCGGTAAATAAACCATTTGATGAGATAAAAATCCCTTTTGGTAAATTTTCCCTAACCAGTCTAAACCTACCGCAGCCAGAAAAGCAATAAATGGATAAATGCTCAGACTATAATGAGAGAAACGAGTCGAAAATATACTGATTTCTATAAATAAGATAACGGGAAATCCGATTAATATTAATGGATATTTAGAAGTTGAATGTCGAATTACTAAGACTAAACCTAGTAAACTGAAAAATAACCAAGGAAAAGATTTTAAAAATAGATTCCACACATAAAAGAAAATGCCATTATTATGTTGTTCATGACTACCTAATTCTATGACAAATCCTAATAAAGCCCCAATACTATCGCTACCATAACGCAACCAACTAAAATAAAGCCAAATTAAGGTAGGAATTAAACCAACTAAAAACCCTAAATACAACATTGGGTTAGTTAAATGACGATGACGGCGATGATCTATAATTAAATAAGGTAATAATGCTATCATTGGCAAAAAAATCATTAAGCTTCTCATTAAAAAGCCTAAGCCAAAACTTAACCCAGTAATAAAACCATAAAAATGTCGGTTTTGAATATCTATGTCAGATTTTAATAGTGATAAAATTCCTATAAATACTAATAATATAGTTGCTAAATCTGGTGTAGATAACCGACAATATTGTACCCACAGAAATGCCACACTTAAAATCATCATTCCCAAAAATGCTAATTCTTGAGATAAAAGAATTTTCCCAACTTGATAAATAACAAATATACTCAAAATTCCAGCAATCATTGTTGGGATTCGCGCAGTTGTATCACTCACACCAAATAGCTGATAAAAAATAGCAATTAACCAATAAAAACCAGGTGTTTTATGATGAGGATGACCCCAAGGAGATACCCAATCCCCAGTTTCAAACATTTGTCTGGCTCTCAAAGCATAAAGTGTTTCATCATGAGCCATGAGACTAGTTTCCCCAGAAGTAAATAGCAATAAAGGGAGTAACCAAATTAACAATTTACAAGATGGTAATTGCCAAAATAGCCGGATTAATTGTAAAATAGCAATAATTGGAGGTGATTTTAAAAACATTTATGAATACTCTAAATCTAGTATTTACTGATGTAAAATCATTTAAGTTAGTTTGATAACTAATGAATTAAAATACTAGCCAAGATTATTCAATCGGGTAAAAAAGATATTTATGCCTCTGCAACCAAATCAACGCATTAAGTTAGATGACTCGGATGATCAGTTATTCTATAATTACCCTCGCTTTGTCACTCATGTAGATGAAGGTTTTATTCAACAATTAACTGATTTATATAATCAGCGACTAGAAGCTAATACACGTATTCTTGATCTAATGAGTAGCTGGGTATCGCATCTACCCACAGATATAGATTTTGCTCATGTAGAAGGACATGGACTCAATGCAGAAGAATTAGCCCGAAATCCGCAGTTAAATCATTACTTCGTCCAAAATATCAACACAAATCCCCAGTTACCTTTCCCAGATCAAGACTTTCATGCTGTTATTAACTGTGTTTCTGTACAGTATATCCAATACCCAGAGGCTATATTTTCAGAAATACACCGCGTTCTTAAACCTGGTGGGATAGCCATTGTCAGTTTTTCCAACCGGATGTTTTTTCAAAAGGCCATTCAAGCCTGGCGAGACGGTTCAGAAGCTTTTAGAGTAGAATTGGTCAAGGGCTACTTTAGCTCAGTCCCAGGATTCACAACCCCAGAAGTTATTTCCTCAACGTCAACAACACCAAGTTTCTTACAGTGGTTGGGAGTAGCAGGAGGAGATCCCTTGTATGCAGTGATAGCTCAACGTCTTCTGTAGTATTTTACCCCACATTCCGCAGGTGTTTTTTGAATTTTCGGAATTATCCATAACCCAATGATAACAAGGCTTTCAGACAATGACACGCAATTCTATATTAGGGCGATGCCTTCGGCGCGGCGTAGCCATCGCATCTCTATCTAGGGCTTGCTCATGCTGAATGTGGGTTTTACTACAGAAATATCCAAATACTTTGTGATTATAAATACCTCCAATAATTATTTAAAAGTAAATTTTCTAGTTTGTAGGCGACAAAATAGTTGATAATTGCCTCACAAGCTCAAGTATCAAGGAGAAACCAAAAATGGTGATAAATCGTGGGCGGAGAGTTTTAGCTGCTGTATTACTATCAGTTGTATTACTGACTACAGCTTGTTCTACAAAAGCACCTAGTCGGTTTGATCAAGTACAACAGGCAAGTACAAAGCAAAAAAGTGGACAGGCTGTTACTAAAAATGCGACTCAGGGTAGTAAATTAAATAGCTTTTTCCCTAAAGGCGGAGACGGCTATGATCGAGTTTATACTCAGGAGAAAAAAGGCTTTTCGGAAGCAAACTTGAAAAAAGCTGGCAAAGTAGTTGCTCAACTTGCTATTTCTGATACTAGTGGCATAGCGGGAGCAGCCGCTAAATTTGCTAAGAGTACCGAGAAAATAGGCGGTTATCCCTCAGTAAAAGTTGGGAATATGCAAACTTCTGTTTTAGTGAATAAGTATCAAGTCAAGGTTATTTCTAAAAGTCCATCATTTACATCAAGCGATCGCGCAGCATGGATAGAGAAGTTTAATCTTGATGGTTTAGCAAAGTTAAAATAGTTAGCTAACGCCTGTTTCTAATTATTTAGTTTAGGTTAGTAATGGGAAAAATTCTGACCTTTTCCCTAACAAACAATTAACGTTAATACAAAACATAAATAAGGAGACTTTTGTGAGTAAACCAATTTTCGAGTTAGTTGATGAACTTCCTACCGGTGGCTTAACAATTTCCCTTTTAAATGCTTTAGATTTTGTTGCTCCTGGTGAATGGCAAAATACAGTTGGTTTTGTGAATACCATTAAAACCGTAACTGGAGAAGATGACGAAGACTTAATTCAGCAAATTGGTGAAAGAGCAATTTATCTGTTTAACGACAAATCCCAAGGCTATCAAACCGCACTCTGGCTTTATCAAACTGTTGACGGTACAGATAAAGCTTTGGGTGCAGCAGCTTTAGCTAATAAAGTCGGTGAAGCAATTCCCCTTTTCGGTTTTTTAAACTCTCTTACTCCCAAACCAGACAAGGCTCAAACCATCGATTTGAGTTTAAAAATAGTCGCTGAATTACTTGCTTTTTGTCAAATTAATGGCATTCCTGGAGATAGTATTGGTGATTTTGTCGGTTCTTTGGGTGAGTATAGTGGTGAGTCACTTATCCGTATGGTGGCATTAATTTGTGTTGATGGTTTAATTCCTCTTGGACCAGATTTCATTAATAAATCATTATCAATGGTGAGTCAACTGAATCCCCAAGAGTTACAACAAAATGCAGCTTTTAGAACCATCCAAGATACAATTCCTGGTAATGGTGTTGGTGGTAAAATAGACTTCATTGGTAATAGTCTAGATGGCGTTAAAGGCTGGATGAATGGTATTGTTACAGCTAATGCTTTAACAGCCCAATCAGTCTTAGGACATTGCAAAGGTTTTCTCGACTTTGCTGATGATAAATTGGACTATGTAGCCGCATTCCTAGACGTGTCTACAAATTACTATGAACACACAGGAACACAAACTTTAGCACGACGTTTAATCGAACGAGCGATCGCTGAAATTTAGCAATTAATGTAGTTTAAAACAACTTAGGGGTAGGATTAAACCGCCCCTAATCAATCTAAATAATCCAGATTCCGCACTTCATTTTATAATATACATACTGATATAGTAATAGTATTTTAACTTTAAAAATTACAAATATTTGTAGTATTTATAGGGTGTGTTAGACATAGCCGTAACGCACCATACGTACTGCCTTATATACTTCCTTCCCAGTACAAAATTATTTATCTTCTTCCTTCGTGTTCTATCTCTCCGAGACGCTGCGCGAACGCGCCTTCGTGGTTCATCTAATCTATATTTTTCTAATGGGAAGGGAGTAGCGAAAATAACTTGAAATTAATGGACTCTAAAAAATACCTAGCTAATTTAGCAAAATCTAAATAATTTTATGGGATAAAAAATAGAACAGATAGTTGGTTCTGATACCGCATTTCTATTTATATCAATAGATAATAATTAAAATATTCCATAACTAATAACTAATAACTAATAACTATTGACTAATGACTAATATTTACAATACCCAAGAGTTAATTCAGATTTTGGCAACCGAACGCCAAGCTTGCTTAAAAGGGGAACGGTTAAAGTTAGATATAACTGTTTCTATTAATCCCGTTATAGATCCGTTTGTCAGAACCGACGGATTTCAAAGATTCACCGCTTACCAAGATTTTAAAGCCTCCATTCATGAATATCAACGAGAAAATCAAGTTTCTGGAATTATCTGGAAAGATATGACTGTTAAAGGTAAAAATCTGCATTATCCAGAAATTGATACCGAATTAATCGCCTTAGAAAGTGATTTAGAAATATTGAAATCTACCAAAGATGCAATTTTAGAATTTTGGGATTTGGTGACAACAGAAATGGATTTATATTTAAGTTTTAGTAATGGTAAACAACATCAAAAAGTTATTAAAGTAGATGTTGAAAGAATTACCCAAAGAACCGAATGGGCAACCTTATTCAAATGGGAAAACCCGAACTTTTTAGAAATTATTTTACAATTAGGTTGGGGACAACCACAAGAAGCCGCTTATAAAAGGGGAAGACCATTAGCTGGTAGTGAATTTATTCATGCAGTTAAACCAGGATGTCATCCTATCGGTTAATATCAGAACTTATCAACAAACCGATTCTTGCGCTTCCCGATACAATCTTTTAGCTATCCGAAATAATTCTTGGCCTGTATGCAAATAGCGATCATCATAGCTTAATGGGAAGTACGCCAACTCTTCTATTCCGTCTCCCACTTGACTCATACAGTAGTAAATATGCGCCGCTGCGGGTGCGAAACTAGCAGGATTGGGCAAAGAACGAAACCTAATTTGTGCTTCCTTCAAGTCTTCTCGACAGGACTCTAAATAATCTTGAAATTCGTCTAAAAGATCATCATCAAAAGGATCTGCTGCTAGTTCCTCAATTTGTGATTCTAAAGAATTGAGAATTGTACAAAGTATCCGATTTACTGGTTTATAAACTAAACGTAACCATTCCTCAACATTCTCATCAACATCTTTTCTAGTTTTCCTAGCTGCTTTGTAATTTTGTTGAGCAGATTCTGCCCGTTTTTGGCGAACATGATGGAATTGTTGCTGACTATGACGAAGTTTTTCATCATAATTAAGGCGACTTTTACTGTCACTTAAAACTTCATAGGCAGCATTAACGCGAATAATTTGCTCATTGTCTGTGATTTTTTGATTACTATCAGGATGAAAAATTTTCACCAAGCGGCGATAAGCTTGTTTAATCTCCATTTGGGTAGCATGAGTAGTAATTTTTAGAGTGTCGTAGTGGTTATAATCAGACATAACTCAAATAGATTATTAACTGATGCTAGTTGCTGTTTTTGCTTCTAGGTCTTGGAATAAAGGTGTACTTAAGTATCTCTCACCGAAACTAGGCTGAATCATCACAATTAAGAGATCGCGGTTTTCCGGACGTTGGGCGACACGTACCGCCGCAAACAGGGCAGCACCGGTGGAAATTCCCGATAGTAGTCCTTCCTCCCTGGCTAATCTGCGACTAAAAGCGATCGCCTCCTCATCAGTAACCGTAATTACTTCATCAATCAATTCTACCTTTAAGACTTGGGGAATAAAACCTGCGCCAATGCCTTGAATTTTGTGCGGACCTGGTTTACCCCCCGATAATATCGGGCTATTAGCTGGTTCGACAGCGATCGCTTGAAAACTCTGTTTCCGTGCCTTTAACACCTCCGCCACCCCAGTAATCGTCCCCCCAGTCCCCACTCCCGCCACAATCATATCCACTTGGCCATCAGTATCTGACCAAATTTCTTCAGCCGTAGTTTCCCGATGAATTTGGGCATTAGCCGGATTCCGAAACTGTTGCAACATATAGGCATAAGGTGTTCTATCCACTATATTTTGCGCCCGCCGAATCGCCCCACTCATCCCCTCAATCCCTGGCGTAAGTTCCAATTCTGCCCCATAAGCCCTCAACATCGCCCGGCGTTCCGCGCTCATCGTTTCCGGCATTGTTAAAATTAATTGATACCCCTTAGCTGCCGCCGCCATAGCCAAAGCAATTCCCGTATTACCCGAAGTTGGTTCTACCAGAATCGTCTTCCCAGGCGCAATTAATCCTTCTTTCTCCGCCGCTGTAATCATACTTACCCCAATCCGGTCTTTTACCGATGAGGAGGGGTTCATACTTTCCAACTTCACCAAAATTTGTGCTACACAACCTAATTCTTGAGGAATCCGGTTTAACCTGACCAGGGGTGTCCGTCCCACCAACTCCGTAATATTTTCAACAATCCGCATCATAATTTTTCTTTCCTTAAATGTAGTACATTATATCCAACTGCCGCCGGGAATCCCGTTTTTCACAGAGATCCTGAAGCGAATAATTTTGCAACACCGAATTTGCCGCCTGACGTGCTTCTTGCCAAATTTCCGACACCACAGAATTGTCTAAACTGGTGAGGTTAGTATTTTGCTCACCAGTCTGCACATCTAAACCCTCTAAACATTCTAAAATCTCAAAGATACTAATTTTTCGAGGTTCTCGTGCTAATAAATAGCCCCCTTTTGAACCCCGTTGACTTTTAACTATACCCCCACGGCGCATAGTTGCTAACAGTTGTTCTAGATAGCGATCAGGTATCTTTTGTTGCGTAGCGATTTGCCGAATTTGCATCGGTTCACCGTTTTCATAATGAGTAGCCATCTCTAATAACGCCAAAATTGCGTATTCAGATTTACAAGATAGTTCCACAAGTAGTAATCCGTAATAAAGGTTAAAGAAGCCCTGGCGATTATAAATCGCAACTATACATACAAAATCCGCCTGCGCGGACTAATCAGAAATCAACGATTTGAAACCCACGCAGGCGGTCAATGAGCTTGTCGATAGCGTAGCGTAGCGTGGCGTTAGCCATATTGTGGGTTTTGCCTGTGTAGACACGGTTTCTAACCGCCGATTTAATTTTAAATTCACTTCTTCAGTATACTCCGGTTCTGAACTGGGGTTTTTTCTCTCTACAAAAAAAACCCGCCTCATGGCAGGTTAAATAACGTTGAAACTTATCAACAAAGTTCATTGTTAAGTAGGAGCGCAGTATATGCGCTTAGTCAAGACGTAGAAACATATTAGAAGCTGAAAGTTGTTCTCAGCGTACCGATAAAGGCATCATTACTGTTAGTAGCTTGTCCAGGAGACGTAACCCAGATAACTCCAGGAGTTACAGAGATATTTTCCGAAACGCGATACTTGTAGAAGCCTTCAACTTGGTATGGAGTCTCTCTAGTAGTTCCCGCTAGTGAGTAAGGTTGAGCGCCACCAAAAATACCTAAAACGTTACCTTTCTTACCAAAATCAGGTAAAGCTAAACCAAGACCATAGCTCCAAGCTTCTTTATCATCATTAGCACCGAAGCCTGTAACATCATGATAGGAAACGAAACCACTCAGAGACAGTTTATTGCTAGGCTTGATAGCTGCGGAAATACCGTAGGAGTTGCTAGAAGAAGCACTGGTTGATAAAGCTCCTGGAATTGTTCTGTCAACACCTAAAGTGTTAGCTTGTGCGGTACCTACCAAAGCGCCACCATCAAGTCCTGAGTCAAATAAGGTGCTACCTGCTTTTTGATAACCATGCACATAGGTAGCAGCCAACGCAACGCGATTACCAACATTAAAGTTCAACTGACCTAATGCCGCATAGTTACCATCGAACAAGCCATTGCTTGGGGCTGGATTAGCAGCATTTGAAACCGTGTTATTGGAAGCCAAGTAACCTAATGTGATGGAACTTGGTTTCAAGAAACTATCACCAGGTTTCCCAAACGGTACATTCAAGGCAATCCCAGAACCACCACCAATCCGGTAGATGGGATTTTCAGATGCAAATGTACTTAAAGCCCCTTTACCACCATCTGTTTTATCAAAGAAGTAAGGATTATTAACAGCCGCATAATCGCTATGTTGCCCACCACTAGCTAAAAGATAAACTCTTGCTGGTCCAATAGGAGCTTCATAAGTCAATTTGTCAATTTTTACACTGTTAGCCGGGCTAGTTGCACCGACCTCAAAGGTTTGTTTGCCGACTGCGTTAAAACCAGGATTGGCAGAATTTTTAGACCCAGCAATAGCACCATTAGCATTGTCTCGTAAATCAAAGCCTGTGGCATTGCCAGCAGCCAGACGGGTTGTTAACATATCTCTACCCGTAAAGCTGGTTTCCAAGCCTAAACGGACTCTGTCTTGGAAAACTGCACGGTTAGCTTTACCTGTTTCCCCACTAAAAGCATCGGTGACAGCAAAAATGGCTTCACCTTTTAATTTAGTGGTAGTGGAGAATTGATGTGCTTCTAATTCAGCAGTCCGTGCTTCTAATGTATCTACACGTCCACGTAAGGTTGACAATTCCGCAGAAAACTCTTCTTGCAACCGCTGTAATGTTGCCAAATCCTGTTTTGTTACCATGTCAGCCGTTGCTGTGGCAATCAATTCATTCACACGATCTAAACAAGCATTCAAACCAGCCGCAAATTCATAACGGCTTAAAGCCCGATTACCGCGATATGTACCATTAGGATAACCAGCAATACAACCGTATCGCTCTACCAAAGACTGCAAAGCCTGAAATGCCCAATCTGTAGGTTGAACATCAGAGAATTGCGAAACTGATGTTACCTGAGACAAGGAGGTATTGTTTTCGTTGCTGTAGCGGTTAACTTGAGCTAAAATTTGGGCTTCTTTGGTTTCTGTTGCCAATAATTCTGGCTTTTGGGAAACTCCTGTTGCAGAGAGAGTTTCAATTGATGATGCTTCTTTGGTGGTGCTGGTCGCGGCAATTGCTGTTGAAGATACTAACAATGCTGCTGCCAAAACTGCGGGGCTAACCACCAGGGATTTCCACAAGATATTAGACATTTTTCTTTTTCTCCTCACACCATTATATGGATAACTTGAGTTCGCTGTAGCTAACTGTTTACAAATACGAAGTCTTGTTGAAACCTGTGGAATAGGCATGACTGCCATCAACAGCACAATCATAGCTCTCACAAGGCTAACAATTGATTAATTAATCGTTAAGCTTCGATGCAATTAACTTATGCAAAAACTTTTAATCATATTCTGCAATTATATTATAGTTTTTTCTAATTATCAACATCAATTTTTTTGATTAAGTAAATAATAATTCTTATGGTATTATGTTTGCAGCTACACCAAGTAGAATTAACTTTTTACATTCGAACCAAACTGTTCTTATGCTGAAGATTAGGGAATAAGCTTAGGCACTGAAGAATTTTAAAAAGTTTTAAAATATACTTTTAATCAAAACCTTTCTACATTAATTATCATTTGTTAGTCATAAGACCTCGCGGTATGCGGGAAACTCAGTCCCTTTAGGACTGAGAGGGAAGCGACACGGGCAGTTCGACAAGTGTTACAGTGAACTTGCCGAACTGCTCACTAAACACGGTTTTAACCGCATTGAATCTTTTTTCATTACCGCCTTGGAGTTGGGAAATTCGGGGTACTGTTGTGATGTACTTTCAGCGGGACAATTACTGATTCAAATTTCTCAACTATGTACGCATAATGTTTTGCTCCAAAGAGCCTCCCATTTCTGGGGTAATGTTAGCTAGATGCCTCCGGCACGCTGGCGCGAACGCATTCGGTGGGTGTCGTGACTCAAATAACGGCTACCCTTAGACTACCCTTCGACATCGCTACCTCGACTTCGCTCGGCACAAGTCAGGGCAAGTCGCTCAGGGTGGTCTGGTCAGTACAGCTTGTTTGATTTCTCTTGCAAGCTCAGTCCCTTTAGGGCTGGGTTACTGACTCCAAAAATCTGACAAACATTAATGATGATCAACCGCTGATAAATGTTCCAGGACAATAATTTACCTGGCTAATCATTGTCAGTAAATATCTAAATATTGGCAAATGCGGCTTATTAAAAATAACTACTTAGTACCGCATTACAAAGTTAAAAAATTATATCAAACAAGCTTTTTAGGCTTTTTAAATAGTTAATTTACTTACTCGGTTATGTACTGGTTCAAAACAAAAACCACCCCTAAAAACTATCCGCCCTGATTTAGATCAGATAATCTAAGTCAGGGCGGTCTAGCGGGTCTTCAAGTTGCAACCAGACTGCCGGAAGGAACTCCGATGTTAAGCCTAGCTAGTTGAGCTAACTTAGTATCTCAAGAGAACTAAAGCTAACTTTTAGAGAACAGCCCCGGCGCACAGCCGGCTAACTGCAACTTGATGACCCATGGATATACTACTTTCTATCATGGGCATCACCTCCTAATTACCTAAATGGTCTTAGTTTCAAAAGGGGCAAAGCAAAATGCTTTGGGTTTGTAACCTGACATTACTATAACACAACTGCAAATTTTTGCAATAGCTTAATTTTAATTTTTGCTATAAAAAAACCCCCACCAACAGGTGGAGGCCAACTACAAGATAATTCATCCTCAATGGGGATGAATTTTAGAGAGCGTTACCGCGAGGTAGCACTTCTTCAGGGAATACAAATTGTTCGTGTGGTTGATCTTGAGGAGCCATCCAAGCACGGATACCCTCGTTCAGTAAAATATTTTTGGTATAGAAAGTTTCAAACTCTGGGTCTTCTGCTGCTCGTAATTCTTGGGAAACGAAGTCATAAGCTCGCAGATTTAACGCTAAACCAACGATACCGATAGAACTCATCCACAGTCCTGTAACTGGGACAAACA
>JBAXRM010000050.1:0-25684 GCA_037131225.1 Nostocales cyanobacterium ELA583 | reverse complement strand
CAAGGGTTCTAAGTTAAGTGGACTCGTTGAACCAAGAATCTCAGCGGCTTTAGCCGCTGAGATTGTCAAGTGATATATATTCATCTTATTCTCCCAACTCTTCAAATAACTTCGCTAACATGACGTTAGAAAATATAAAACCATCGGGATCGCTAAAACGCAACCTATCCTCAATAATTGTCACCCAACCCTGAGTAAAGTATGGTTGCAAACAGCTTTGAATTTTCTTTACTTGATATTCGCTAAATTTGCTGGCTAGGGAATTTAAACTGATGCCTTCGGCTAACCGTAACCCCAACATTAAAGTTTCTAACAATACATCCTCTGGTGATGTGACTGCACAATCAATAACAGCACCGTTTTTTAACCATTGGTAATATTCCTGGGTTTTGCGGGGACGGGTGAAGCGTTTACCTTCTATATAGCTGGCTGCACCCATGCCAAAGCCATAATAGGAGCGATTTTGCCAATAAACTCGATTATGCTGGCATTGATGTCCTGGTTGGGCATAGTTGGAAATTTCGTAATGTTCATAACCTACATCTGTTAAGGTTTTTTGCCCCAGTTGATACATTTGGACTGTGGTTTCGTCTGTGGGTAAAGGATGATCTCCTGGTTTGTAATAACGATTGAAGGCTGTTCCTGGTTCAATGGTCAGGTCATAGATGGAAATGTGAGTTGGTGCGGCTGTGATGGCTTGGGAGAGGGAATCTTGCCATTGTTCTAAGGATTGATGCGGTAAGCCGGAGATTAAATCTAAGCTAAATTCGGGAATCTCGACTTTGTGAATTAACTCAATAGCTGTAAAAATATCTTTAAGTGTATGCGATCGCCCGGCAGCTTTTAACAATTCTTCTTGGAAGGCTTGCACACCTAAACTGACGCGATTTATTCCTGAATTGCGATAACCGGCGATATGTGCTAAATCAAACGTCCCTGGATCAATTTCCATCGAAATTTCTACCCTAGAGGCTATCCCAAACCGTTGTTCTAATGTTGTCAATATCCGTTGCAATTGTTCTGTTGATAATAACGAAGGAGTACCACCACCAAAAAAAATTGTTTCTAAAGGCTGATCATAAATTGGTGCAATCCTGATTTCTTGACATAAAACTTCAACATATTCGTCAATTGTCCCAGAATTTTCGCCTCGTGAGCGATCGCCCACCACAAATACCGGAAAATCACAATAAAAACATCTTCGCCGACAAAAGGGAATATGCACATAAGCAGAACGGGGAATTTCCCAACCAATATCTTGTTGACTCATTGTGAGAAGTATTGAATATTAAAAATAATGAAAATAAGGAGTTTATTTACAACTTTTTATCCTTTTTCCCTAAAAATAAAAATAATATGCAGTAAAAACCCTTTGGTTATAATGTTGGCATATTCTATCTGCCTGAGCAGCTAATATTAGTTCGTTACCAAAACGGACTAAAGCAAGCATACTTGATTTTATCGAATAAATAACGTTGTAGGAACACAACACAACCATGCTGGATGTCATTATTATTCTCTCATTTATCTTGGCAGCGGCGGGGATAGGTTATTTCAGCACTGATCTACTCCCCCCAGGTACTCTTGATGGAGTCACTAATCTAGATGCCTTGCGCTTAATTTTAGCCGTCTTTGTGGCTATTGTCGGTGGTGCAGTCGGTTTGAGTTTCCAGATCACATACCGTCGTCTAGAGTCACAAGTGCGAGAACTACCTCTAGAAGTCATTTTAACTCGTGCCATTGGCTTAGTCATTGGGCTACTACTGGCTAATTTAATGTTAGCACCGCTATTTTTATTACCTATTCCCACAGATTTTGGTTTTATTAAACCTCTTGTCGCTGTTGTTGGTAGTATTATCCTCTCTGTGACAGGAATGAATTTAGCAGATACTCACGGACGGGGTTTGTTAAGATTAATTAACCCCAATACTGTGGAAAGTATGGTAGTAGAAGGAACTCTTAAACCTGCTAATACTAAGGTTTTAGATACTAGCTGTATTATAGACGGACGGATTGAAACATTACTAGAAACAGGATTTTTAGAAGGGCTAATTCTTGTTCCCCAATTTGTTTTACAAGAATTACAACAAGTGGCTGATGCGAGTAAGGATATAAAACGGGTGAGGGGAAGAAGAGGACTAGAAATTCTGAACCGGATTCGAGAAACTTACCCAGATCGCATTTTAATTAATCCTGTAGACTATGAAGACACTACCACTGTTGATGCCAAATTAGTCCGTTTTGCTCAAGAAATTAATGGCACATTACTAACGAATGATTACAATTTGTCGAAAGTTGCTAGTGTGCAAAAAGTTCCAGTTTTGAATGTTCACGATTTAGTAAATGCTGTGCGTCCGACTTATTTACCTGGTGATTATCTGGATTTGAAAATTCTTAAAGCAGGTAAAGAACCAAGTCAAGGAATTGGCTATTTAGATGATGGCACAATGGTAGTAGTGGAAGAAGGTAGCGGTTATGTTGGTGGTGAATTGCGGGTAGTAGTTACCAGTGCCTTACAAACTTCAGCTGGGAGGATGATTTTTGCCAAACCTCAAGCTTCCGCATTAGCATAAGGAATATGGTGGAAAAAATTAGAGTTCAATTATGCAATCGGTGTGGAAAATCTGCGCCGATTTTGTATTGTTTTTGCGATGTTGCTGAATAAAAATATAAACACGTCTCACGCAAAGGCGCAGAGAATCAAAACCCTATTTAAAACAGAAAATTATAGATATTTTTCCATAACATAGGTTTTAAATTTTATTCCTCGACGTTCTACTTCTTGTTCCCTGATTATAGTAAATCCCCAATGTTGAAAAAATGGTTTTGCGGTAATACTTACTTCCGCATATAGCCGATGAATTATTTGGGATTTTGCCGTATTTTCTATATGAGTCAAGAGTTTTGAACCTATACCTTGTCTTTGGTATTGGCTATGACAGTAAAAACAATCAATGTGACCATTGACTTCTAATTCGGCAAAACCAACTATTTCACCATGATTTTCTGCAACAAAAGGCAGCTTGGATTTTAACCTTTCATGCCAAAATTCATAATTCATACTTTCGCCAGTCCAAGCATTTACCTGTTCTTGAGTATAATCATGAATATTTATTTGATGAACTGTATTATAAAACAATTTCATAATTGCTTCAGTATCAGATATTTGATATTCTCTGACCATCATTATGGTGTTTTTACAGGTTTGATATTTTTAGCTTTATAAAATGTTTCTAAACTATCAGTATCACCCACAAAACGCCAATGCCAAGGTTCATAACTGACACCTTGAACATTGTCTTTAGGAAAGGAAATTTCAAAACTAAACTTGGCGGCATTAGCTTGTAACCATTGATAAGCTTTGGTATTATCAAAATTGGCTTGGAGATTAGTTGCTGGGACTGTGCCATCGCCAACATCCACAGCATAACCTGTATGATGTTCACTATGATTAGGCGGTGCGCTGAGGGCTGCTCTTTGTGCTGGAGTTTGATTCCGCTGTGCGCCTACACCGAAAAATAACTGCTTTTGCTCTTGTACAGAACGAAAGGCAGAAAGTGGCACTAAATTTACACCTGCACTTCTAGCCGCTTGCATCATAGCTTGAAACTGGACAGCTGCGGATTTTCGCATTCTTATCCTACTGTCACCGTTAATTGGAGATAACTCTGACTCTGGTGCTTCTGAATAAGGAAAATGTCCTAACACCACATCATTATCATTATTATTAACTGGTGTATTTGTAGCTACAGGTGTAGGAATCATTGGTGCGACCACAGAATTAGCAGTTGGCTTAGGTGTAGTCAGAGAAAATAAAAAACCACTGATGATAGCCATTAATAAAAATCCAGCAAATCCACTTATAATTAAAACTTGTGGTTTTAACTTTATCTGATTGTCCGCATCAGAAGTATCACGGAGAGCCGCCGGAATATCATTACCAGAGAGAGGATATGAATCGTGCGGTTTTTTAGGAAACCCAGCTTTATTCAACTTTTTGCTCCTATTTGTGTTCAATAGTTAATTAAGGAAGGAATGAAGGAAAGAGTTTTTTTAATTTTTAATTCTTAATTTTGAATTGTTCTAGGTGTAATTTTGATAAATCTTTTAGAACTATATATCAAGTTAGTGGGATTAATCCTCATAGGATTTCTATTGGGACGGAAGTTAACTACGCAGGCTTCCACTTACGTAGGTAAGTTTCTCTTCTGGGTGGGAGTACCCATCAGTGTTATTGGTTTTTTACTACAAACAGATTTATCAGGACAGATTTGGATTGCACCGATAATAGCGCATTTAGCCATTTTGATGGGAGCATTGTTAGCTTGGTTAAGAATAAAAGTAGAAGCCTATTTGAGTAATTCCGTTCCCCAACCATCAACTCAAGGTAGTTTGATTTTAGCAGCAATGGTAGGGAACACAGGTAATCTGGGTTTTCCCATCACTTTAGCAATGGTTGGGAAGGAATATTTTGCTTGGGCATTATTTTACGATATGTTGGGTTCACTTTTTGGAGCTTATGGTTTAGGTGTGGTTCTCGCTGCTAAGTTTGGCAATAATATTCAAAATCATAGCCAAATAGCCAAGGTAATTTTCATTAATCCTGCTTTGTGGAGTTTTGGATTTGGCTTATTATTACACCAATTTGCGCTTCCCTTCCTAGTGGTATTTTGTTTAGAAAAATTGGCTTGGGGTGCGGTAGCTTTATCTTTAATGTTAATTGGCATGAGACTTTCACAACTGAAATCTTGGCAAAAACTGCCACAAGCTGGGAGTAGTGTTTTTATCAAAATGCTTTTAGTTCCATTGATTTTGGGTAGCACTCTTTCTCTGTTTGGGGTGACAGGTAACGCTGCACAGGTGATAGTTTTGCAAATGGGAATGCCTCCAGCTTTAGCTACACTGGTAATAGCGGAAACATTTAATCTTGATCGTGATTTAGCCGTTACCGCTTTAGCTATGGGGATGATTATATTATTATTTACTTTGCCTGTTTGGTTGTGGTTATTTTAAGTGAACCATTTAAGTACATATCGTGATAATTTCAAAAGTTTTTGATAAACTAAAAATTAAGGATTCAGGAGCAAAGGAGTCACCGAATCAGAATAAATACAATAGAAGAGAAGAAATCAGGAGCCAAGGAAACAAGAAATCAGAATAAATTGCCATAATTCTCCATCAAATCTTCTTTCTTTCTCCTGACTCCTGAATTCTTACACTAAAAATAGCTCTGAAAGAAAGTATCAAGCAATAACAGTTACTAATTCATTAAAGGCCAGGTAAATTATGACCGTAAATACAGATTTACAATCTTTATATGAAATAGATGAAAGCTTATGGTTAGAAGAAACAATTATTTTATTGAAAGAAAAACGTTTCCAAGACTTAGACTTAAATAATTTAATTGAGGAGTTAGAAGCATTGGGGAAAAGAGATAAAAACGCCGTTGCTAGTTTACTAGAACAAATAATTAGGCATTTGTTATTATTGCAATATTGGACAAAAGAATATGAAAACAATGAAAATCATTGGCGAACAGAAATTATTGGTTTTCGTAACCAACTTGAGAGACTGTTAACCAATAATTTACAAAATTATCTTCATAGTGAATTAGAAAAAATCTATAAAAGTGCCTTGAAATATGTTAAACAAAAAACTAGATTTAAAATTGATTTTCCAGAACATTGTCCTTATAGTTTAGAGCAAATTTTAGATGAAACTTATTTGTAAATTAAGAGTGATAAATACGAGTAGAGACGTTACATACAAAGTCTCTACAATATTTTTGGGTATTTTGAACTTTGTCACCTGTCACCTTTCATAACGGCTAAATTTTGCTTTTCTGCCAATTCAGCAGGAGTAATCTGTTCATAATGTTCAAAAGGTTGATGAATCCAAGGATTATCAGCCAGATAATCAACATAGTAATCAGGAACAACAACTGAACAAGCTTTATACCAAATTACAGCAGTGCGAATTTCCTCTATGGGAGATTGGCTATAGGAGTTTAACCAAGGAATTGTTTGTTGTAGAGTGATTCCAGAGTCTACTAAATCATCTACTAACAGAATCCGTGAACCTAAATTTTCACTAGTCATGGTTAATTGATGAGAAATAATTAAATTACTTCTTTCCTGTTTATCCGCGTCGTTGTAAGATGAAGTAGATAAAATTGCTAATGGTTGGTTATAAATGCGAGAAAGAATATCCCCTACTCGTAGTCCACCCCTAGCTAAACAGACAATCTGGTTAAATTGCCAGTTTGATTGATAAATCTTAACGGCCAATTGTTCAATTTTGTGGTGATAATCTGACCAAGAAATGTAAAGGTCTGACATAAGAGTAAAATAAGTGTGTTAACAATTGTCAATTAATATGGGTGTGATTTATGGTTAAAGATGATTCTGATAATAACAATTTTCCTAAATCTCTGACAAGTGAAAAATTAGATTTCAAAACTAAAGTAGCTTATGGTGCTGGAGATTTAGGCCCTGCTATTACTGGAAATATTGCTGTTTTTTACTTGATGGTTTTCTTTACTAATGTAGCAGGAATTCCGGCGGGTTTGGCGGGTAGTATTTTGATGATTGGCAAAATTTGGGATGGTATCAATGATCCGATTGTAGGAATGTTGACTGATAAAACCCAATCCCGTCGCTGGGGTCGTCGTCTTCCTTGGCTTTTATATGGGGCAATTCCTTTTGGATTTTTCTCTTTTTTGCAGTGGATTGTTCCTCAATTTAGTGCTGATAAAAATATAAATATTTGGGGTTTATTTTGGTATTATGTGATAATTGGGATTATATCTCAGGCATTTTTTACTGTTGTTAATTTGCCTTATACAGCCATGACTCCTGAATTAACTCAGGATTACGATGAACGCACTAGTTTGAATAGTTTTCGCTTTACGTTTTCTATTGGTGGCAGTATTTTATCATTGATTTTAGCAAAAATAATTTTTTCACAAATTGCAGATCGTCAACAACAATATTTAGTTTTAGCGGCAGTTTGTACAGGAATTGCAGTTTTATCTTTATATTGGTGCGTTTATGGGGTGCGCGATCGCATTTTGGCTTTTGAAGCTAAACGGATTTCTTTACCACAAGAAGCAGAAATTCCCTTTTTTGAACAACTAAAAATTGTCTTTAGTAATAAACCTTTTTTGTTTGTTATTTCTATATATCTTTTTTCTTGGTTAGGTGTGCAAATCACAGCCAGCATTATTCCCTATTTCGTGGTTAACTGTATGCGTCTGCAAGAAGGAGATGTCCCCAATGTCATGATTGCAGTCCAGGGAACGGCTTTAGTAATGTTATTTGTTTGGAGTTATTTAAGTAAAAAAATTGGTAAAAAACTGGTTTATTTCTTAGGAATGAGTTGCTGGATTATTGCCGCTGCTGGATTATTTTTCTTACAGCCGAATCAAGTAGGTTTAATGTATGTTATGGCTGTAATGGCAGGTGTGGGAGTTTCTACAGCTTATCTAATTCCTTGGTCAATGATACCGGATGTGATTGAATTAGATGAATTACAAACTGGACAACGACGTGAAGGTATTTTTTATGGTTTCATGGTTTTATTGCAAAAATTTGGTTTAGCTTTTGGGTTATTTTTAGTTGGTAATACTTTACAAGCTTATGGTTTTAAAGAAGCTGTAATTGGACAAACTTCCTTACCCATACAACCTGAATCAGCACTTTTAGCTATTCGGATTGCTATTGGACCGATACCAACTGTTTGTTTGATTGCAGGCTTAGTTTTAATTTACTTCTATCCCATTACCCGCGAAATGCACGCAGAAATCATGCTAAAACTACAAGCACAGCGGGAGAAAGTTGGTTAAACCCTAAGACAAAAACCATAGTTATTGAAAGTAGTGGGAGCATACTTCGACAAGCTCAGTACAAGTCTTGCTCCCTGCTGTTAGGTAGCAAGCAAGATGCTCGCATTACTTCAGGTTTCAAAATGGATGAGGTTTAGATGTTGAAAACCAAAAATAAATCGGATAAAAGATTAAGCAGCATAACTACCACCGTTTCTATCGCGCAAATATTCCCAAATACGTTTAATTTCAGATTGCCAAGCTTCTCTATCATTTTCCGCATTTTGGATAGAGTGCATTGTGATATCAGTTAAATTGACAACATCATTAGTTAAATTGTCAATTTTGACACCTAAGTTAGCTATGGCTTGAGTGTTAGCGGCTTGTTGTTGAGCTACTTGGAAAAGTATTGATTCTATTTGATCTAATCGGCTTGGTTCTGTTGTCATAAGTTCTGGGTGTGGTTATTTATCTACTAAAACAAGCAATTCTCCTACCTGACATCCTAGTACCCTGCATAATCTTTCCAATGTGTCTAGTGGTATGGATTTTGCCTTGTTATATTCAATTTTTTGAACATTAGCTAAGGACATTTCTAGTAATCGGGCTAATTCGTTTTGAGAAATATCCTTATTTTTGCGTAATTCCTTGAGTCTTATTATCACGGTCATCGCTATATTAAACCTACTAATAGTATTACATACTCTTGGTAATCTAATTATAGATATTAGTAATACTCATAACAATACCATTAACAGATAACTAGCTATCATATATCTACCTATTAAGTTACCAACTATCAGTAGGGGTATTTTGTGGTAAGAAACCAACCAATCATAAATAGCTCACTGATTCCCGATAAATTTACCCCGAAAACACCTTATGAGTCTTGCGTAGTAAGGGATTGAGGCTTCCAATCAGCAGCAGTTTTTGATGAATAAGTATATCAGAAACCGATAGATTATTATTATAATTCTATAAACTTGAATAATTATCCTGAAATAACTATATTTTTAAGCTAAAATCAAGGGTTACAGCAATTTTAACTTTAACACAGATACAATTTAGATAATGAACGCTACACAAGAACAACTAAAACTCAAATTAACACAGGCTTTAGTAGCTGCTTTTGGTGAATATTATATCAGTACAGATCCAATTTTGGTTTCTGCAAGTAATCCTAAATTTGGTGATTATCAGGCTAATGTAGCTTTATCTTTAAGTAAAAAGTTAGGAAAACAACCCAGAATTATTGCTGCGGAAATTGTTAGTAACTTAGATGTATCTGATATTTGTGAACCTCCAGAAATTGCAGGACCTGGTTTTATTAATCTCAAATTACAAACATCTTACCTGGAAGCACAACTCAACGCTATTCAGGTAGATGATAGATTAGGAATACCCACAGCGACAACTCCACAAAGACAAATTGTTGATTTTTCTAGTCCGAACATTGCTAAAGAAATGCACGTCGGCCATTTACGTTCTACTATTATTGGTGATTCCATTGCCAGAATTTTAGAATTTTGTGGTCATGATGTTTTACGGTTAAATCATGTTGGTGATTGGGGTACGCAATTTGGAATGTTAATTACCTATTTGCGGGAAGTTTATCCAGAAGCACTCACTACAGCAAACGCTTTAGATATTGGTGATTTAGTTAATTTTTACCGCAAAGCTAAACAGCGATTTGATGAAGATCCCGTTTTTCAAGAAACTTCCCGTCAAGAGGTTGTGAGATTACAAGCTGGTGCTGAAGATACGCTTCATGCTTGGAAACTTTTATGTGAACAATCTCGACAAGAATTTCAAATCATTTATGATTTACTGAATATCAAATTAATAGAAAGAGGTGAATCTTTTTATAATCCATTATTACCAAAAGTTGTTGAGAATTTAGCAACAACGGGATTATTAGAAGCAAGTCAAGGGGCAAAATGTGTTTTCTTGGATGGTTTTACGAATAGAGAAGGTAATCCTTTACCTTTAATTGTGCAAAAAACTGACGGTGGTTATAACTATGCAACAACAGATTTAGCTGCACTAGGTTATCGGATTCAAGAAGATCAAGCCAAGCGAATAGTTTATGTTACAGACGAAGGACAATCTAATCATTTTGCTCAATTTTTCCAAGTAGCAAGAAAAGCTAAATGGATACCTGAAGATGTGGAATTAGTTCATGTTCCTTTCGGGTTAGTGTTAGGAGAAGATGGGAAAAAATTCAAAACTCGTTCTGGGGATACTGTGCGGTTACGGGATTTGTTAGATGAAGCTATTAACCGCGCTCGTGCAGATATAGAAAGTAGATTACAAGAAGATGGTAGAGTAGAAACTGAAGAATTTATTCAAAATGTCGCTGAAGTTGTGGGGATTAGTGCGGTTAAATATGCAGATTTAAGCCAAAATCGTACTAGTAGTTATGTCTTTAGTTATGACAAAATGTTATCTCTAAAAGGCAATACAGCCCCTTATCTTCTCTATGCTTATGTGAGAATTCAAGGTATTAGTCGTCAAGGGAATATTGATTTTACTAATTTGGGAATAAATCGCCAAATCTTACTAAAAGAAGATGCAGAATTAATTTTAGCTAAACATCTGTTACAACTGGATGAAGTAATTAAGGAAGTAGAACAGGATTTATTACCAAATCGTTTGTGTGACTATTTATATCAAGTCAGCGATAAGTTTAACAAGTTCTATGAAAATTGCCCTGTTCTCAAATCTGAAGAACCTGTCAAAACTTCGCGGTTAATGTTATGTGATTTAACTGCAAAAACTTTGAAGTTGGGATTATCTTTGTTGGGGATTAAGGTTTTAGAAAGGATGTAAAAATTCAATAAACTCAGATCCCCAATTTCTTAAAGAAGTCGGGGATCTTAAGTTTTCTGAATCAGGATGTCCAGGATTTAAGGATTAACAGGATGGTTTTTTTCGTTTGCATTAGGATTTATAGAATAAAATTCAGGTTAAGTTCCGGGACGAGAGCGAATATGATCTGGTATATGATGCCTATCGCCTAATATTTCTAATAAAGGACCATTAACGTCAAATTTAACCATACTTACCGACGCGACTAAAATATTCACCCGATAACGATAGCGTCCTAAATCAATTCCCAGTAAACTGCAAAGCATAATCCGAATTGTGGCTTTATGGGAAACTACTAAAACATTACCTTGGGGATATTTTTCTTGAATTTCCGCAATTACAGGCATAGAACGGTTTGCAATATCTACCGCCGTTTCTCCACCTTTGGGCGCATTCCATGCTGGTTCTGTTAACCATTTTACATAGTTTTCTGCGTAATTATCCTGAGCATAGGATTTACTCTTACTTTCCCATTCACCATAACTACCTTCTCTAAGTCCGTCACGCAATTGCATATCCATACTGATAGCATCACAAAATGGCTTGGCAGTTGCGATGGCGCGTTTCATTGGGCTGGCATAAACTGCTTCCCATTTTAAAGTTTTATAAACATCAGCAAAACTGGATGCCATTTGCAACCCTTCGGATGTCAACTCTGCATCAGTTTTACCGCAGAAATTACCACTTTGACTAAAAGTAGTTTCTCCATGTCGCAGTAAATATAAATTGAGTGTCATAACTTTACCGAGTTATCCTATAAATTAACGCCTATAAAACCTTACCGTATAAATTGTCTGAATCAGGATTTTCAGGATGGTATTTTTTTGTAGTAATTAGGATTTACAAAAGAAAATTATAACTGCCTAGCTAGTAGTAATTGCAGAAAGAAAAACAGAGACATTACCAATCCGGATTTCTCACAAAGAAATAAAAAAAAGTTTCTGTCCAGCTTTTATCTGCTTAAATTTCTTAAAATATCTTATACAATAAAATCACTAACCAAGGTATTGTCAAATCAGGAATCAGCCAAGCATAACTTCTCAAAATAGGTATTCCTCTTGGTAAAATAAACCGCAAGGAACGCAAAGATACAGGACGATTGCCATTTTCATCTACAATTTTATATCTCTTGGCAACTTCAGCGACAATTTGAATTTTGCCTGTATATTTGATAATATTATCATCAGATGCTAAACAAGCGATCGCTCTCCCAGTAAATAACGGTGTTTCCCAATTATAACCATCACCAAATGATGAAGAATTACCATCTATTGAACTCTGTTCTTTCGCAAAACTGGTAATCTGTTCTGTACCCACAATCCCCGGATAAATAGCCAGAGAAGTTACATCATACTTTTTTAATTCTTTAGCCATATCTGCGGCTAATCTATCACAGGCACTTTTTCCCACACCATAAGGAACATTAAAAATATAAGACATTCCTCCCCAGGAAGAAATAGTGAAAATAATTCCTGTTTTCCGTTTTGTCATCATCTTTGCAGCATAAATACTCGCTACATAATGACTTCGTAAACCTACATTATTAGTAGCATCCCAAAAATCCGGTTCTGACTCCCAAAAAGGTTTACCAAATGCTTCTCTTATGGCTTTTACACCTGCATAAACATTATTAACTAAAATATCCAATTGACCATTTTGTTCACTCTCAATCCGGGCAAAAAGTTGCTGAATTTGCTCATCATGACTATGATCAACTTGCACAGGAATACAAATACCACCAGCTTCTTTAACTGCGGTTTCAGTTTCTTGTAAACTACCGCCGAGACTGTCATTACTAGGTTCAAGAGTGCGTCCTGTAATATATACTGTAGCACCAGCTTCACCTAATCCAATGGCAATTCCTTTACCAATACCTCTGGTAGCACCTGTGACTAATGCGATTTTACCTGCAAGATGTTTAATCATTTTTTTATGATAAAATTTGTATTTTTAGTATAAAATTATTATATTAATATTTTCAACTTTGTCAATCATTATAAATCTGCCAATCAACAATATCAAACAAATTATCAAGAATACAATTATTGCAGAAACGCAAATCATTGAACTCAAAATCCCAGCAACCGAAAAAACAGCCTTGGCGATGGAGATTGATATTGATAATAAGATAGAGGCATGGGAAATTATGAGAAATCTTTTTTCTCAAACTCAATTCTATCCGATCATAGTTACCTGTTGGTTGGGGAAAACCGTTATTAATGGCGATTTATTTTGTCGTTTTGGATATCAAATAGAGTTGGTTTGTCATTACGGAACTATGTTACAATTAAAGACTAAGAATAAACCAAAAACTTGTCAAGAAGCCTTGCAATTAGCAATTGAACAAGAAATCATTGCTCCTTGTACAACTATGTTACCTGGTATTTCTCTTGAAGATCATGCCTGTGCTTTATTAAAAAGTGATTATTGGTTTCTTCATGAACGTCCTTAAATAGCACTTAAACTTAATTAAATACATTTACTTGAGACCTTGAAAAATATTAGCTTTGCCTCTTTGCGTCTCTGCGCCTCTGCGTGAGGCAAATTCATACTTTTATTCAGCAACACCAAAATTTCTAATTGTTGAAGATATCCTGTAAAGACAAGATATTGTTACAATATTTAACAACGTTGATCTAACTGGTGGCTTCTTCATAATGGTTAAGACACTTCCCCCTAGTTCTCGAACAAGTCAGGAGGACAGTCGCGGAGGCGAATTGTCCGTAATTGAAGTAGTAACGGAACAAAGTAAACAGACTGTAATTAAATCGGCACAAGCCCCTCCACAGCCAAGACATAGGGTGAGGGCAGGATCTGAACCGGAGTCGGTGCTGTATGACCCTGTGGAAATACAAGAACAGTATAGTGGGCGATTCCTGCAAGTTGTGCGGCGGATTCTCACAGTTCTCAAACCAATTCTGGCCTTTGTTTTTGGGTTGTGGTGGGATAAGCAATGGGGAATTTTAGCTAAAAACGAACTTCGTCGCGCTGTTCAACTCAGAGAATTATTAACAAAATTGGGGCCAGCTTACATTAAAATTGGTCAGGCTTTATCTACTAGACCAGATTTAGTACCACCAATTTATTTAGAAGAATTAACTAGACTCCAAGATCAATTACCAGCTTTTCCTAATGAAATAGCTTACCAATTTATAGAGGAAGAATTGGGAGCGCCACCGACAGAAATTTATGCAGAATTTTCTGGACAACCCATTGCGGCGGCTTCCTTGGGACAGGTATATAAAGGAAGATTGAAAACTGGGGAAGAAGTAGCGATTAAGGTACAACGTCCAGATTTACGAGAACGAATTACGATAGATTTGTATATTTTGCGGAATCTGGCTGGTTGGGTACAGCGGAAAATGAAGCAGGTACGCAGTGATTTGGTGGGGATTTTGGATGAGTTAGGCGATCGCATTTTTGAAGAAATGGATTATATTCATGAAGGTGAAAATGCCGAACGTTTCTTTGAATTATATGGTCACATGAAGGATATTTATGTACCAAAAATTTATTGGGAATACACCAACCGTCGTGTTTTAACGATGGAGTGGATTAACGGTATCAAATTAACTCAACCAGAAAAAATTGCCGCTTTAGGAATCAATGCGCGGTATTTAATTGAAGTTGGTGTTCAATGTTCTTTGCGTCAATTACTAGAACATGGATTTTTCCACGCTGACCCCCACCCAGGTAACTTATTAGCTACTATGGATGGTAAATTAGCTTATCTCGATTTTGGCATGATGAGCGAAGTTAAACCTGCTCAACGTTATGGTTTAATTGAGGCAATTGTTCACGTTATTAACCGAGAATTTGATAGTTTAGCAAAAGACTATGTAAAGTTAGAATTCCTGACTCCAGACATAGACCTTACCCCCATTGTTCCTGCTTTTGCAAAGGTATTTGCTAATGCTGAGGGTGCAAGTGTAGCGGATCTAAATATTAAAAGCATCACCGATGATCTATCGGCTTTAATGTATGAATATCCTTTCCGCGTCCCTCCTTATTACGCATTAATTATTCGTTCTCTTGTGACTTTGGAAGGGATTGCAATTTATATAGATCCCGATTTTAAAGTTCTCAGTGAAGCTTACCCTTATGTTGCTAAAAGGCTATTAACAGACCCCTCAAATGAGTTAAGAACATCATTACAAGAGTTACTGTTTAAAGATGGTAAATTCCGCTGGAATCGCTTGGAGAACCTGTTAAAAAATGCCCGCAGTAATCAAGAATATGATCTTAATTTAGTCGTTAATCAAGGAGTAGAATTTCTCTCTTCTGAGCGAGGTTCATTTATTCGTGATAGATTAGTTGATGAGTTTTTTAATAGTGTAGATGCTGTTAGTAAAAATGCTTTGCACAGTTTCACTTATGTACTTCGAGAAAGGGTGGGATTAACCGCAGTCAATCAAATTCCTTCAGCAACTGTTGAACAACAACAAACCTTAGAATATATTAAGCGTATTGCGGATATTCTTAGAGACACTAAAGGTTTTGATCCAACAAAATTTGCGCCTAAATTAGCCCAAATTATTGTTAATCCAGGAGTTCAACTTTTAGGTCAACAAATTGCTACTCGCGTTACTCAGAAAGCTGTAACTCGGATAATTCGGGAGTTATTAGCATCCGAAGAACCTGTGAAATCGGAAATTACAAAGTAAGAATTCATTGTTCATATCCCCTACTTCTTCAAGAACTTGGGGATATTTTTATTTGATACTAAACACTAAAAAATCTTCTGCGCTTAAAAAAATAGATAGCAAAGACGCATTATTAGATTTTTCAGAAATTACTGATTTGGTCAATTAGTTAAATGAAAATTAATTGGCTCTTCGGTACTTACTATGCTAAATTAACCAATAAAATCTTAAAATCCTTGCCATATAAGGATTATAGGTTAATTCGACATAAATTTGGCATCAAAAACAATAAAGTCCTTTATTTATAAGGGTTCTGGGGTAAATAAACTCATATTTGGCATAACAAATACCGAAGAGCCAATTAATTAGGGAATGGAGAATTGGGTACTTACATTTTTTGTCTGATTAGTTAATAATAAAAACGTCTTTTTTATATCTTTTCAAGTTATTTATTCCACAAATATTCTACAGAAAAAATCAAAATCTTATCTTGTAAATCCTGAAATTCTGGATATCCTGATCCAGACAAAATAAATTTCCAATTCATATTACAATAAATATTAATAAACAATTTTCTAAAAAATGTGAGTTTTGACAACCTTTGTAAACTATTAGCGGAAAAATATCCTCTTGATTTTGCTCAGTGGTTACTACCAGAAGAACCGCGAGAAATCAAAATCTTGAAAACTGAATTGAGTATAGAACCAATTCGTGCTGATTTTGTCACTTTTCTGCAAACAGAAAAAGAAATTCTACACATTGAATTTCAGACCAGAGCAACTTCTACAATTCCTCTTCCTTTACGAATGTTAGATTATTATGTCAGGTTAACACGCCAATATAAAGTTCCCATAATTCAAGTTATAATTTTTTTGCAAGAAACAGATGATGAAAATGCTTTTATCGAATCTTATGTAAGTAACACAACTGTTCATCATTATCGAGTCATAAGAATGTGGGAACAAGATCCAACTTTATTTCTGAATAATCTGGCATTATTGCCATTAGCACCATTAACTCGCACTAATTCACCCCAAGATTTATTACGGCGGGTTTCTGAAAGTGTTGCTAAAATTGAGGAAATAGAAATTAAACGGGATATCGTAGCGTATACCGAGATTCTAGCAGGTTTACGCTTTGAGAAAAACTTGATTCATCAATTACTAAGGGAGGACATTATGCGAGAATCAGTAATTTATCAAGATATTTTCCAACAAGGTGAACAACGAGGTGAACAACGAGGTGAACAACGAGGTAAACAAGAGGGTGAACAACGGACTATTATCCGTCAACTTAATCGTCGGTTTGGAGAAATAGATTCATCATTGGTTGATAAAATTAAACTGCTCACCATTGAAAAATTAGATGATTTAGCAGACGCATTATTAGACTTTTCAGAACTTACTGATTTAGTGAATTGGTTAAATGACAATTAATTAGAGAATAGGGAATAGGGAATTATTTAAGGTAAATCTTGGTAATTTACCTTAGGTTGTCCATAAAAATGATGAAATCCTTTATTTATAAAGGTTATGGCTTAAATAAACTCATGTTTTGCATAACAAGTAGAGAAGAGCCAATTTTATAAACAATAGGACTTGAACATTGACACAAAACAGTATCTATAATTTATAGATGATGCCATCATTTTTACACCGTTACTGGATATTGTTCTAACACCTGTTTTAAATATTGTCCAGTATAAGAAAGGGGATTTTTTGCCACATCTTCTGGTGTTCCTGCGGCAATAAGTTCTCCGCCTTTATCTCCTCCTTCTGGTCCTAAATCTATTACCCAATCGGAACAACGAATTACATCTAAATTATGTTCAATGACTAAAATTGAATTGCCTTTATCTACCAATCTTTGCAAAACATCTAACAGTTTGTGGACATCATAAAAAGATAATCCTGTAGTTGGTTCATCTATTAAATACAAAGTCTTTCCCGTTGCGCGTCGAGATAACTCTGTGGCTAATTTCACCCGTTGGGCTTCTCCACCGGATAAAGTTGTCGCTGGTTGTCCTAATTGCACATAACCCAAACCGACATCTACTAATGTTTGTAATCTAGTCACGGCTTTGGGAATATTTTGACAGAAAGCTAATGCTTCTTCAACTGTCATATTCAGAACATCAGAAATTGATTTATCCTTATATTTAACTTGGAGAGTTTCGCGGTTATATCTCGCACCTTTGCAAATTTCACATTGGACATAAACGTCAGGAAGAAAATTCATTTCAATGACATTTACGCCCTGTCCACTACAAGCTTCGCAACGTCCACCTTTGACATTGAAAGAAAATTGTCCGGGTTTATAACCTCTGGTTTTTGCTTCTACAGTTTGAGAAAAGATATCACGAATTATATCGAAAACTCCGGTGTAAGTTGCGGGGTTAGAACGGGGAGTCCTACCAATGGGTGATTGGTCAATAACAATGGCTTTATCAACGCAGTTTAAACCTTTGATTTCATCTATATCTTTAGGTGCAGGAGCTTTTTTGAGTAAATGATGTTGTAAAGCTGGATAAAGTAATTCGTTAATTAAGGTAGATTTTCCTGAACCAGAAACACCTGTAACAGAAACAAGTTTCCCCAAGGGAATTTCTACATCTATATTTTGTAAATTGTTGCGATGAGCATTTCTAATAGTTAAAGCCCGGCCATTTCCTTCTCTTCTTTTAGCTGGGGTACTTATAACTCTTCTTCCTGATAAATAAGCTCCAGTTAAAGACTCTTCGGCATTTAATAAATTCTCTAAACTGCCTTGAGAAATAATATGTCCCCCGTGAATTCCAGCCCCGGGACCAATATCAACTATATAGTTAGCTGCGCGAATAGTTTCTTCGTCATGTTCGACGACTATTAAGGTATTTCCTAAATCCCGTAATTTGGTTAATGTTTTCAGTAATTTTCCGTTATCTCGTTGATGTAAACCGATACTTGGTTCATCTAAAACGTAAAGAACTCCTGTTAGTCCTGAACCGATTTGTGTAGCTAACCGAATCCGTTGCGCTTCTCCACCTGATAATGTCATAGCGGGACGATCTAAGGTGAGGTAATCTAAACCAACATCTAATAAAAATTGTAATCTAGATCTAACTTCTCGCAGCACTAAATCAGCAATTTGGGTTTGGCGATCGCTCAATTTTACTTTATCTACTCTTTCCCGACATTCCCGAATGGAAACGCTGGTAAAATCCAAAATTCCATATTGTCCTAACTTCACTGCTAAGGCTTCTGCTTTTAATCTTTTTCCACCGCAAACTTCGCAGGGTTGGTCAATTAAATATTCTTCTAATTTCTGTTTAACTAACTCTGTTCCCCCTTCATACTGTCTTTGTAAAATGGGAATTACACCTTTGAAACTATGCTTTTTCTCTTCTGGAGTTTTCTTATTTTCTTCCCCATACAAGACAACTTTTTGTTGTTCTGGTGTCAACTTACCCCATTGAGTTTGTAACTCAAAGCCATAATTCAAGCCGACAGCATACAGCAACTCTAAATAATAGGAGTTTTCCTTTTCTGACCAAGGGGCAATTGCCGCATACATCGGCGAATCTGCGTTAGGTACGACCAACTCCGGTGAAAATCTTCTTAAAGTCCCGATACCATGACAATGGGAACAAGCTCCATAAGGTGAATTAAAAGAAAACAACCGCGGGGATAATTCTTCCATTACCGCACCATGTTCAGGACAAGCAAAGTTTTCAGAAAATACCATTTCTGTGGGTAATTCTTGTATGGCTACGCCACGCAAGCTATCGGAAATATCTTGATTTTCTGCCTCAGTTGTTATATACTTATTGTCAGACCGCTCCAGCACTATCTTGTCCGATGTATCATTTAATACCTCAATCATGGCAATACCGTGAGATTGCTTAAGACAAGTTGCTAGAGAATCTACTAAACGCTCTTGCATCCCATCTTTCTTAACTAATCTGTCAATAACCAGTTCTATAGTATGTGTATTATTTTTGTCTAACTCGATGGAATCAGATAGCTCTCGCACCTCTCCATTTACCCGCAAACGAGCAAAACCTTGAGCAGCTAAACCAGAAATTAATTTACGGTGAGTTCCCTTCTTACCACGCACCACAGGGGCTAAGATTTGGAAGCGGGTGCGGTCAGGAAGTTCCATGATGCGATCGCACATCTGGTCAATGGTCTGGGGGGCAATAGAGCGGGAACACAGGGGACAATGGGGTTCACCAGCGCGACCATATAACAACCGCAAATAATCATAAATTTCCGTCACTGTTCCCACCGTGGAACGGGGATTATGGGAAGTTGATTTTTGGTCAATAGAAATTGCCGGACTTAAACCTTCAATGGCTTCCACATCAGGTTTATCCAACTGTCCCAAAAATTGCCGAGCATAGGCGCTCAGAGACTCCACATAACGGCGTTGTCCTTCTGCGAAGATGGTATCAAAGGCTAAGGACGATTTACCCGAACCAGAAACGCCAGTAAAGACAATCAAGCGATCGCGTGGCAACTCCAAATCAATATTTTTCAGATTATGCTGCCTAGCACCCCGAATGCGAATAGTATTCTGGCTGTTGTGGGAGTAGGGAAGAGGATCATTTAAAGATGTTGCTAGGTTTTCTGACATATTGACAGGCTAAGGGAAGGTTACACAATGAAACAATCCTTAATGATACTATCTTTGCTCAGGTTATAGTAGAGTACCAGACCAGTCGTGCTGATTTCCTATATTTAGTAGATAAATTAGAAAAAATCTTACTAAGGATAGAGTTATGGTTTCACAAATCGTCGCACCAGTCCAGCTAGAGGTCATTTACCGAGATTATTGCACCTTTTGACAGTAGAAAGTGCTGTAATATTCTCTGTAGGTTTGTCCGTGAAACAAAAAATTAAAAAAGTGGGTATTGCCCACCCTACATTTATTAAGCGAATACACCAGCAAAAAAGTCCAATGTTTCCTTCAAAGCTTTGATGAAAACATCAATTTCTTCGCGGGTATTGTAGAAAGATAAACTTGCCCGTGCAGTTCCTGATAAACTTAAATAACGGTGTAACGGTTGTGTACAATGATGTCCAGAACGAATTGCCACACCTTCTTGATCTAACAAAGTTGCCAAATCATTAGCGTGAACACCCTCGGCTGTAAAAGCTGCTAAGGCGGCTCTACCTTCCCCTTGAGCATTAGGTTTTGGACCATAGATTCTAATTTGGGGTATTTGCGCTAATTGCTCGAATAAATAGGCAGTTAATTCGGCTTCATAGGCATGGATTTTATCCATACCAATATTAGTAAGATAATCTATGGCTGCACCAAGTGCGATCGCTTCCCCAATAGCCGGAGTACCAGCTTCAAATTTATGGGGTAATTCTGCATAAGTGGAATAGTCTAAATATACCTCTGCAATCATCTCACCACCACCGAAAAATGGCGGCATTGCTTCTAGTAATTCCAATTTACCATACAAAAAGCCAATGCCAGTGGGAGCGCACATTTTATGTCCAGAAGCTACCAACCAATCACAGTCGAGTTCTTGAACATCAATAGGAGTATGGGGAACACTTTGACAAGCATCAAGTAAGAATTTCGCGCCGTATTTATGAGCAATTTCAGCTATTTCTTTAACTGGATTAATACAACCCAAAGTATTAGAAATATGCACGATAGAAACCAGTTTTGTTTTATCAGAAATCAGTGTTTTAAACTGTTGCAAATCAAAAGTTTCTTCTGGTGTCAATTCGACAAATTTCAATACTGCGCCTGTTTTTTGGGCGACAAATTGCCAAGGGACAATATTACTATGATGTTCCATTACTGAGAGAATAATTTCATCTCCTGGCTGTAAATTGTGCATTCCCCAACTGTAAGCTACGAGGTTAATAGCCTCAGTTGCATTGCGGGTGTAAACAATTTCTTGACGTGATTTAGCATTAATGAAGTTAGCAATTTTATCACGCGCACCCTCATAAGCGTCAGTAGCTTTTCCGCTCAAAAAATGTGCGCCCCGGTGGACATTAGAATTATATTGTTCGTAATAATCACGCCAAGCATTCAACACAGCTAAAGGCTTTTGAGAAGTAGCCGCATTATCGAGATAAACCAGTGGTTTACCGTAAACTTCCTGATGTAAAATCGGGAAATCAGAGCGAACTTTATCAGCGAGAGATTTGGTAGAAGTAATGACCATTTTTAATAATAAGTTCAGGAGAATTTCTAGACTATTTAATTTTCATCCAGTCCGCCAAGGAATAAATTCCCTGGCTAATAGCAAAAGTCGGTTAAAACCGACTATTTTTAATTAATTGAGTCCGTTTTAACGGACTTAAGCTATTAGACTTGTACTTTAGTGCAAGGCATTTATTTATTTGTTAGACTTGCGACAGTTCCCAATAAACTCTCACGCAAGGAAGGAACAGGGATAAAGTTAATAACTTCAGTTGCGAAAGCATTAACTAATAACTTGCGAGCATCATTTTCATCAATACCGCGACTTTGCAGATAGAATATTTGATCATCTTCCAACTGACTGACAGTAGCACCGTGAGCGCATTTAACATTATCAGCAGTGATTTCTAATTGCGGTTTGGTGTCAATTCTTGACTTAGATGATAACAGCAAATTACGGTTTAATTGAGATGCGTTAGTTAATTGCGCCAGTTTAGGAACAAAAACCTTACCATTGAACACACCATGAGCGCGATCGCCTATAATGCACTTATGTAACTGTTTGCTCACACCATGAGGATGATTTAAAGATAACGCACTGTGAGTATCACCTAATTGATTATCAGCAATCACAGTTAAACCATTGAGCGTCGTTTCTGTTTGCTCACCAGTTTGCAAAATCTCCAAATTATGACGAGAGATTTTCCCACCAACAGTCACAGCATTACAACTATAACGACTATACCGCGCCTGAGTCACCGCAGTTTTGCCAATATGAAAAGCAGCGTTACCTTCGGTGACAATTCTATTGTGACTGACTTGGGCATTTTCATTAACCCAAATTTCTGTCACACTATTATTAAAATAAACTTGCTCTGAAGAAGATGGTATATACTCTTCAATTAAAGTTACTTGGGAGTTACTTTCAGCTACTACTAAAACGCGAGGTTGGGAAATAGTAGCAGACTCACCTGACACAGAAATAAACAACAAATGAATGGGATTTTCCACCACCACATTTTTACCAACCCATACTACTGCGACATCATTTAAACTAGCAGTATTGAGAGCAGCAAAAACTTCCCTTGTTCCTTCAGACTGTGCTAAATATTCCTTTGCAACTTCACTAGGTAAAGCATCTAAATTACCAATAATTAACCCAGAAGGTAAATTTTCAGTATTAGATAAACTAGGTGAATAAACACCATTTACAAATACCAAACGCTGAGACACTTCAGGTAAAACAAACTCATTTTGTAAGGACAACTCATGAATTATCCCTATATTATTGAATTTTACCTCTTTTAAAGGTGATAAATCAGTAAACCGCCATTCTTCATCACGGGTATTAGGGATAACAGAATGACGAACCCACTTAGTAGCACCGTTACGTAAATCTTGTAACCAACCATCTGATTTATTGGTAATTACCTGATTTAACAAACCAGTTAAAAAAGCATCTCTATCTAATAATAAAGCGGCCTCATTTAACACTTCTACATTCATTGGAATCGTCATTACACACCCACCCCTAAAGCTTCTTCCAATACCCAATCATAACCGCGAGATTCTAACTCAAGAGCTAATTCCTTACCACCACTTCTAATAATCCGTCCCTGCGCCATCACATGAACAAAATCAGGAACAATATAATCAAGAAGACGCTGATAGTGAGTAATCATAATTGTGGCATTTTCGGAATTGGTTAGGCGATTAACCCCATTAGCGACAATTTTCAGAGCGTCAATATCCAAACCAGAATCAGTTTCATCTAAAATCGCCAACTTTGGTGCTAAAATTGCCATTTGCAGAATTTCATTCCGCTTCTTTTCCCCACCAGAAAAACCCTCATTCACACTGCGGTTAAGAAAAGAAGAATTCATCTTCACAATATCTAACTTTTCCTCAACCAAATCATCAAAATCGAAAGCATCAACCTCTTCCAAACCCTGAGCTTTGCGACGAGAATTATAAGCCACCCGTAAAAAATCCAAATTACTAACACCAGGAATTTCCAGAGGATATTGAAAAGCTAAAAACACACCACCTCTAGCTCTTTCCTCCGCACCCATTTCCAAAAGATTTTTTCCTTGAAAAACCACCTCACCACCAGTAACAGTATAAGCTGGATGTCCCGCCAAAACCTTAGAAAACGTACTCTTCCCCGAACCATTTGGACCCATAATCGCGTGAACTTCCCCAGCGCGAACCTCCAAATTCAACCCCTTCAAAATAGGAGTCTCATCAACATTAGCAGTCAAACCCTTAACCGACAAAATCAAATCACTATTCTCAATAATCATCTTCTTTCTTCTCTTTTCTTTCTTCGTGTTCTTCGCTTCTTCGTGGTTCGTTTCTCTTAACCCACACTACCTTCTAATTTCAGACTCAATAACTTATCAGCCTCAACAGCAAACTCCATAGGTAACTGATTAAAAACATCCTTACAGAAACCGCTAATCATCATCGAGATAGCATCTTCTGAAGAAATACCGCGTTGAGCAAAAAAGAATAATTGATCTTCACCAATTTTAGAAGTAGAAGCTTCATGCTCAACCTTACCCGTATTATTCTGAACTTGAATATAAGGAAAAGTATTAGCTTGAGCATTATCACCAATTAACATCGAATCACATTGAGAATAATTTCTCGCGCCCTTAGCAGTAGGATTAATCTTCACCAAACCCCGGTAACTATTGCTAGATTTACCAGCAGAAATACCTTTAGAAATAATTGTGCTACGGGTGTTTTTACCAACGTGAATCATCTTACTACCAGTGTCAGCTTGCTGCATATTATTGGTTAATGCAACCGAGTAAAATTCACCCACAGAATTATCACCAACTAAAACGCAACTAGGGTATTTCCAAGTAATAGCAGAACCCGTTTCTACTTGAGTCCAAGAAATCTTAGAATTGACACCTTGACACAAACCACGTTTAGTCACAAAGTTGTAAATTCCGCCTTTACCATTGACATCACCAGCGTACCAGTTTTGCACGGTAGAATATTTAATTTCGGCATTATCTAAAGCTACCAATTCTACAACCGCCGCGTGTAATTGGTTGCTGTCGTACATTGGCGCTGTACAACCTTCTAAATAAGAAACATAACTGCCTTCTTCGGCGACAATTAATGTTCTTTCAAATTGTCCTGTATCTCCGTTATTAATGCGGAAATATGTAGACAATTCCATCGGACATTTTAAGCCTTTAGGAATATAAACGAAAGAGCCATCACTGAATACCGCCGCATTTAAGGCTGCAAAATAATTATCAGCAATGGGAACAACGCTACCCAAATATTTTTTAATCAGTTCTGGATGTTCTTGGAGAGCTTCCGAAAAAGAACAGAATATTACACCATCTTTAGCGAGTTTTTCTTTATATGTAGTAGCGACAGAAACACTATCAAAAATCGCATCAACAGCAACGTTAGATAATCGCTTTTGTTCATTTAAAGGAATACCTAATTTGGCGAAGGTTTCCAGTAAAGTCGGATCAACTTCATCTAAACTGTTGAGTTTGGCTTTCTTTTGTTTCGGTGCGGAATAATAAATAATATCCTGATAATTAATAGGCGGATATTTGACATGAGGCCAAGTTGGTTCTGTCATTTTCAGCCATTGGTGGTAGGCGCGGAGACGATACTCCAACATGAATTCCGGCTCATTCTTTTTGGCGGAAATCAGGCGAACAACGTCTTCGCTTAACCCACGAGGAATAGTATCGGCTTCAATATCGGTAACAAAGCCGTACTTGTAAGGTTGGTTGACTAAGGTGGTGACGGATGCGCTCATCGGTTCTCTTGTGTTCTCTTTAAAGGACGGGCGACGGGCTGCAAAAAGCTAATTCCCGTTTTCTGTTACCGATTCCTAACAGGACTGCTAGAATAGGCTTAACGACTAAAACAACTCGGCTGTTGTTTAATCTATTCTCATTGTACGATAGATTAACAACAACAATGTTGTTTAAGTTAAATTTTCACAAAAAAAAGTTTTTTATTTTGGGACGTTTGCGAAGCGTCTAGTAAAGAAGATGGCGACCACCCAGCAGACCTCAACTAAGCAGAATATCCTAGAGTATCTATTAAAACACTCACAAGCAACGGCTGTTGAGTTGGCGAACTTTTTCGATGTCAGTCCCCAAGCGATTCGCCGTCATTTAAAGGATTTAGAGACGGAGGAGCTAGTTATATATTC
>JBAXRM010000049.1:0-26021 GCA_037131225.1 Nostocales cyanobacterium ELA583 | reverse complement strand
TAACCGAGATACCAGAGGCGATCGCTAAATTAACCAATCTGACGCAGCTTTACCTGTTTAACAACCAAATAACCGAGATACCAGAGGCGATCGCTAAATTAACCAATCTGACGCAGCTTGACCTGGGTAGTAACCGAATTATTCAGATACCAGAGGCGATCGCCAAATTAACCAATCTCACCTGGTTTGACCTCAGAAACAACGAAATAACCGAGATACCAGAGGCGATCACCAAATTAACCAATCTGAAGCAGCTTCACCTCAGTAACAACCAAATCACCGAGATTCCATTAGAAATTCTTAATACAAAAGATGCAAAAGATATTTTGAATTACTTGAGGCAAATTCGCACAAGTGAAACTCGGCCATTACATGAAGCCAAACTCTTACTCATCGGACAAGGTAGCGTCGGCAAAACATCCCTCATTGAGCGACTAATCCGCAATAAATATAACAACAATCAACCCCAAACCGACGGACTCAATGTAGAAACTTGGAATGTGCAGGTAAATAGCAAAGACATCCGCCTTAATGTTTGGGATTTTGGCGGACAAGAAATTTATCATGCTACCCATCAGTTTTTTCTGACTAAACGTAGTCTCTATCTTCTAGTTTGTAATTGTCGCACTAGCGAAGAAGAAAACCGTATCGAATATTGGTTGAAACTAATCGAAAGCTTTGGTGGAGAGTCACCCGTGATTATCGTTGGCAACAAAAAAGACGAACAACCCCTCGACATCAACCGCAAGGCATTACGGGAAAAATATCCCAATATTCAAGACATTATTGAAACTTCCTGCCAAGACAATATCGGTATTGATGAACTTCGCACCGCCATTTTGCAGCAAGTCAGCAACCTCAAAGAAGTCTACGACCTTCTACCCCTTTCATGGTTTGAAGTTAAACAACAACTGGAATCCATGACTGAAGACTTCATCACCTACAACCGCTACATCGGCATCTGTCACGAAAACAAAATTCCCGAAGAACAAAACCAAGATCAACTCATTGACCTACTGCATAGACTTGGCTTAGTTCTCAACTTCCGTGAACATCCCATCCTCAAAGATACCAACGTCCTCAAACCAAACTGGGTGACAGAAGGCATTTACGCCCTGTTGAGTGATGAAAACCTCAAAATTCAAGCCAAAGGCATTTTCACCCCCGCCGATCTCACCCGCATCCTCAATCCAGAGCGATACCCCACCCAGCGTCATGGCTATTTGGTCAATCTGATGAAGGAATTTGAGCTTTGTTTTGCACTAGAATATTACCCACCGAAATTCTTGATTGCGGGACTTCTACCCAAAGACCAACCAGAGGAAACAGAACTAGAAGGGGAAACTCTGGAATTTCAATACCATTACAAAGTTCTTCCTGAAAGCATCATCTCCCGCTTTATC
The DNA here is from genome assembly GCA_037131225.1 of Nostocales cyanobacterium ELA583. Classification (GTDB taxonomy): domain Bacteria; phylum Cyanobacteriota; class Cyanobacteriia; order Cyanobacteriales; family Nostocaceae; genus Dolichospermum. The sequence goes on along the minus strand of JBAXRM010000049.1, from coordinate 24,618 downwards.
GTCAACACCCACGACAAAATCCATAACCAAATCTATTGGCGCAGTGGTGTAATATTGCAATATCAAGACAATAACGAAATCTACAACATTGCTCGCATCAAATCCGACCCTGAAGATAAAAAAATCTTTATCACCATTAGCGGCCGTAAAGAAACCCGTCGTTTATTTCTCGGCATTCTCCGCGAGTTCTTCCAAAAAATCCACAAAACTCTCCCCAATCTCGAAATCACCGCATGGGTTCCCGTCCCCAATAATCCTAAACACCAACCCCTCGACTATCAAGAACTTCTAGGACTTGAAGCAATGGGTGAAAGCACAATGACCATCGGCAAACTAAAATTAAAACTCGATTTACGTCAACTTTTAGATGGCTATGAATCCCTAGAATCTCGTCGGAAATCACAAAAAGGAGATCATGATTTAGATGATAGGACTCCATACGAAGATATGCGAGATATTGCTAAACTAGCTGTCAGCAGAGAAATTTATATTAATAATAAAGCCGAGGCAAAAGCTATGTCAGAAAATCCTCAATTCACAAACAACTTTCAAGGCGCAAATATCGCCAACTTTGCCAACCAAGTCAACGACAGTCAGCAAGCCTCTAATTTCAACCAAACAAGCGGCGCAAGCGTAGCAGAACTAATGCAAATTATCAGCACCATGCGCCAAACTGCCGCCCAATTTCCACCAGAAATCCGCGACGATATTATTATTGATATTGATGATGTAGAAGCAGAAATTCAAAAGCCAGAAAAAGAACGCAATTTACCCAAACTTAAAAAGCGTCTAATAGCTTTAGGCACTGCTGCTACTGTAGCTTTTACCGGGGTAGCAGGTATGACAGATTTTGCAAATAATGTTATGGAAATAGGGAATAAATTAAAGATCGAACTACCGCTTCCCTCTGGGAAATAAACATATAGAGTATATTATAGCCCTCTCCTCGCTTGCGGGTTGGGGGTTGGGGGTGGGGTTCTTGTCCTGTAGTTAAACATATAAATACAAATGTAGCGCCAGGTATTTTTTGCTGAATATTGGGCATAAACGAGAAAAATATAGTCTTTTAAACTTGAAGTTAAAGTCATAAAAACTCAACTTCAACACTCATTTTCCGATTTACCCCAGATTACAGTTATTACCTGGACGCTGGTTGTTAGACGTTCTTTTTCTGGGTATCGCGCCAAACTTCGGTCATCCTACCCCAGTTAATGCTAAATTCATCAGCACCGAGAAGAGTTCCTGGGTTTTCTTCATCCCAAGAAGCAGAAAGAACACCATAGGTAATTCCCACTACTCCTAAACCAAACAATCCCATATTCACCAATAAAACGGCAATAGGCGGAAGTTGGATATGAGCAAAGGTGACTAGCAGATAGCTGACTACCAAACTAGAAATTCCTAAAACTGTGGGGATACCGCAAAAACCAGCCACTCGGCGAATCATTCGTTGGCTAACTACTTCAGGAATCGCCATTTCTTGTTTAGAATAACGGCGTTGCTGTTGCGGTTTTTCTGGGGTTTCTTGGGGCTTAATTACGGGCTGACTGATAGCCTTAGCGGGTTTTTGACGCTTTTTATTTGGCTCAAAAGGCAATTTACTACGTTCTGATTCTTCACCAGCCATAAGTATTAGTCCTTAACCGCGAATACCAAGACGAGTAATTAAAGCTTTGTATTTTTCCTGACTACCTGCTTGGATATAAGCTAGAAGACGCTTTCTTTGTCCGATCATCTTCAGCAATCCTCTGCGGGAGGAGTGGTCTTTTTTATTAGCTTGCAAATGTTGACTGAGGCGGTTAATGCGGTCAGTAAGCATCGCCACTTGAACATCAGCCGAACCAGTGTCGGTTTCGTGAACTTGGTAGCCAGAGATTAGTTCTTGTTTGCGCTGTTGCGTCAGAGCCATGATTGATTAAATGCTTATTGTTTCTAAATTTGTGTAGCAGTCTCCTATAATATCACAACTATCAATTGCTGTGGTAAATTCTCACCGACAGTTTAGGGATGATAAGCTGTTACGAAAAACCAATAAAATAAATGACTGCCAGTAAACACAAAAAAGCCAAAGCCCTGAAACCCGGAAGCGTACGCCCAGCTAAAGAACTCTGTAGCGAATGTGGACTATGCGACACCTACTACATCCACTACGTCAAAGAAGCCTGCGCCTTCATAACCCAAAGAATAGATGAACTAGAAACCACCACCCATAACCGCCCCCGCAACCTCGAAGACGAAAACGAAGTATATTTTGGTGTGCATCAAGAAATGATGTCCGCACGCAAAACAGAACCCATAGAAGGCGCACAATGGACAGGAATAGTCAGCAGCATAGCCATAGAAATGCTTAATCGCGGCTTAGTAGAAGGCGTAGTCTGTGTTCAAAACAGCAAAGAAGACCGCTTTCAACCCATGCCTATTATCGCCCGCACACCAGAAGAAATACTAGCAGCCAAAGTCAATAAACCTACCCTTTCCCCCAACCTATCCGTATTAGAACAGATAGAACAATCAGGAATGAAACGGTTATTAGTAATTGGAGTAGGTTGTCAAATCCAGGCATTACGCGCCGTAGAGAAAAAACTCGGCTTGGAAAAACTCTACGTACTAGGTACACCATGCGTAGATAACGTTACTCGTGCCGGACTGCAAAAATTCCTAGAAACTACTAGCCGTTCCCCCCAAACCGTCGTCAGCTACGAATTTATGCAAGACTTCCGGGTACATTTTAAACATGAAGACGGTTCAGAAGAAACAGTCCCCTTCTTCGGCTTAAAAACCAACATCCTCAAAGACATCTTCGCCCCATCCTGTATGAGTTGCTTCGATTACGTCAACTCCTTAGCCGATATAGTAGTCGGTTATATGGGCGCACCCTACAAATGGCAATGGATAGTAGTTAGAAACGATACTGGCAAAGAAATGCTGGAACTCGTCAAAGACCAGATAGAAACCCAGCCAGTCATGTCCAAAGGCGATCGCAAACCCGCCGTACAACAAGGTATAAAAGCCTATGATGATGCCGTTACCTTACCCATGTGGGTAGCAAAATTAATGGGAGTAGTTATAGATAAAATCGGACCTCAAGGACTGGAATATGCGAGATTTTCAATGGATTCCCACTTTACAAGAAATTACCTATATGTAAAGCGGAATCATCCTGAGAAATTGGCAGCGCACGTACCGGAATTTGCGAAGCGGATAGTCGCGCAGTATAAATTACCGGAATAAGATTTCGTGCAAAGACGCATAAGGAGCAAAGGCGCAAAGAAGAAGAAGATAAGATATTAAGAAGGAGGTTGAGATGACGGAGAATGAAATTGCGACTCAGATTGTTGATGCTGCCTACAAAATTCATACTAGGTTAGGGCCTGGTTTGTTTGAATCTGTGTATGAGACTGTTTTGGCTTATGAGTTGGAGAGTAGAGGGCTACAGGTAGCAAGACAACAACCAATAGCAGTAGTTTATGAGGATATTCATTTACAGGAAGGGTTTCGGGCAGACATAATCGTTGAAAACAAAGTCATCATTGAAATCAAATCTGTAGAAACCCTCCACCCGGTACACAAAAAGCAACTCATCACCTATCTTACCCTTGCCAATAAACGCCTCGGACTACTCATCAACTTTGGAGAAGTCCTCATTAAAGACGGCATCAAACGCATAGCTAATAAACTTTAAACTCTTCCTTCTCTTCCTTTGCGCCTTTGCTCCTTAGCGACTTTGCGCGAAACTCTTCCTAAACTTCCCCCACCGCATCAATAGCTGCTTCTAACGCAATAGATACATGAGTCCAATGAGTCCCCCCTTGGCAATAGACAATATAAGGCTCTCTTAATGGACCATCTGCTGATAACTCCAAGGTGCTGCCTTCAATAAATGTCCCCCCAGCCATAACTACTTGGCTTTCATAGCCTGGCATATCGTCGGGTATAGGGTCGAGATAAGATCCGATAGGTGAAGACTGTTGAATGGCTTTGCAGAAAGCGATCAGTTTTTTGGCTGAACCGAGTTTAATGGCTTGAATTACATCTCCCCTGGGTGCTAATGGTGGCGGGTTGACCGGATATCCGAGTTTGTCAAATACGTATCCTGTCAGGTATGTTCCTTTCATGGCTTCCCCTACCATTTGCGGGGCTAAAAATAATCCTTGGAATAATAGGCGGTTTTGGTCGAAGGTTGCTCCTCCTGCGCTACCTATACCGGGGGCTGTCAAGCGACAGGCTGCTGCTTCTACTAAATCAGCCCGTCCGGCGATGTAACCACCAGCACTGACGACTGTTCCTCCGGGATTTTTGATCAATGACCCGGCTATTAGGTCAGCACCAACATGGGTTGGTTCTTGGGTTTCGATAAATTCGCCATAGCAGTTGTCTACGAAGCAAACGGTGTGGGGATTTTGCTGTTTAACTATGTAAACAATTTTCTCAATATCGGCTATGGAGAGGCTTGGCCGCCATGAATAACCACAAGAACGTTGAATTAAAACTAACTTTGTGTTTTCAGTAATGCTGGTGTTTAAAGTCTGCCAATCTATTTTTCCTTGGTCAGTTAGTTCCAATTGGCGGTATTTTATGCCAAAATCAATAAGAGAACCTTGGCCTTGTCCTCTCAAGCCAATTACTTCTTCGAGAGTATCGTAGGGAGAACCGACTACTGCTAACATTTCATCCCCAGGACGAAGTACACCATACAGCGCACAAGCGATCGCATGAGTTCCCGAAACAAACTGTACTCGCACCACCGCCGCTTCAGTCCCCATTACTTGGGCAAAAACTTGATCTAGGGTTTCTCGTCCTAAATCATCGTGTCCGTAGCCACTTACCCCGGCAAAATGGTGTGCGCCTACTCGATGATCACGAAAGGCATTTAATACTTTTTTAAGATTATGCTTGACCTGAGCGTCAATACCAGAAAAAATTTCTAATAGTGCCTGTTCTGCTTCCCGCAGTTTTCCAACGCTGTTCATCATTTCCTCATTCAAAAACATAAAATAGATATGCGGATTTTAGGATCGCGCAGACTAGGCTGAACAATTTCTATTCAGGTTACTGCATGACAATTGCTACTTCTAAACCTCACATTAACTGGGTTAATACCCTATTTTTCGTTGCATTGCACGTCGGCGCTTTATTTGCCCTAATTCCTAGTAATTTTAGCTGGAAGGCTGTTGGCGTTGCTTTATTGCTCTACTGGGTGACTGGAGGTTTAGGTATTACTCTGGGATATCACCGTCTTGTTACTCACCGGAGTTTTCAAACACCAAAATGGTTAGAATATGTTTTGGTGATTTTTGGGACATTATCTTGTGAAGGTGGTCCAATTGAATGGGTAGGTACACATCGTATACACCATTTACACTCTGATACTGAATCCGATCCCCATGATTCAAATCAAGGTTTTTGGTGGAGTCACATGGGTTGGATGATTCATTTCGCTCCCGCTCACGATCAAGTTCCTCGCTTCACTAAAGACATTATTGATGACCCAGTTTATCAGTTTTTACAGAAAAATTTCATTTTACTACAAGTTGCCCTGGGCATAGTCCTATATTTCTTAGGTGGATGGCCAATGGTAGTTTGGGGAATTTTTGCGCGGATTATTTGGGTTTATCACTGTACTTGGTTGGTAAATAGTGCTACTCATAAATTCGGATACCGCACTTATGAATCTGGTGACAGATCAACTAATTGTTGGTGGGTTGCGATTCTCGTATTTGGTGAAGGTTGGCACAATAACCACCATGCTTTTCAATACTCTGCCCGTCATGGTTTGGAATGGTGGGAAATTGATATGACTTGGATGACTATTCAGTTATTACAATTACTAGGTCTAGCGACAAACGTAAAGCTGGCAGAGAAAAAAGCATAAGCAGATTTTCTGCTCAAAGTCAATAGTTTTATAGTCATTTTTTGGCTTAAAACTATTGACTTTTTGTGTGTAAATAAAGCAATTTTTAATTTGAAATTTTTAATTGCTGAATATTTATCCTAAGTTGTTCTAAGGTTGCTATAATCTCAGAAATTAATGTTACAAAACTTTGCAGCAAGTTACTTTTTTTAGTGACCTTGTGTTACATTCTGTTGTTTTTCAGGTATTCATGACTACATCAATCATCAAAAGTCAGAAAATAGCGGTCTCCGCAGACCTTGGTAAAGACCAAATAAAACTAAAACATATTATCAAAAGTCTACCCAAGGAATGTTTTCAAAAAAATAGCCGCAAAGCATGGACAACTGTAATTATCAGTTTATCTATGGCTGCATTAGGCTATTATTTTATAGCAATTTCCCCTTGGTTTCTTCTACCCCTAGCGTGGATTTTTACAGGAACTGCTTTAACAGGTTTTTTTGTCATTGGTCATGATTGCGCTCATCGTTCATTTGCCAAACGTCGCTGGGTAAATGATTTAGTGGGACATTTCTTCATGATGTTCCTAATTTACCCTTTTCATAGCTGGCGGATTAAACATAATCATCATCATAAACATACTAACAAGCTAGATGAAGATAACGCTTGGCATCCTATTAGAACAGAAACTTTTGCAAATTGGACTAAAAATAGTCAGTCCTCCTTTGAGTTTTTCTTAACTAAACGTCTTTGGTGGGTAGGTTCTATTGGCCATTGGGCGGCTGTACATTTTGATCTGCGGAAATTCCAGAAAAAAGATCATGATAGTGTCAAACTTTCTATAGCTGTAGTAGTAGCATTTGCAGCTATTGTTTTCCCAACTCTGATTATCACAACTGGTGTTTGGGGTTTTCTGAAATTCTGGGTTATTCCCTGGATGGTTTACCATTTCTGGATGAGTACCTTTACAATTGTTCACCACACTCTTCCAGATGTTCCTTTCTCAACTGCTGATAAATGGAATGAAGCTTTAGCACAGTTATTTGGGACTGTTCATTGTGATTACCCTCAGTGGGTAGAAATTCTTTGTCACGATATTAATGTTCATGTTCCCCATCATATTTCTACGGCTATCCCTTCCTACAATTTACGGTTGGCTTATAGCAGTATCAAAGAAAATTGGAGTCCTTATCTCCATGAAGAATATAAATTCTCTTGGGATTTGATGAAGAGAATAACTAATGAATGTCAACTCTACAAAACTGATATAGGTTATATTACCTTTGATGAATATCGTGTAGAAAAATCATAAAAGATTAAATATGAAATTTGAAGTGTGAATTACTTCTAATTTCATTGCTAATTCTTTTAATTTGGCAATTAATCAAGGATAAAGAATTTTTAGGTCAATTGCCAATCTTTCTAAATTTAGATTCTAGAAGTCAAGAAAGCAAATTACTTCTGAATCCTGAATTCTTCTGTATTACCTCACCGTTAATTTATAATTTACAATCAACCAATCCAGTGCAATTAGATACAATCCAATTTAATCAAAACCCTAATCCTGAATCTTCTGAAGGTCAAGAAAAATTACCGTTTACTCTTCAGGATTTAAAAGCTGCAATTCCCGCTGAATGTTTTCAGCCTAGCGTGATTAAATCACTCTATTATTTCTTTCGTGATGTTGCTATTGTTGCGGCACTGTATGCACTGGCTAATTATCTAGATTCTTGGTATTTCTGGCCTATTTTCTGGGTAATGCAAGGAACAATGTTTTGGGCTTTGTTTGTAGTTGGTCATGACTGCGGACACCAATCTTTTTCTAAGCATAAATGGTTAAATGATCTGGTTGGTCATATCACCCATACTTTCATTCTCGTTCCTTATCATGGTTGGAGAATTAGCCACAGAACCCACCATAAAAATACAGGCAGCTTAGAGAATGATGAAAGCTGGTATCCTGTCTCTGAATCAGAATATGATGAAATGCCTTTGTCACAAAAAATAGGGCGTTTTAATTTGTTCTTATTGGCTTATCCAGTGTATTTATTTAAGCGTTCTCCTGGTAAAGAAGGTTCTCACTTTTCCCCCAGTAGTCCACTATTTAAGCCTTCAGAAAAATGGGACATTATCACCAGCACCACACTTTGGATTAGTATGGTAGCTTTGCTAGGTTTATTCACCTATCAATTTGGTTTCATGTCGTTGTTAAAATACTACGCTGGACCATACATTGTCTTTATCATTTGGCTGGATATGGTGACTTTCTTGCACCACACTGAACCCGGAATTCCTTGGTATCGTGGTGAGGAATGGACTTTCTTAAAAGGGGCAATTTCCAGCGTTGACCGAGATTATGGGATTTTTAACCACATTCATCATGATATCGGGACTCATGTTGCTCACCATATTTTCCTGAATATGCCTCATTACAATTTGTTGAAAGCGACTGAAGCGATTAAACCAATTATGGGTGAGTATTTCCACGAGTCGAAAGAACCAGTTTGGAAGTCCTTATGGAATTCTGCTATCGGTTGTCATTTTGTTCCCGATACAGGTAGTAAGGTTTATTACACTTCTAAGAGTCAGAATACCAAGTAGTCGGTAGATTATTTAAATCAAGGAAGTCCGCTAGTGCGGGCTTTTTTTATTTTAAATTGTCTATACAGCATTGATATTATGGGATTTTGCGGGAAACATCTTAACATCCAAAATTAAAACTATAATAAACCCCGATAACGAATAAAAATTAAAAGAACTGCCCAAGAACCCAATGCTACTTTAACAGCAACTAGGATATTTAATATCGGCAAAATTCCGCCACTAAAAAGCGTTCCTAACTCACCGTGTGGTAACTCAAATCCCGATAAAGTTATCACTGCTAAAACAATAAAAACTAATACCGAAATCTTTTCCCACATTGCAGCGTGCCAACGTTGATAAATGTCCTGCATCCACTGATATGATGAAGTAATTGCGATTAATCCAATTGCTGTTCCCCCAGCCACACCAGCCGCAAAACCACCCCCAGGACTCAAATGACCCCTAATTGCTAATTCTATAGCCACTAACGCCGCAATTGTTGCCCCTAGACGAGCTAAAATGATGGATGGTTGATCTTGAAATTGATAGATACTACAAGATGGTTTTTCATTAGCTAGTAAAAAATTTGCTCCGAGAATAGCAATAGTAAATACAATCACTTCAAAAATAGTATCATATAGCCGATTTCTAAAAATAATCCCTGATACTGCATTGGGAACACCACTTTCTTTAACCACTGTTTCCACAATGGAAATATCTGATATATTTAATTCTGAATCAGGAATTATCAGCATTTTCACAAATAAAGCTATTCCGGCTAAAATATAAACCCATTTCATAGATGTTTCTCCTCTAAATCTAAAATATTAATGTAGTTTAAACTTGTTTTTTCTGTTGAAAGTGCGCTTTCCATAATGTTATAAATGCGTTGAACTCTAATAGTAGTTTGATAGTTTTTGTGGGTTTGATCAGTTTCTTCTATTAGCGTACAAGTTGCATGAATCTCTTTTTCTAGTAACGCCCGTTGTAAAGTTTCCCTATTGTTATAAGGTACAAGTTCCAACCGCAAATAATACTTATTGAAAACGTTACGGAACTCGTTTATAAGTTGTTGAAAATCGCCATCTTGATTTTTGGCAATTGCTTGATTTTCCATTACTCCTAAACGCAAAACTAAAGATGAACGGACTGCTACTGCATATAAAGTAATTGATAGCATCGTTCCCATTAATGCTTCTGTCAAAGCCACATCTGCTGCACCTAAAACTGCGTCTACCATTGCAGCTACCGCACCAAGTACCCCACGAATTACTAAGGCATGATAGGGGTTAGTTTGAGTGATTAACATCCCCGCAGTTAAGGGTAATAAAGCAATGATTAAATAGAGATAGGTATCATTCATTTTTTGCGTCCTCAGTTGAACAGTATGCTAATACATAACCCAGCATAGTATTCCAAATTGCTAAGGAAATAATGCCCAAAATAAGTAATGGCCATTCGCTAGGTATTTTCAGTAAAAGTCCCACAATAATCATCATTGAACCTAGTGTATCAGCAACAGAAAGACCATGTAATTTGAATAATACTGATCTGTCACTGACTAAATGAAAAGTTCCCCAAAACCAAAAAACTATGCCTATGAATATACAAACATAACTAATAATGTTGATCATGCTTCATTCACTCTTCTCAAAATATGTGCTAATAACATTAAACCCGCATTTCCTACACTCAAAATAATTGATGCTACTACACCAATCATCCAATCGTCTCGTAAAACTGAAATCACGAGAATGATGATTGATACTTTACTAGAAATACTACCAAAAGCTAACATTTTCTGCCAGGTATCATCACTTTTCCAGGCTTCATAAATGGGAATAAGTAATGCTAAAATCATGGCTATTAAAACTATTTCTAGGTTCATGATTATTTTTTCCTGGGTTTAATGTGGTGGACTTCATACCAACCTTCTTGGTGATGTTTTACAACTATAGTTTTTGGTGTGAAGGTAATCAAAAATATATCTATAAAAATCAGCAATGGTGATCTTTTTAATTTGACTTTTTCCATGATTATTTCTTCTTGATTATGGGGACGCAAGATAATTTCAAATGCCTCTATAAAAGCCACAGGAATGGCAATAAAGATTTTAATGATTACCTTTAACCAATCTTTGAGTTTTTCTGGAGATGTATAACCACGTGGTAATACCAAGGCAATAATTACACCGATGATAATATTTGTTAAACTCACATCAGATGTGAGTAAAAACCAAATTGATAATCTTAATATGAGATGTCCAATCATGGGAAAGCCATCCAAAATAGCAGTATTAAAGTTAAACTCATGACACCAACTAAATGTTCAAATTCTTCAAACACACGGGGTAAATAGATTGATAACTTTTTAAAGATGAGATGATATGCTAACCAACCAATGGCAATAGTCGTAATTGCTTTAGTAATATCAGCAATGTCATAAGCTTGCAAATATATCAAATTTACTGCAATTAAACCAGTAATCAGAAATATAATTGCTGTCCAAAAACCAGATTTTATATTCTGTTCTGCATCCTTTATATGGGGTAAAAAAATGAATTTTGCAAAGGATATAGAAGTTCCCATTGCGGCAACATTCATAGCGATAAATTGCCAAGATTCTAAATTTTTCATAGTTAATACTTTTGCCCCAAAACCTGCCAATAAAGGAAACCCAGAAATTGATAAACTCGCTATGACTAAAGGTATCCAAATGGTTGTATTAATCGGTTTATTTTGTAGTTCTTTAAAATTACGACTGGGTAAAGAACCTGCAATTAGAAATAAAGATGATTTCACTAATCCATGAGTAAGTGCATAAAACCCACCTACTGCCGGTGCAACCAAAATAAAGCCTAATTGGGATATTGTATGAAAAGCCAACATTCGCTTTGTATCTTTTTCTAAAACTGCATAGGATACACCCATTAATGCAGTTCCGACACCAAAAATACTGACTATACTATTAATTTCATCGGAAATTAAAGCGCAACGCAACAAGGGTAAAACACTGGCTTTTACAACAATTCCTGACATCAATGCGGAAACTGGCGTTTCTGATTCTGAATGCGTTAGAGGTAGCCATAATCCTGATACAAAAATTCCAGCTTTAATGAATAAGCCTAGAAAAATTAATGCTAATGCTTCTGGGGGTGATCCTTTTAAACTTGCAAAGCTAAAGGAATGATGTGTTTGATAAACTAGCACTGCACCAACCAGATAAAATAACATGGAGGTATTACTAACAAAAAGATAGCGTAAACCTACCCAAATTGAGCGATCGCTTCGAGGATAAGCAATTAATAAAAAAGCCGCAATACCACTTACTTCTAAAGCGACATATAAACTGACAAAATCCGCACAAATAAAAGCAGCATTTAAGCTACCATGAACAAGAATAGTTTGTGCCAAGAAAAAAGCAGTTTTATCACTATGCCAACAGTAAATAATAACAGCAGCAGTTACTAAAGCATTGGTTAAAATAAAATAACCGCTTAACTGATCAGCTATTAAGGTCACACCAAAACTATCGAGTAAATTCAGTTTTATCGGTGATGGTTCAAGAAATAATTGGAACGCATAAGCAGCCGAAGCAATAGTCCCCCAAAGTGTCAAATGTCGGTTAAGTTTGGGGATTAAAAAAATCATGAACCCTAGAAAAAATGGTATTGCAACCCAAATAATAGTAATCGTATTCATGGTGTATTATTTTTCTCGATTTCGTCGCTTTCTAATGTGGGATTATCTCGGGCTAATTTCATCACCCCAACAAGCATTAAAGCCTGAATAGAAAAGCCAATAACTATCGCTGTTAAAATCACTGCTTGAGGAACGGGATCAGCATAAGCAATATTTTTTACTTCGGAAATAATCGGAGTAAATAAACCATCTCGTGATGCAATTAGTACATAAAAGGCAATTACCCCTGTACTCATCACATCCATGGAGACAATCTTCATTACTAGATTTTTTTTCAGGATGATACCGAAAAATCCGCAGAGTATTGTTGTCAGTATACACGCTTGTAACACGGAAATTACCTATTGAATAAGTGAGTATTAAGTTTTTCTTCAGTTTTATAAAGTGTTTAACTATTAACACGAATCTTTAGTGCTAAACACAAAAAAGCACTATATAATTTACAATAGTGATCATAATTACTCTCTATGGTTTATTTTTTAGTCCGCTAGTGCGGGTTTTTTTATTTTAAATTTTCTTTAAAAGTGAAAATAGGGGATAATGATCCTCAAGGATCGGCATACTGATATAAGGGAGAAATTAATAAACCACTCTTGGACTGAAGGGAAGAAAGCAAAAATGAGACGTAAACCTAGTAATAAATCAACTAATACTCCTAAACCTTCTATTTTTTCATCCTCGACCTTTAACTTCGCTACCATTGCCCTTTTAGGAGGGGTGATGATTTTGGGAATTGGGATTGGGATTGCGTTTAGTTCTACAACTACCTTGAGTTCATCAAATGTGGCTTCCCGTGAGTTCATTGACACCAGAGCGCCAAATCCTGAGCTTTGCGTGCAGTTTGGATCTAGTGCAATGGTGATGGATGCTAGACTATTTGTAACTCTTAATCCATTTAATGTCTTTGTTGCCCAGCCAAGTATGCGTCCTGGATGTGTAATCCGGCAAAATAACTGGGCGATTTTGGAAAATAAAAAACTTGTAACATCAGATCAGGTACGAGAATGTAAGAATCGTTTGAATACCTTTGGCTTTACGGGTGACTTAAATAGTGAAAAGCCAGATATTAGATGTATTTATCAAAATGAATCTGCTCAAAATTTCTTTTTATCTCAACCAGGGGCTGTGGGAACTCCTCAAGATACGGAAAGATTTTAAACTCAACTTTCTTCAGGGTTTGATTAAAACTAAGTCTTTAATACTACCAGAGATTACGCGCTTTACGGATTTACTATGATGTGAGTGATCGAAAATGTGTTATTTCAGGCTTTTAGGGACTTATACAGCACTTTCCGGTGTTATCAGGTACATATCCAGCGGGCAAGATGCCCGCACTACAAGAGTTTCATAATTCAAGTTTGTACCTCATTAGAGCAAAATCTGCTGTAAATCAGAAAATATCCCAAAATCTCTTGTGGTACAGGCATAAAAAGCCTGCCAAAGATCACTAAACATTGGGAAAATTTATTAGTCTCTTTCTAAGATAAGGATTGAACTGAGTCGCAAGCGATATGCTTGCAGCAGCCCTAGTTCCCTCCGTGACGCTCTCGCGTTCGCTATCCCCACAAAAAGTGTTAAAATGAGTCGTTGGTTTAAAGATGTCAAAAATATCTTTAATAAGAGAGATGGTAAATCATCGTGAAAACATCAATCAGCATTAATCCAGCTTATGAAGAAATAATAAACTTTCTTGCTGCTGGGATAACATCTCAAAGTTTAATTGAATTTCAAGCATCAGAAACTGTGAAAGAAAGAGTGGCTGATTTGATTTTTCGTGAGAAAAATGAGGGGATTTCTTCAGAAGAAAAATCAGAATTAGATCATTATCTGATCTTAGAACATTTATTAAGATTGGCAAAGGCTCGCGCTTATGATTTTATTAAAGAGGAAGCTTAAAACTTAATTATGGAGCGTCCTTATTTGAATCACGAAGTTCGCCGTTCAGTTGCAAAAAGAGCGGACTATTTATGCGAATATTGTCTTATTTCTGAATATGATACCATTCTCGGATGCGCTATTGATCATATTATTAGTATTAAACATGGTGGCTCATCAAATATAGATAATCTCGCTTATTGTTGTGTATATTGTAATCGTTTTAAAGGAAGTGACATTGGTTCAATCATTTTTGAGAAAAAAGAATTTTTCTGCTTTTATCATCCTCGTTAGGATAATTGGGGAGAACATTTTCAACTGAATGATTCTACAATCGAACCTCTGACAAATATAGGACAAGTAACTGCTAGAATTTTAGGATTTAATGATCAACTTCGTTTATTAGAACGTCAATTACTTATTGATAAGAAAAAATATCCTTCTTCTGTGGCAATGAGAAGAATGAAGGATTGAGAAAGGCTCATGTTTGATAGTAAAATTAGCGATCGCTTACAGGATTGCTACGCGATCGCACTGCGGTTATCAGATGACTTAATCCTATGGCATCTATATTTGGTTAAACTATGAACCGTTTGCAGTATACCCAAACCTCAGTCCCCAAATCCCCAATTTACTTAATCACGACCATTGATAGCAATAAGCAAGCGTAAGATAAAGACAAATAAGTTGATGTAGGTGAGGTACATTGACAAAGCTGCTGGTAAATATTCATCATTGCGGTAGGTACGAGGCAGGATGTAGAAATCAACTACTGATGCTCCTGCAAAGAGAAATACACCTATACCAGAGATACCAATTTCTAACCAACTAGGCGTGTAAACACCAAATATAGCGAAAGCAAACTGAACAAGACAAACAACCAACAAGGCAACAATCCCCAAACTAATGGTTTTTGTCAACGCCATACCGTCTGCTTCCGAAAGGTTAGAACCAATTTTTCGGGCAACAATGAAAGTAATACCACAACTTAGAGCAGCAATAGCAATACCTTGAATACCTACTCCTTGGGTTCTCAAAGCCACAAATACCAAGCCACTCAAGGTATATCCAGATAAGAGACTGTAAATACCCAATAGGGGTAAAGCTAGGGCTTTGTTACCTTTTGATGCCACATTTTGGGCAACGAAGAACAAAACTAATTCTAGAATTACTGCCCCTATGAATGTAGGGAAAAAGAGTCCGGGGTTATTGCGGATAACACCTAAACCACCATAAGTTCCGAATGCTGTTAGTACCAATCCACCACCGACATAGGGGAGGGCATTAGCGATAACATTGGGTCCAACGATGCCATGAGTTTTAGCCTCACGGTAAGCTTCACGAAAATTGCTGGAATTACTCATATCTAAAAATATTGAAACTGCTGATTTCTATTTTTACAAATTTTATAGATTCTTGGGCAGAGGTTGACCAAATTCCATAATGGGAATTTCTTTCAGGTTATTTGGAGGTGTGTTTTTGTTGTCTGAAGAAATATGTAAAGTGTATTTCACTCAAGCATCAACAGTATAAGAAAATACCTCTTCAGAAAAAACTTTTTTTGATCTACTGAATAAAAGTATCTCTACACTGATATACTGTACTGATTAAGAACAATTGAGGTAAGAAGACGTAGTATGTCACAAACATCGGATGGAATTGGTTTAGGTGAACTAATTGACAAAGTTAAACAGGAGTTAGCCAACACTAACAAAGACAATCCTGTTTTTATGGTTTCAAATGTCGAACTAGAACTGCAAGTATCGGTTTCTAGAGAAATTGAGATTAAAGGGCAAGGTGAAGCCAAAGTTGATCTTAAAATTAATGTTTTAGGCGCTGATTTCTTTAAATTAGGTGAGGCAAAAGGAAGTGCAGAAGCTAGTAGAAAAGTCAATGAAGAAAATATTCATACTATCAAAATTACTTTAACTCCAGCTATTCTTAACCAAGAATTTATGGCTAGTTTGCCGAAAGATAAACAAAAGGCAATAGAAAAAGCAACTACTGGCATTGTACTGCAAGGTGGTAATAAGGAAATTGATATTTAGGAAAAATAAATGCCAACACTTAAGCTAACTTTAACTGCAACTGACAATGAATGTTTTACTATAGTTGCAAAAAATTATGCTGCTGAAAATTCTAAATTACCCTTTTTTGATGGCCAAGGAAATTCCCATTTTCGTGCTGTTATCAATTCGCTAAACGCTTTGACAAATCAATATTCAGATAATAATGATAAAAAATGGATGATAGCAGAAGGGTTATTAAGTGAAACAGATACTAATTCTTTTCATGGTCAAATGCGCGAAAACATTGGGAAAAAACTTTATCAGGCTTTGTTTACAGGAAATATTGAAAAAGCACTAAATAAAGAATTTGGTAAAGAGGAAGATTTACATATTCAAATTGAATATGATTTTAGAGTAAGTGCTAATTCTAAATTATCCTTGTATCCTTGGCATTTAGTACATGATGGTAATGAATTTTTAGCAGAAAATCGAGTTACTTTTTCTTATCGCATACTTGATAATACAAATTATCCACGAGAAAAACGCCAGATTGATAAACTCAAAGTTTTAGTCATCTCATCACAAGCATTTGATGATGATCAGATTCAACTGCAAAATCAAGAGTCATTAATTAATGATAGCTTAAAAAAAGCCCAAAATGAGGGACGCGCTTGTTTATTATCTTGGTATAAACCAGGAGAAAAACCAACCTTTAAAAGATTACGAGACTATTTAACTGATCATTTCAAACAATCTGATAAACTTCCTGATATCATTCATTTTAATGGTCATGGAGTTTTCAAAGATCAATCAGGATTTCTTTTATTTGAGGATGAAAAAGGTAAACCAGATCATATCAGTGCTGAAGATTTTAGAGATTTGATTGATATTTGCAACCCAACACCACAATTAGTAGTTATTACTGCTTGTCAAGCTGCTTTAGCTCATAAAAGTGATTCTGTTTTCAATGGTGTTGCTCAAAAACTACTGCAAATAGTACCAGCAGTTGTAGCTACTCCATTTAGTATTAGTCAAGATAGTACAACAGATTTTATAGACCAGTTCTATCGAGTTTTAGGTAATGGTCAATCTTCTTTATTAGAGGCTGTGAAATTTGCTTCTAAGGCTATGAAGCATAAACAATATGAGTGGTATCGTCTTGTGCTATTTTTACGTCATGATGGTGATGAGGATGGATATTTATTTGATTTTCAGGAAACACAGTTACAACCAGGTATTCCACAAAAGAAAGAGTTAGAAGTGTTAGACATAGCAACACTGAAAGATTTATTAAAACGTTGTAGAATAATTACGACTAATAGAATTGTCCGTGAGAACTTCTGTCAATCTATTGGGATAGAAATAGATGATATTTCTTCTGATAGTGTAGCTAGTTTAGGTGATAATCTATTTATAGATACGTTATTGGGTTATTTAGAAAGGACAGATAATACATCAGCTTTTTATCAATTATGTGTAACACTTGAGCCTCATTTTAAATCTTCTTCAACCCTCGCAAATAAACTACAAGTTATTAAAAATAAATTCATGTGAAAATGAGCAAATTAGAATTAGCAGAACTGAAACATTTATTAAAACGTTGTAGAATAATTACAACTAATAGAATTGTCCGTGAGAACTTCTGTCAATCTATTGGGATAAAAATAGATAATATTTCTCCTGACAATCTAGATAGTTTAAATAATGATCAGTTTATAGATACGCTGTTGAGTTATTTAGAAAGGACAGATAATACATCAGCTTTTTATCAATTATGTGTAAAACTTGAGCCTCATTTTAATTCGGGAGAATTGCAAAATAAACTAAACAACATAAAAGATAAATTGTGTCCAAAACAACAAGACAATAAAATAAAACAATTATGCTTACTTGTTGCTGTTCATGAAGACAATAAAGGTATAAGATTAGAAGCATGGGTTAGTAATAATATTGGAAATTATTTACCATTGCTAAAAAAAGAGCCTTCTATACTACAAATTCCATCAAAAGAATTTCCTGATACTTTTAGAAAGGTCTACCAAAATTGTCTTGAAGAAATTAAAAGCAATGATGATTTTCCTTGTAAATATATCAGCAAAATCAAAGTTTTTTTACCTTACAATTTATTTATTAAAAATAATCATAAAATAAGTTCTATAGATACTTTAGTAATTGATGAAACAGTTCCCAAAGCAGCACGTATCACCTTTGGAGAAACGTTTGAAGTAACTTTAGAATTTCTAGAACGATTTAATAAAATAGACCATCACACAGCTATGTGGAATAAAAAGTGTGATTCTTTTAAAGAAATATCAAATAAATCAGTTAGAGATATTCTTTTCCTGGTAACACAATCAGATATAAATAACAGACCAAAATTGAAGAAAGATTTACTTTCAGATCATGTAGTAGGAATAACATTTATTAATTTTATTAACCTAAAAACCATAGGTGAAATATTATTTTATAATGGCATACCTTTTGCATTATGGATAAGGAAAGATATTAAAGAAATAAATATTGAGCAAACATTAAATAATATAATAAGTGAAGTAAATTATTTAAAAAACTTACCCAGTATTATTAAAGGAGAACGTATAAATGCGAAAGATGACAAAAATCATATAGGAAATCATTTGTCATTAATATGTGATACTGATAACTTATGTCTACCACCTACATCTAAATTATCAATGCCTTAAACTATGAACAACACTAATCAAGACTGGAAAATATTTCAAGGAAACAACACCAAACCCCATGATCATATCACCGACTTACCAAAACCACCAAGTTGGCGACCTTTTGGGGAAGATAGCAAACCAGGGGAAAATAGACGCAAAAAAAGAGGAGAAACTTTTCAAATTCGACCCGAAGAAATTGAAATGGTCAATGCTGCATTATATCTAAGAAGACCATTATTAATAACAGGTAAACCAGGTACAGGAAAATCATCTCTTGCTTATGCTGTAGCTAGAGAACTCAAATTAGGAGAAGTTCTTTACTGGCCTATCACAACTCGCGCTACTCTAAAAGATGGACTTTATAGTTATGATGCCATATCGAGGTTGCAAGAAGTTCAACAACAAAAGCAACAGAATTTTTCAGAATTGTCAAATGATGAAAAAAAAGCCCAACTGAAAATAATTGAAAAATATATTACTTTGGGACCACTAGGAACAGCTTTTTTACCTGCTGATAGACCGCGTGTACTGTTAATTGATGAAATAGACAAAAGTGATATTGACTTACCTAATGATTTATTAGGTATTTTTGAAGAAGGCCGTTTTGAAATTCCTGAATTAGATAGAATTAAAGAAGAAGTACCTAAGGTTAACGTGCGTACAGCTTATAGTGATGAAACAGAAGACACAACTAAAGAAGATATTAGTACCGAAATTGAAAATGGCCGTGTTACCTGTACACATTTTCCTTTTGTGATTTTAACCAGTAATGGTGAACGTGATTTTCCAGCGCCATTTTTGCGTCGTTGTTTGCGTTTAACAATGAAGTCACCGTCAATAGATGATTTAATTAACATTGTTACGGCTCATTTAGATGCAGAAACTGCTAAAATTCCAGATATAAATACACTAATTCAGGATTTTCATGGGAGACAAAAAGAAGAAACACTAGCAACAGACCAATTATTAAATGCTATTTTTATGGTGACAAAAGGACGTATTGATAGTAAAAGTAAGTTGATTGAGAAACTGCTTACAGATTTAGGTGCAGTTGAAGATTTAGAGGCTGAAGAAGAAAATGAATAAATTATCTTCTCATGCTATGATTAAACGCTTAATCAGCCGATTAGATCAGGCTGGATTACTGCACAGTTTGTCATTGGATGATGAAGATATTGCTGATAGTATTTGGTTGGCTTTGCAAATGGGAGTTATTGCTGAACCAAAAGCACCAACAATCACAAAACCAGAACCAAAAATAATTGATGATGGAAAAATAGAACCTGCTAAAGATACTCCTGTAAAAGATGAAGTTATTAATGTTTATCCAAAACCATCAGAAGAAAAATTAGATAATCAAACATCAAAAACAACAACCCCAACATCAGGATTTCCCTTTCAAGTCCCCGCAGCCCGAACTATTCAAAATTCCTTAAAAATTGCTCGCGCAATGCGTCCCCTCAAGCGCAAAGTACCTTCTGCAAGCAGATTTATTTTAAATGAAGAAGCAACAATTAACCGCATTATTGAACGTGATATATGGCTACCTGTTACCAAACCAGAACCGGAAAGATGGCTAAATTTAGAATTAGTAGTTGAAGAATCCCGTTCTGCTTTTATTTGGCAAGAATTGATAGATGAATTTCAACAAATTCTCGAAAATCAAGGGGCATTTCGGCGTATTCGAGTTTGGACTATTAAATCTAAAAATAATAATTTAATGCTCATTCGTCGTAAAAAAGGAGGTAAATTAGAACAACGTCAACATCAGCACCGGGAATTGATTTATCCAAATAAACGGGGTTTAACTTTACTTATTAGTGATTGTGTATCTCCCCTTTGGCAAAATCCCACTTTTCATCAATGGTTAAAAGATTGGTCGGAATCTCAACCTACTGCTGTTGTCCAACTTTTTCCTGAACGATTGTGGGATAGTACACAATTATCATTAGGACGTAAACTTTTTGCTAAAGCCTTAAATCCTGGTATTGCTAATAATAAATTAATTTTCGATGATTTACCTTTTTGGTTAAATATTAATTGGCATAAAACTTTAATTTTACCTGTTCTCAATTTAGATCCACAAATATTAAAACTTTGGGCGCGAGTAATTGCCGGTTTCGGAAATACTAGAATTTCTACTTATTTATTTGATTTAGAATACCTCTCTTCACCTCTCCCTAGCCCTCTCCTAGAAGGAGAGGGAACAAATTCCCCCCCTTCCATTGCAGGGAAGGGGGACGGGGGGTTAAGTCAAGAAGAACAAGCGAAAATAATTGTTAAACAATTCCTAAATACAGCATCTCTCACAGCCCAAAGATTGGCAGGAATGATGGCTGCTGCACCTGTGGATATTTCTGTGGTTAATCTGATTAGAAAAACCTGTTTAAAAGCAGCCCAACCTGTTCATGTGGCAGAAGTTTATATGGGGGGATTACTTCATGTTACTAAGGAAGATAAAGCCGGAAAAGCTAGAGTTTATGATTTTTTGCCTGGTGTGCGAAAGGTACTCAATCAGGCAATGGCAACTAATGAAACAATCAATGTTTTAGATGCTGTTTCTAAATATATTGGTGACAGAATTGGTTTATCAGTTAATAGTTTTACCGCACTTATAGATTTATTACCTGAAATTGAAACCGATAAACAGAAAGTTCTACCCTTTGCACAAATAGCGGTAGATGTATTCCGCAATCTTGGGGGTGAATATGCCCAATTGGCAAATTCTATATCTTCCAAAATTCAACCAACTACTTCTCCAGGAGATACAACAAAAGAACCAGAATTAAAAACCTGTACTTTTGAAGTTGCTACTATTGAAATTGTTAAAACTCCTACTTTTGATTTTGTGGTGGCAACTTTAGAATGGGAATCAAAACGCAGATTTTTTGGTTTATGGGTGGTGAAGCGGCAAGAAAAACAAGGTATTGGTGTAATTGAAGAATTAGCTGAAGGGGTAAATTTAGAACTTATGGAAATACCTGGGGGAAAATTTCTCATGGGTTCACCAGAAACCGAATTACATAGATTTAAAAGAGAATCACCACAACATCAAGTAACCGTCCCTAGCTTTTTTATGGGTAAATATCCCATTACTCAAAAACAATGGCGAGAAGTGGCAAAATGGGAACAAATAGAGAAGGAATTAGAACCTGAACCATCTGATTTTAAAGATGATTATGAGGGGATAGATAGATGGACAAGACCAGTGGAAAGAATATCATGGTCAGATGCCAAAGAATTTTGTGCCAGATTAAGTCAGAAAACCGGCAGAGAATACCGTTTACCCACAGAAGCAGAATGGGAATATGCTTGTCGTGCAGGAACAACCACACCATTTCATTTTGGGGAAACAATCACCACAGAATTAGCTAATTATAATGGTAATTATGTTTATGGTGGTGATGGAGTTAAAGGGAAATTTCGCCAACAAACAACACCAGTGGGATATTTCAAAGTAGCGAATAATTTTGGGTTATATGATATGCACGGGAATGTGTGGGAGTGGTGTGAAGATAGCTGGCATGGGAATTATAAAAATGCACCTATAGATGGTAGTGCTTGGATTGGTCAAGACACCGCTTCAAAGGTACGTCGCGGTGGTTCTTGGCTCAACATTATTAGGAATTGTCGTTCTGCGTCTCGCTACGACAACGACTTTGACGACAACTACATCGGTTTTCGAGTTGTGCGTGTAGCTTCCAGGACTTAGTTGCGCTTTGCTCTTTTGCCTTCTTGCCTTGACAAAGCGTAGTGAAAGCGATCTTTTTTTTATTATTGGTAGTATAAAGCCAATCATTTAGCCAGGGAATCATTTAGCCAGGGAATAAATTCCCTGTCTTATAGCTAAAGTCGGTTAAAACCGACTGTGAGAATAAAATATAGATTCCGGTTTTTCACACTGCATTGAAAAATAACCTCTTAAAAATGCCGGAAACATATTGGGGATAAGGATTATAGGGAGTGCGATGCTTTCGGCGATCGCAGCTATCGCGGAACTTGTAAGAAATGCGGGCTTAAGCACCATAAAAAAGACGCAAGAGGCGAAAATTTATTAGTCCGTTTTAACGGACTTGAGCTATAAGACAGGGAATTTATTCCCTGGCGGGTGTGGAAGACAACAGATAAGCCATTTTTAAATTAAGTTGATACCAATGCTGTTGTAGAAATTGTTGTTGGGTTGGGATTTGAATGCTAATCTGATTTCGTGATGAGTAATTCTGTCAAAAATATGATAATTTTTTGATCACACATTTATTTTCATAAAATCAATCATGGCTTTATGGCGGTTGTATTATCATATTATTTGGGCAACAAAAAAACGTGAGCCTTTAATTACTAGTGATATAGAAGATAAATTTTATGGTTATTTAGTTGGTAAGGCGGATCATTTGGGTTGTATTATTCATGCTATTGGTGGAATTGAAGACCATATCCATTTAGTAGTTTCTATTCCTCCTAAATTATCTATCTCTGAATTTGTAAAAACTTTAAAAGGTAGTAGTGCTTATCACTATAATCATTCTTTAGGTAAAATACAAAAATTTAGTTGGCACGAGGGGTATGGAATATTTTCTTTAGGAGGTAAACAATTAAAAGAAGCTATGGATTATGTCAATAATCAAAAAATACATCATCGTGATAAAACTACAATGCCACTATTGGAACAAGAAACAGATTTAGATAAACCACCTGAAATAGTAAATGCAGTCGGTTTTAACCGACTTTAGCTATGAGACAGGGAATTTATTCCCTGGATAAATAAATCCAGTATAAAAATGAACCAAATAATTATTAGAAGAGAACAAAAACAAGCCCAATATTACACTGAAATATTAGCAGATAGCGTTGAATTAGATATGATGCTGATTCCTGGGGGAAAATTCCTCATGGGTTCACCAGAAACCGAATTAGATAGATTTGAAAGAGAATCTCCTCAACATCAAGTAACCGTCCCTAGCTTTTTTATGGGTAAATATCCCATTACCCAAAAACAATGGCAAATAGTGGCAAAATGGGAACAAATAGAAAAAGAATTAGAACCTGACCCATCTAGGTTTAAAGATGATTATGAGGAGACAGATAGATGGACAAGACCAGTGGAAAGAATATCATGGTCAGATGCCAAAGAATTTTGTGCCAGATTAAGTCAGAAAACCGGCAGAGAATACCGTTTACCCACAGAAGCAGAATGGGAATATGCTTGTCGTGCAGGAACAACCACACCATTTCATTTTGGGGAAACAATCACCACAGAATTAGCTAATTATAATGGTAATTATGTTTATGGTGGTGATGGAGTTAAAGGGAAATTTCGCCAACAAACAACACCAGTGGGATATTTCAAAGTAGCGAATAATTTTGGGTTATATGATATGCACGGGAATGTGTGGGAGTGGTGTGAAGATAGCTGGCATGGGAATTATAAAAATGCACCTATAGATGGTAGTGCTTGGATTGGTCAAGACACCGCTTCAAAGGTACGTCGCGGTGGTTCTTGGCTCAACATTATTAGGAATTGTCGTTCTGCGTCTCGCTACGACAACGACTTTGACGACAACTACATCGGTTTTCGAGTTGTGCGTGTAGCTTCCAGGACTTAGTTGCGCTTTGCTCTTTTGCCTTCTTGCCTTGACAAAGCGTATTAAAAAATGTCTGAATCAGGATATCCAGGATTTAAGGATGTACAGGATGAAGTTTCTGTCCCAGTCAGAGATTGGGAGTGAGATGAATGGCGTTTAACAAGGCGGTAATTTTTGTATTTTTACTATTTTATAGATTCTTGGGTAAAGGTTCTTGCCTTGTCAAAGCGGATTAAAAAATGTCTGAATCAGGATATCCAGGATTTAAGGATGTACAAGATGAAGTTTCTGTCCCAGTCAGAGATTGGGAGTGAGATGAATGGCGTTTAACAA